>JANNDW010000181.1:0-15460 GCA_031378125.1 Methylibium sp. | reverse complement strand
AGGAACACGTCTTTGAACTGGTTCATGCCGGCGTTGGTGAACAGCAGCGTCGGGTCGTCGCCCGGCACCACCGGGCTGCTCGCCACGATGGTGTGGCCCTTGGATTCGAAGAATTGGAGGAACTGGGAACGGATTTCTGAGGCTTTCATCCACGGGCTTTCAGGTGACGCGCAGTCTTGCTTTGAATGCGCAGGCCGTTGATTTTACCGGGCCGGTGCACCGCCGCGCCGCGGGCCCATGGGTCGGCCGGGCCCGCTGCAACGCAGTACAGTCATGGCCTGCGCGCGCACTGCCCCATTCCCGCCGGAGACCGCCACCCATGGACATGAAAACATCCCCGCTCTCCACGCTGCACGACCCCGGCTTGTTGAAGACCGACGCGCTGGTCGGCGGCGAGTGGCTGCGCGGCGGCGCGCGGTTTGCCGTCAACGACCCGGCCACCGGCCTGAAGCTGGTCGACGTGGCCAATCTCGGCGCCGCCGCAGCCCATGCGGCCATCGCCGCGGCGAACCAGGCCTGGCCAGCCTGGCGCAACAAGACCGCCAAAGAGCGCGCTAGCATCCTGATGAAGTGGTTCCACCTGCTGCACCAGCATGCCGACGACCTGGCCCGCATCATGACCGCCGAGCAAGGCAAGCCGCTCGCCGAGGCGAAGGGCGAAGTGGGCTACGGCGCCAGCTTCCTGGAGTGGTTTGCCGAAGAAGCCCGGCGCGTTTATGGCGAGACCATCCCGACCACCGACAACAACAAGCGCAACCTCGTCATCAAACAACCGATCGGCGTGTGCGCGGCCATCACGCCGTGGAATTTCCCGATTGCGATGATCACCCGCAAGGTGGCCCCGGCGCTCGCCGCGGGCTGCCCGGTCATCATCAAGCCGGCCGAGCAGACGCCGCTGTCGGCCCTGGCCCTGGCCGAGCTGGCGCAGCGTGCCGGCATGCCGCCGGGCGTGCTGAACATTCTCAGCGCCGACGCCGACAACTCGATCGCCATCGGCAAGGTGCTGTGCGAAAGCGATGCGGTGCGCCACCTGTCGTTCACCGGCTCCACCGAGGTCGGCCGCATCCTGGCGCGGCAATGTGCGCCGACGATCAAGAAGCTCTCGCTCGAACTCGGCGGCAACGCGCCCTTCATCGTGTTCGACGACGCCGACATCGACAGCGCCATCGAAGGGGCGATGGTCAGCAAGTACCGCAACGCCGGCCAGACCTGCGTGTGCGCGAATCGGCTGTATGTGCAGGACGGCGTCTACGACAGCTTCGTGGCCAAGCTGGCCGCCAAGGTGGGCGCCATCAAGGTCGGCAACGGTTTTGAAGCCGGCATCCACCAGGGCCCGATGATCGATGCGCAGGCCATCGCCAAGGTCGAGGCCCACGTGAGCGACGCCTTGTCCAAAGGCGCCAAGCTCGTGGTGGGCGGCCAGCGCATCGGCGAACGCTTTTTTGCGCCGACGGTGTTGGCCGAAGCCACCTCGGAGATGCTGTGCGCACGCGAAGAAACTTTCGGCCCGGTGGCGCCGGTGTTTCGCTTCAAGACCGAGGCCGAGGTGATCGCGTTGGCCAACAACACCGAGTTCGGGCTGGCCAGCTACTTCTTTAGCCGCGACATCGGGCGGATCTTCCGGGTCGGTGAAGCGCTGGAGTACGGCATGGTGGGCGTCAACACCGGGTTGATCTCGACCACCGAGGTGCCGTTCGGCGGCGTCAAACAATCGGGCCTGGGGCGCGAGGGTTCGCACCACGGCATCGACGACTATGTCGAGATCAAATACCTGTGCCTGGGTGACATCCTGACATGAACTGGGCGGCGCGCTCGGTGGTGGCGGGCGTGATGGCCTGCGGCGCCGCGCTTGCGGCGGCCGCGGGCTGGAGCCTCAAACTGGCCGACGGGCGCCAGGTCGGCATCGTTGCCGACGGCACGGCCGGCGGCAGTGCGCAAACCCTGGAGCGGCGCCTCCCGGACGGCAGCCTGGACCGGCAATTCGGCAATGCGGGCCGGGTCGTGATCAGCCTGGGCGCCGACAGTCCGGGGCCGCGTTCGATCCGCGTCGACAGCAGCGGGCGCCTGCTGGTGGTGGGCGCCGCGTTGGGGCCCGAAGGCCGCGTGGCGCCCGCCGTGCTGCGCTTCTTGGCCGATGGGCGCATCGACCTGGCGTGGGGGGCTCAAGGCCGCAGCCTGATCGCTTCGCCCAAGGAAGATGCCTTCGGCGCCGACCTGCTGCCGCTGCCCGACGGCAGTGCGTTGGTGCTGGGGCAGATCGACGCCGAAGCGGCCGAACAGGCGGCGTTGTGGCGACTCGGCGGCAATGGCGCCGTCGACAGCGCCTTCGGTCAGGCAGGCGTCATGCGGGCCACCGGCCTTGAATCCTCCGAACCCCTGGCCTTGCAGCTCGACGACGATGGCGCGGCGCTGATCGCGGTGCAGGCCGTCTACCAGGGCCTTGCGTGGCTGGAAGTCCACCGCTGGCAAATCGGCCAGGATCAGCCACAGCGCGTAGCGCACCAACCCATGCCGCCCGACTGGCTGGGCCCGGTGACCTTGGCCAGGCGGGGTGGCGCATGGCAGTGGTTCGATGCGTCGCAACCGGTCACCAGCGGCGGCGTCCCGCTGGTTGCGGTAGCGGCGGCGGCGGTATGGAGCAAAGGCGCGCTCAGCGCTGGCGGGCTGAACCCGGCGGCTCAGGCGCCCGCAACGGAGGGCGGTGCCGCGTGGAACCCGTTTGCCAGCGGCGCGCGGGCAGAGACATCGGTTCCCGCTGCCGGCGCCACGGCGGCCGAGCTGCCCTGGGCGGCCCTGGCCGCACTCACCCTTGCGGCGCTGGTGGGCCTGGGCTGGTGGCGCTGGCGCCGAAGGTAGAAGCGCGAAACTCAGGCCTCGCGCGCATTGAGCATGCGATCCGCCCGGCTTGCCTTGGCCACGCAAACGCGGGCCTGCTCCATCGCCTGCCGCAGCAACTCGTCAGCCAGCCTGCCGTTGCCTGGGAATTGGCTGACGCCCAGCCCGACCGACAGCGACACCTCGTGCCCGGCAACATTGAAGGGCTGTTGTGCCGCCAGGGCCAGCTTGGCCGCCACCTGATCGCCGTCCTCCGGCGCCTCCAGCCAGGCCAGCAACACGGCAAAGACATCGCCACCGATCGAGGCCACCACGTCACTCGCGCGCAGCCCGGCGCGCAATCGCTGCGCCAACTGGCGCCTGAGCACATTGGCCGATTCGGCGCCCAGGCGGCTTTCGGCCGCGGCCACGCCCTCCACGCGCAATACCAGCAAGGCCATCGGCGCCGGCTCGCGCTCGCGCAGCGCCAGCAGGTGGGTGATGTGCTCCAGCAACTGGGGCCGGTTGGGCAGGCCGGTGGCCAGGTCGCTCGCAAAGGCCTGGCGGGCCGAAACCTCCAGCCGCTTGCGTTCGATGGCCAGCCGCAGCACCCGCGCCAGCGCGTCGCCCTGCGCTTCGCGCACCGGCACCACATCTTGCGCGCCTCGATCGATCAGCCGGGTCGCCAGCGAGGGGTGCGGTTCGGGCGCCACCACCACCACCGCGCAGTCCATCACCGCATGCGCCCAGGCGGGCCATTGCAACAGCCGTTCGGCAGGCAACTGCGCGTCGGCGGACAGCAGCACAGCGTCGTAGGCCTGATCACGCAAACGATCCGACAGGTCGTCCAGCGATGCGCACTCGTGCAGCACGAACGGCCCGTACGCCGACGTTGACAGGTCGGGCGGCGACGCGCTGAGACAAACGACTTGGAAGACCGAGGTCATGCTGCGGGGTGGATGCTTGGCAATCATCATGCGCAAAACGCGCGGCGCTGAACATCGGTTGGAACGCGCACAAATCGGACAAGCGCGCGGTTCCGCACGAAACGAAGGACGGGAATGAGGCCCCCAGTCGCTTCGCTCCTGCCCCATAGACCACGAAGGTGCCCTTGCTGGCCCTTGGGCGCTGTCTGGCTTGGGGCCGAGGCCGGAAACAGACAGTCCCGGCGGACTGCGTGGCGCCTGCCGAGGGTCATTGGCCTCTGGCCGATGCCTGCCCGGCGCCAGACCGGACGCTTCGGCGTGTTGGAGCGGGTGAGGGGAATCGAACCCCTGTATGAAGCTTGGGAAGCTGCCGTTCTGCCATTGAACTACACCCGCAGTTCGGTGCGAATTCTAACGCGGCGCCTGATGTCGAGCCTGGCCTTCACCCATGGCGCGCGAGCCATTCGATCAGTGCGTCCAGCGCTGGCGTGGCGCGCGCCGCATCGGGGTGGTTGACCATCGCGGCCACGGCGTAGACCTTGCCGCTTCTGGCCCTCACATAGCCGGCCAGCGCGCGGGCGTCCAGCAGCGTGCCGGTTTTCAGGAAGGCGTGTCCGGTGGCCAGGCCACGCCGCATGCGGTGGGCCAGGGTGCCGTCGACGCCGGCAATCGGCAATGAATCGACAAAGCTTTGCGCGTGGCGGCCGCTCCAGGCGTTGCACAGCAGCTGCACCATCGCGCGCGGTTTGCCGCGTTCGGTGCGTGACAGGCCGGAGCCGTTGTCGATCTGGATGTCCCCGTCGGCCAGCCCCTGGGTCTGCAGCCAGCGGTGCACGCGCAACTGCGCGCCGGCCAGCGTCGCCGCCGTCTGCGGGAAACCTTGCGACAGGCTCAGCAACAGGTTGCGCGCACCCAGGTTGTTGCTGGTCTTGTTGATGTCGTGCACCACCCGCGGCAGCGTGTCGGACTGGTGGATGGACCAGGGCAACACCGGCTCGCCGGCCGCGTCACGCTGCGCAATGGCCGAACCGGTGGAGTTGGCTCGGTCGAACACGCCGCCGCGCAGCACGCCGCCGGCCTGCGCCCACAAGCCGGCCACGGCGCGGGTGGTGAACTCACTGTGCGACAGCGGCACGAATTCGATGCGTCGCTCACCGCAGGCCGGCGACCACGAACCGCTGACGGTCAGCTGCAGCGGCTCGGGGTGGCCGGGAGGTGCTGCCATGCTGGCGTGCACCGCGCAGCCCGCGCCCCGGCGGTTGGCCATGCGCACGGTGTTCACGACCGACACGCCCGCCAGCGGCGGTGTGACGTTCAGCGCCGCGAACTCGCCGCGGGCCGGCGCCACGTCGATGCGGACCACGCCTTCGTCCAGCGACAGCGCGTCGGGCCAGATGTGATGCGGCCGATCCTGCCCCGGCACGGGGGTGTTGGCATGATCAAGTTCGCTGAGTTGAAATGCAAACCGGTCCAGCACGATGTTGCCGCTAATCTCACGCAGGCCCTGGGCCCGAATCTGCGCAAACCACTGGCGCAGGTCGTCGGTGCTCAGCCGCGCATCGCCGCCGCCGACGATCAACAGGTGGCCGGCCAAGCGACCGTCGATCACGTCGCCCTTGGCATAGGCATACGTGCGCCAGCGAAAGTTCTGGCCGAGCAGGTCCAGCGCCGCCAGCGAGGTGACCACCTTGGTGGTGGACGCCAGCACAAACGGCAGTTCCTCGTTGTGCGCCGTCAGCGGCAGCGCCGATTCGACCGAGCGGGCATAAAAGCCCAGGCTGCTGGCCGGCAGGCCGGCACTTCGCAACGCGGCCATCACGCTGATCGGCAGCGCGCCGTTGTCCAAGGAAGATGGCGCCAAGTCTGTGCGCGCTGGCGCGGCCCGGGCACTGCTCAAAGCCAATGCCAGCAAGATGAAAACCCAGCCTGCGCCGAAGGCACGCCATCCAGGTTGACGGTGGAGGGCTCGGGCACAATTCGGCATCCTGCGAGCCTAGTGACGCGGCACCTCGTCCGATCGCACGAACAACGTGGATCCAGGCGCCCATTTCTGCGGATCTCCCCTCTCCCCCGTTCCGCCAAGCCATGCCGATCCGCGCCGATTCAACCGACGACCCTGGTCAGCGCAGCATTCGCAGCTATGTGGTGCGAGCCGGCCGCATGGGGCCGGGACAGGTGCGCGCGCTGGCCGATCTGGGCCCGCAATTCCTGCTGCCGTTTGCGCCGGCTCCGCATGACTTTGCCGCCAGCTTTGGGCGCAACGCGCCACGGGTGCTGGAAATCGGCTTCGGCATGGGCGACGCCACCGCGCTGATTGCGCAAGCGCTGCCCGACACCGATTTCATCGGCGTCGAGGTGCACACCCCCGGCGTGGGTGCGCTGCTCAAACGCATCGGCGAACTGGGTTTGCACAACCTGCGGCTGATTCAACACGATGCGGTCGAAGTGCTGGAGCGGATGGTCGCGCCGGCTTCGTTGGCCGGCGTGCATGTGTTCTTTCCGGACCCCTGGCACAAGAAAAAGCACAACAAACGCCGCCTCATCCAAGCCCCGTTGGTGCGTTTGCTGACCAGCCGAATGGCCGCCGGCGCGACCCTGCATTGCGCCACCGACTGGCAGCCCTACGCGCGGCAAATGCTGGACGTGCTGACCGCTGAACCGGGTTTGCGCAACACCGCGGAAGGCTTCGCCCCCAAACCCGCCTACCGGCCGCAGACCAAGTTCGAGAACCGTGGGCTCAAGCTGGGACACGGTGTGTGGGATGTCGTGTTCGAGAAGTGCTGAGGTCTTGTGCGCTTGGCCTGCCTCAGTTCCACCCACCCGCGGAAGTGGCGGGCTTGCCCGGCCTGCGTTTCGTGAATGCTTGGGGCAAGCCTGATCAAGTCCCCTGGCCCGGCAATGGCTGCGTGGAAGGCCGAGTCGCCTCGCGCACAAGCGCGTCGATGTCGTTCGGGACGACAGCGCGGGCCAACATTCGCTTGAAGGCCTCGTACACGTCGGTCTTCGACTCTGCCTTTCGCAACGTGTTCTCGTCGTTGAACCAGACATAGACGATCACCTTGACCGGGTTTGCAGGTACGAGCTGCGTGATGGCACGGCAGACCAAAGCCAGCAGCTGGGTCGTGGTGTGCGCCTTGCAGCCCTCTGGATCATTCGCCGCGAGCGTGCCCACCGCCAACTCAAGCTCATCCAGCGCAGCCTTGAAGATCCGGTGGTAGTACAGACGCCAGCCGTTCGCGATCATCGGCAGCCCTTACTCGGCGTCAACGTCTTCGACCAGTTTTCCGATGCGGCGCAGTTGATCGGCGTCGGCAGCGACGATGTCTTCGGGGTGCTCTGCCATCCGACCCTGCATGAACTGGAGAAAGCCCGCCACGACGGGGTCACTCTCGTCGTCTTTGGGTTTGCGTTTGGAAGGCGGCCTGGCCGACACCAGCACAGTGCCGTCCGCGACGACCGTCACCTGCACCTTGCCGCTGAATTCGGGATGGGCGTGGAAGAACCCTGCCGGCAAGCGCATGCGGCGTGAGTTGCCAACCTGGACCACCGTGCCTTCGTACTTCTCTTGACGCTTCTGTTCGCCCATCTGGACCCCTTTGCAACGCATCTACGCTTGTGATCACGTCCTTCTACGCGGCAGGATGGCTTCGCGCATGGGGAACCCGATGGGTACCCGGGCCGGTCCGCGGGGGACTGCGTCGCATCTCCTTGATGAATGCGGCGATCGAGCGCGCCAGGTTGCGGTCCGCCGCGTCGCCTAAAACGGCAAGCGCCCGGCCGGCCTGCATCCACGCTTCGACCGCCGCTGCCCGCGTAGCGGGCAGGCCGGGCAAGCCCAGCGCTTGCGCGCAGCCGTCAGCGCGGCAACACGCGCAGCAAACCGAACGAAACCTCAATCCGCCCAGGTGACCCAGCCGAAATAGGATGTCGCCAGCACCACGATCCCGAACCCGATGCGGTACCACGCGAACGGCACGAAGTTGTGCGTGGTGATGTAGCGCAGCAGCCAGCGCACGCACAGCCAGGCTGACAGAAACGAGAACACCAGCCCCACGCCGAACAGCGGAATGTCGGCCGCCGACAGCAGCGCGCGCTCCTTGAACAGGCTGTACGCGCCCGCGCCGATCAGCGTCGGGATGGCGAGGAAGAAGCTGAAGTCGGTGGCCGCCTTGCGGCTCATGCCCAGCAGCATGCCGCCGATGATGGTGGCGCCCGAGCGGCTGGTGCCGGGGATCATCGCGAAGCACTGCAGCAGGCCGACCTTGAGCGCATCCATTCTTGTCATCTCGTCCACGGAATGGATGCGCGCGGGGGTGCTGCGCTTCTCCGCCCAGAGGATGATGAACCCGCCGATGATGAAGGTCGAAGCTACCACCACCGGCGTGAACAGGTGCGCCTTGATGGCCTTGCCGAACAACAAGCCCAGCACCACCGCGGGCACGAAGGCGATGCCCACGTTGATCGCGAATCGCTGGGCTTTGGCGTCGTTGCCCAAGCCCAGCAGGGTCTCGCGCAGGCGCTGCCAGTAGACGATCATCACCGCGAAGATCGCGCCGGTCTGGATGGCGATGTCGAACACCTTGCTCTTGTCGTCGCTGAAGCCGAGCAGCGAGCCGGCCAGGATCAGGTGCCCGGTGCTGGAGATCGGAAGAAACTCCGTCAGCCCCTCCACGATGCCCATGATGGCGGCCTTGACCCACAGTGCGATGTCCAAACAGATCCCCCGGTTTCTGAGCCGCCGCGGATCATAGCGGGGGCGCCGGCCGCCCAGGCGTGCGCAAGGGGCTCAAGCTGCGCAGCATTCCTCGCCGCGCGCGGCGTTTCTCACTTCACGGGGTCGAGCGTCAACGCGATGCCGCGCGCGGTGACCTTCAGCTCCCCTGGCTGGTAGCCGCGCCCCTGGGCGGCCTTCAGATCGTCGGGCGTCAGCGTGTGGATCACATGATCCTGCAGCAGCTCCTCGGCAAGAAAGCTGCCGATACGGTTCAGCTGGTTGCGCAGGCCGCTCGGCATGCCGTCCAACTCGAAGCGTTCGACCTGCACATTGGCCAGCCGAACGGTGTTGTCGCTGGGCTCGAAGCGCAATCCGTGGTTGATTGCCAGCGAACCCTTGAAGGGCGTCTTGAAGAGCCGGTCGCTGCTGTTCACCTCCAGTTCGGTGGCCAGGCGGTTGGTCTCGGGCAGCAGCTTCACGCGCGGTGCGCTGACGGTGATGTCGAGCAATTCGAGGTAGCGGTTCTTGACCGGGAACCGCCGGGCGATGCTTTGCCGCAGCTGGGCTTCGGAAACTTCGATGGTGCGCGGCCCGAGCAGCGCTGCGCAGCCCACAGCGGAGCCGATCGCAACGGCGACCGGCAAGAGACAAAAGACAAAACGGCGGCGAACGAACATGAGGCAACTTTCATCCGAGTGGATCACTCGTAGCGCAACGCCTGAATGGGCAGCAAGGCCGACGCGCGGCGCGCCGGGTAGAACCCGAAGAACACACCCACCGCGGCCGAGAAGCCCACCGCCAGCGCCACCGCCTGGCCACTGAGCGCGACCTGCCAGCCGGCAAATTCAGCCACGCCCCAGGTTGCAAAAGCGCCCAGCACCACGCCGATGGCGCCACCCATCAGGCTCAAGCTCACCGCTTCGATCAGAAACTGCGACAGGATGTCGCGCCCGCGCGCACCCACGGCCATGCGCAGGCCGATCTCGCGGGTGCGCTCGGTCACGCTGACCAACATGATGTTCATGATGCCGATGCCGCCGACGATCAGGCTGACCCCGGCCACGGCGGCGAGCAGCAAGGTCATCACCCGGCTCGACTCTTCTTGCGCGGCCAGCATTTCGGTCAGGTTGCGCACGCTGAAGTCATCGTCCTGGCCGGGCTGCAGGCGGTGGCGCTGGCGCAGCAGTTCGCGGATGTTGCCTTCGGCTGCCTTCATGCTCTGCCCTTCGATCACCTTCACGCTGACCGAGCCGATGCGCTTGAGCCGGCCGCTGGTATTGCCTTGAATCCGGTTGCGGTAGGTTGATAGCGGCACCACCACCACATCGTCCTGGTCCTGGCCCATCGAGTTCTGCCCTTTGCGGGCCAGCAGGCCGACGACGGTGAGTGGCACCTTGCGCACGCGGATGGTCTGGTCGATCGGGTCTGTGTCGCCGAACAGCTGCTGGGCCACGGTCTGGCCGATGATAGCCACCTTGCCCGAGCCAGCGACTTCGGAGGCTTCGAAGCCGCGGCCCGCTTCGAGCGGCCAGTCGCGCGCTTCCAGATAGTCCGGCGTGGTACCGAACACCGAGGTGCTCCAGTTGGTGTTGCCGGCCACCACCTGCGCGCCGGTGCGCAGCGAGGGCGCGGCCACCTGGACTTCGGGAACATCCTTGGCAATGGCCAGCGCGTCTTCTTCGGTGAGCGTCTGGCCCGTCTGCGCGCCCAGGCGCACGCCGCCCGCGGTCTGCGCGCCGGGCAGCACCAGCATGATGTTGGAGCCCAGGCCCTTGATCTGGTCTTCGACCCGTTTTTGGGCGCCCGTGCCGACCGCGATCATCGTGATCACCGCCGCCACGCCGATGATGATGCCCAGCATCGTCAGGATGCTGCGCATCAGGTTGGTGGTCAGCGCGCGCCAGGCTGAGCGCAGGGCTGCAAGGGTGTTCATGCGTTGGCGACCTCGGGCGCCCGGCGCGGCTGCTGTGCATGGTCCTCGATCACCCGCCCGTCCTTGAACACGATGCGCCGCCGGGCCCAGGCCGCCACGTCGCTTTCATGCGTGACGATGATGACGGTCATGCCCTGCTGGTTCAACTCGGCGAGCAAACGCATGATGTCTTCGGAGGTCTGCGAGTCCAGCGCGCCGGTGGGTTCGTCGGCCAGGATGAGTTGCGGCTGGTTGACCAGCGCACGCGCAATCGCCACCCGCTGCTGCTGGCCGCCCGACAGCTCGGCGGGCGTGTGGCCGGCGCGCTCTTCCAGCCCGACGCGCTTCAGGCTCGCGCGCGCGCGCGCTTGGCGCTCGGCCGGTTTGACGCTGGCGTACACCATCGGCAGCTCGACGTTTTCCAGCGCGCTGGTGCGCGGCAGCAGGTTGAACTGCTGGAACACAAACCCGATGCGCCGGTTGCGAATGGACGCGAGCTGATCGCCACCCATGGCCTGGACCGCCTCACCGGCCAGGTGGTAGGTGCCCGAGCTGGGCTGGTCAAGACACCCCAGGATGTTCATCAGCGTGCTCTTGCCCGAACCCGAAGCGCCCATGATCGCGACGAACTCGCCCTCATTGATGTCCAGCGACACCCCTTGCAAGGCATGCACCGTCTGGTCGCCCATAGTGTAGGTCTTGACCAGTTCGCGCGCCTGGATCAGCGGCATGCGGCGCCTCTTGTCACCACAGCGGTCAAGGCGGCAGTCACACCGGCCATCAGAACGGTGGCCTGGGGCCGCCGGGGGTGGTGGGCCGGGCCGGCGTGCCTGCGTTGGCGCCGATCACACCGGTGATGACGGCGGCACCTTCGACCAGCGCTTCGGCTCCAGGCGTGCCCGGCATCACGATCAGCTCGGTGGCCACACCGTCGGTGATGCCCAGCCGCACGTTGTAGGCCACGGGTTTGTTGTCGGCGCCCAGCAGGTAGATCCGACCACGGGTGCTTTGCCGGCCGCCCAACTCTGCAAGCAGTTGCTGGTACTTGGGTTTTTGTTCGGCGCTGAGCTGCTCGGCCACACGCCCACGCAGGTCGGCCAGGATGCGCTCTCTGGCCTTCGGCCGCTCTTCTTCGGGCAGGTTGCGCAGTTCGCCGAAACGCGGCCGCGCATCGGCGAGCAAGGCATCGACCTTTTCGATTTGGGCAGGCGCCAGTGGCAATTCGCTCACCAGGCGGTCGCGGAAATCGCGCAACGGACCGCCCCCGCCGGCGCTGCCCGCCAGCGCGCCGGTCGCCGGCCCTGGCATCGGCGCCGATGCCGATGCCGATGCCGATGCCGATGCCGATGCCGATGCCAATGCCGAAGGCGCCGTTGCGCCGGCCTTGCTTGCACTTGAGGCAGCAGCGGGCCGTGCGGCGGCTTGACTTGCGGGCCGGCCGGCCGCCGGCCTGGCTGCATTCGCACCGCTCGCAGCCGCCATGTTGCTCGTGGCCACCCCTGCCGAGCCGGCCGCACCCGCCGCACCCGCCGCACGCCCAGCCTGCAACTGGCCATAGCGCTCACGCTGCTCGGACGTGAGGATCTTCCCCAGGCGCTCACGCAGGTCGGCCATGACCTTGTCACGCGCCGCCGGCCGATCGGCCTCAGCCAGGTCGCGCAGGGCCATGAAGCGCGGGCGCAGTTCAGCCAGGATGGCATCGAGCTTGGCTTGCTGATCGGCGTCCAGCCGCAGCTCGCCCACCAGACGCTCGCGCAGCGCGCCCTGCCCGCCGCCCGCCGGTTGTGCGTTCGCCGAGCCGATCCAGGACCCTGTGTCGGCATTGCCGGTCCGCGCCGCCGACGCTGCGGCCGCAGGAGCGACCGAGGCAGCGGGTTCGACCCCCGCGATGCGCACCCGCAGCGCCGCGTTGGCCACCTTCAAAACGTCCTCGCGCGTCTCGGTGATGATGCGCACGTTGGCTGTCATGCCCGGCAGCAAGCTCGCGCCGGGGTTGGCAAAAGCCACCACTACGGTGTAGGTGGTGACGTTCTGCGCCGACACCGCGGCCTTGCGCACCTGCTTCACCGCGCCTTCAAAACCGCGGCCGGGAAACGCGTCGATCGTGAAGCTCACCTTCTGCGCATTGCGCACACGCGAGATGTCGGCCTCGTCGATGGAGGTTTCCACCTGCATGTCGTTCAGGTTGGCGGCAATCACGAACAACTCGGGCGCCTGCAGGCTGGCCGCCACCGTCTGCCCCACTTCAACGCTGCGCTTGATGACGATGCCGGTGACCGGCGAACGAATCTGCGTACGCTCCAGGTCCACCCGCGCCTGCGCGAGTTGAGCATCGCGCTGCTTGACGATGGCCTGCGCGTTTTGCGCCTGCGCCTTGGCCACGGCGACCTGGGCGTCGGTGGCCTTCAGGCTTTCCGCCAGCGTGCGCACCAGGGCCGAGGCTTTGTCCGCTTCCACCGCGGAGATGAAATTCTTTGCCACCAGCTCCTGCTTGCGCTCCAGGTCGCGCTGCGCTTCTTGCACGTCCACCCTGGCCTTGCCAACCTGCGCCAGCGCCTGCAGCACGTTGGCCTGCGCCGTCAGCACCGAGGCGCGCGCGGCCTCGACATCGGCGTTCGATTGGCGCAAACGGTATTCATAGGTCTCCGGGTCGAGCCGAGCGATCAGCTGGCCGGCCTTGACCTCGCTGTTGAAGTCGACGAACAACTCCTTGATCTGGCCGGACACTTGCGAACTGACCTGCACCTGCGTGACCGGTGTGACCGTTCCAGACGCCGAGACGGCCGCCTGCAAGGAGCCGCGTTCGATCTTCGCGCTGCGGTAGCTGACGCCGCCGTCACGGTCGCGCTGAAGCCACCAGGTGGCGACACCCGCAACGGCCAAGCCGATCGACAGCGCAACGAACCAGTGTTTGCTTCTCATCGGTGCCGATTCTAGGCAGCCTGTGCGAATCGTCGGCGACGGCCGGGTACCTTCACCCATCTTTACGCTAGGCGCCCGTCGGGCTTTGCTGTGGGCACAGGCGACGGCTGCGACCCGCCGGCTGGAAAGCAGAAGGGCGCTTGAAATTCCTGCTCCCGAGTGCCTCGCCCGCGCCGACGCGCACCCGACGCAGGAGTGCACGTCAACGCGAGCGGACTGTCAACGCGAGCGGACTTGTACCCGTCGCGCGCCGCGCCGACAATCCGCTGCAGGAGAAATGGGGAACAAGTGGGTACTGAGGCCAGGATCACCGTCGACTTCGAGCGCGTCGTTCGCACGGTGTTGGTCGTCGACGTGGTCGAATCGGTGCGCCTGATGCAGGAAGACGAGGCCGGCACGGTGCGCCGCTGGCGCGCGTATGTCGAGCAAATCGCCCATCACATCGTGCCCACCCACGGCGGCCGATTGATCAAGAGCCTCGGCGACGGCCTCATGCTCGAGTTTCCGCGTTCGCCACCGGCCGTCGACGCCGCCATTGCAATACAGAAGCTGAGCGAGCGCGGTAACGAGGGCGTGACAGAGGCCCAGAAGATGCGAGTGCGCATTGGCGTGCACGTCAGCTCGCTGATCGCCGACGAACGCGATGTCTATGGCCATGGTGTCAACCTGACGGCGCGCCTGACCACGCTGGCCGGCCCCGGTGAGATCGTCGTGTCCGCTGACGTCCGCGATCAGTTGACCCCGCTGCTCGACGCCGATATCGAGGACCTCGGCGAGTGCTACCTCAAACATGTGCAGCAACCCGTGCGCGCTTTTCGGGTCGGTGCCGCCGGAGAGCATCCGGTGATCGAACCTGCCGGTACCGGCGGCGATCTTCGAGCCACAGTGGCGGTGATCCCGTTCACCGCACGCGCCGTTCAGCCCGAACATGACGTTCTTGGCCAGGTCCTCGCCGATGACGTGATCTCGGCGCTCTCG
Source organism: Methylibium sp. (assembly GCA_031378125.1). Taxonomy (GTDB): domain Bacteria; phylum Pseudomonadota; class Gammaproteobacteria; order Burkholderiales; family Burkholderiaceae_C; genus LGRD01. The sequence continues at coordinate 1,194 of JANNDW010000181.1, read as the reverse complement.
CGCTCGCCCGAGATCAACGTCGTGTCGCGGCTGTCGACGACCGCGTTTCGCGGTCGCGAGACCGATTTGAAAGCGATGGGCGCGTACCTGAATGCCGACTACGTGGTGTCGGGTTCCTTCACGATCGACGGCGACCGGCTGTCGCTGCGCGCTGAGTTGGCCGAGACGCAGTCCCAGCAGGTGGCCTGGTCGAAAACGCTCAAGGGCAGCGTCAAAGGGGTGATCGCGGGCAAAGACGGACTCGCCGGCAAACTGGTGGCCGAAACCTGCGCCGCCATGATGACGCATGAGTTGCAGCGCACACTCGGCACATCGCTGCCGACCTTGGAGAGCCGCACGCTGCTGCTTTCCAGCATCACGCTGATGCACCGCATCTCGCCGCTCGCTTCGCAGCGCGCACAGCAGATGCTGCAGGCCCTGGTCGAACGCTCGCCGCGCCTGGCGGCGCCTTACGCATGGCTGGCCAAATGGCATGTGCTGCGTGTGACCCAAGGCTGGTCCGACAACGCGCAGGCCGATGGAAAGCAGGCGCTGGACAACACCCGGCGGGCGCTCGATCGCGATGCGACCCTGTCCCTCGCGATGACGGTCGAGGGGCAGGTCAATACTTATATTCTTAAGCGACTCGATGTGGCTGAAGAGCGTTACGAGGCGGCTCTTCGCGAGAATCCCAACGATTCGCTCGCATGGCTGCTGAAGGGCACGCTGCACGCGTTTCGCGACGAAGGCAAGGAGGCCGTGCGCCACACCAAGCAGGCGCTGAAGCTTTCGCCGTTGGATCCGCTGAAGTACTACTTCGACTCGCTGGCCGCGACGGCGGCACTTTCAGCGGGACAGTACGAGCGCACCCTGAACCTCGCTGAACGTTCGTTCCGGCTCAACAGGAAGCACGGCTCGACCTTGCGCGTCATGATCGTCGCACTTTGGAATCTTGGCCGCGAAGATGACGCTCGTTCCAGAGCGCGCGAGTTGCTCGAGCTTGATCCGCAGTTCCGCATATCGACTTTCATCGAGCGGTCGCCCAGCGCCGCTTTCCGCATTGGGCACTCGGTCGCGCAGGCACTCGAACTCGCCGGCGTACCGCGATAGCAAGTTACTGAAGCAACACTGGAGGGTCGACCACATGAGTACTCTTGAAGGATTTGAGGGGTTCGAAGGCTTTGAAGGGTTCGAAGGATTCGAGGGATTCGAAGG
>JANNDW010000154.1:0-1894 GCA_031378125.1 Methylibium sp. | reverse complement strand
GGTGCCGGTGATCACCATCGTCGGGCTGCAGCTGGGTTCGCTGATCGCGTTTGCGATCATCACCGAGACGGTGTTCCAGTGGCCCGGCATGGGGCTGCTGTTCATCCAGGCGGTGACCTTCGCCGACATCCCGGTGATGGCAGCCTACCTCTGTCTGATAGCGCTGATCTTCGTCGTGATCAACCTGGTCGTCGACCTCTTGTACTTCGCGGTCGACCCGCGTCTGCGAATCGAAAAGTCCGCGGCCGGTCACTGACTGCCTCATTTCCCCGTCAAATCTTCCCTGGAGTAGCCCATGAAACTGAAACCCACTCTTCTGAGCCTGGCGCTGGCCATGGCCTGCGGCCTCGCGCAAGCCGTCACGCTGCGTGTCTCCAACCAGGGTGACGTGACGTCGATGGACCCGCATTCGTTCAATGAAAGCCTGCAGCTCAGTTTCACCGCCAACGTCTACGAATCGCTGATCGAGCGCGACAAGAAGATGGGGCTGTCCCCGTTGTTGGCGACCAAGTGGACGCAGCAAAGCCCGACCGTGTGGCGCTTCGAGCTGCGCCAGGGCGTCAGTTTTCACGATGGCTCAGCGTTCACGGCCGACGACGTGGTCTTCAGTTTCAAGCGTGCCGCGGGCGAGGGCTCCGACATGAAGGGCTACACCAACCCCATCAAAGCGGTTCGCAAGGTCAGTGAGTTCGTCGTCGACATCGAGACGTCATCACCGTATCCGATCCTGCCCGACACCTTGACCACGCTTGGCATGATGAGCAAGAAATGGTGTGAAGAGAACAAGGCGGAGCTGCCGGTCGACCGCCGCAAAGGGATCGAAAACACGGCGAGCTTCAAGGCCAACGGTACCGGTCCATTCCGTTTGAAAGAGCGCCAGCCGTCGGTACGTACGGTGCTCGTGCGCAACTTCAGCTACCGCAGCAAGATCGAAAGCAACGTCGACGAGATCATCTACACCCCGATCGGCAACGACGCCACCCGGGTTGCTGCGCTGCTGTCGGGCGAGACCGACGTGATGGAGCCGGTGCCGCTGCAAGACGTGGAACGCATCAAGGCCGCAGGCAATCTGACCGTGCTGCAAGGCCCCGAGCTGCGCACGATCTTCCTCGGCATGGACCAAAAGCGCGACGAACTGCTGTTCAGCAGCGTCAAAGGCAAGAACCCGTTCAAGGACGTGCGCGTGCGTCGCGCCTTCTACCAATCCATCGACATCGAGACGATCAAGAGCCGCGTGATGCGCGGTGCTGCCGTGCCGACCGGGTTGATGGTCGGTTCGGCGGTGCGCGGCTTCCAGGCCGACATGAACAAGCGGCTTCCGTATGACGTGGAAGCCGCTAAAAAACTTCTGAGCGAGGCGGGTTACCCGAACGGATTCGAGGTTGGCATGGGGTGCCCGAACGACCGCTACGTGAACGACTCGGCGATCTGCCAGGCGGTGGCCGCCAACCTGGCGCGCATCGGCGTCAAGGTGAACCTGCAGGCCGAAACCAAGGTCAGTTACTTCCCGAAGATCCTGCGCCGCGACACGAGCTTTTACATGCTCGGCTGGACGCCCAGCACCGTAGACGCACACGACGTGCTGACCGCCATCATGGCCACGCCCACCGACAAGGGTCAGGGCCAGTTCAACCTCGGCGCTTACAGCAACCCCAAGGTCGACGAGCTGACGACGAAGATCCAGTCGGAAACCGACGACAAGAAGCGCGCCGAGATGATCCGTGAGGCGTTCAAGATCCACCAGGACGACGTTGGCCACATCCCGCTGCATCAGCAAGCGCTGGCCTGGGCCTACAGCAACAAGGTCAGCCTGGTGCAGCTGCCGAACAACTACATGGTCTTCAAGTGGATCACGCTGAAGGCGAAGTGAGCCGACAGGCTCGCGGCTTCGGCA
>JANNDW010000143.1:0-30849 GCA_031378125.1 Methylibium sp. | reverse complement strand
CGCATCAACCCCATGTTGCACGCCATGCGAACCACCCTCGACATCGACGACGACGTACGTGCGGCTGCCAAGGAACTGTCGCGACGGCAATCCGTCTCCGCGGGCAAGGTCCTGTCGCAACTGGCCAGGCACAGGCGCTTGCCGGCGGCACGTCGGCCAGAGCAGTGCGTGTGCCCGCTGGTGTGGCAGGGTTTCGGCCCATCGATTCACGCGGGCACACCCGTCACCAACGAGATCATCGATTCGCTGCGCGACGCCGCGGGCGTTTGACGGCGGCGCGCTGCGCTAACCGAGGTTGCGACCACATCCGTTGATGCACCATGCGCGCCTTGCTTGACGTGAACGTGCTGATCGCACTGCTCGACGCGGCGCATATGCATCACCGCCTTGCCACCGCATGGCGGCAGCCGCTTCGTGAGTTTTGATCGCCGTATCGCGCCCAACGCTGTGGCGGGCCGGCCACCTCGCATATCGTCGCGTAGGGCCAATGCCAGGCGAGCCGGTCCCTTCAGACCGGAGTCAATTTGATCTCACCGGGCCGCGGTAATCGCGGCCACCTGTACCTCTTCACCATCGCCGCGGTTGCCGGCGGTTCGCCGATCACGCAGCCGTTCCGCACGGGATTGCCGTTCCTGTTCGCAACGCTGATGTCGGCGATCGTGTCGCCCCGAGCCGCAGGGCGCAAGCGGCCTCACGCTTTCGGCAGCAAGCGCGCCGCCACGCAAGCGGCCCCACGCTGGACATCTGATGCGGCATTGCGTAGCATCACGCATCATGCGCACCACCATCGACATTGACGACCCCATTCTCAAGGAGATCAAGCGGCTGCGGCGACGAGAAGGCAAGTCCATGGGACGGCTGGTTTCCGATCTGCTGGCCCACGCGCTTGCCGGCGAACGCGGTGCGCCAAAGGGCAGAGCGACGTTCAGCTGGGTCGCCAAGCCGATGGGCGCGCGCGTTGACCTGGGCGACATGCAAGCGCTTCACGACGCGATGGACGGTCCGTCAAAATGAGCTTTGGCATCGATGTGAATCTCTTGCTCTACGCATCGGACGAGGGCAGCGCGCAGCATGCCAAGGCGGTTGCGTTTCTGCAGGATTGCGCCTCGGGCCGCGAGGTTTTTTGCCTGGCATGGATCACGTTGATGAGCTACATGCGGATGGCCACGCACCCGTCCATTTTCAGCCGGCCGCTGACCCACGCGGAGGCGGCGCGTAACGTTGAAGCTCTGCTGGCTGTCCCGCACTGCCGTGTGGTTGCCGAAGAAGAGGGTTTCTGGAACGTCTATCGCGACGTCACGCGCGAGGTACCGACCAAGGGCAACTTGGTGCCCGACGCGCATTTGGCGGCGATATTGAGCCAGCACGGCGTGGTCACGCTTTACAGCCACGATCGGGACTTCCGCAAGTTCTCGTTTCTGCAGTTGCGGGATCCGCTTGACTGATGACCCCAAACGGCGGCCCATCATTGGACGAAACCTTGCCCCCGCCCGAGCCGGCAAAGGGCTTCGCGCCGGTGCGCACAAGCATCGTTCATGCACTGCCCGCCGGGCACACACTGGCTGAGTTCCAGATCGAGCGTGTGCTGGGCGAGGGCGGTTTCGGCATCGTCTACCTCGCGCGCGACCTGCAGCTGGAGCGCCAGGTCGCGCTGAAGGAATACATGCCCGGTTCGCTGGCCGGGCGGGCGCAAGACCTGTCGGTGGTGGTGCGGTCGGAACACGATCGGCCCACGTTTGAACTCGGCCTGCGAAGCTTCGTCAACGAGGCAAAGCTGCTGGCCCAGTTGGACCACCCGACGCTCGTCAAAGCGCACCGCTTCTGGCAAGAGCGCGGCACGGCCTACATGGTGATGCCGTACTACCAGGGGCAGACGTTGAAGCGAGCGTTGAGCGGCAGGCTCCCGCCGGACGAGGCGTGGCTGCGCGCCCTTTTGGAGCCGCTGCTCGACGTGCTGGCCTATCTGCATTCGCAAAACATCTATCACCGCGACGTGTCGCCCGACAACATTTTGCTGTTGCCCAACGGCAAGCCTGTTTTGCTCGACTTCGGCGCTGCGCGGCTGATCATCAGCGACGCCACCCAAAACCTCACCGCGATCCTGAAGCCCGGTTATGCGCCGGTGGAGCAGTACGCCGAGTCGGGCTCCACCAAGCAGGGGGCGTGGACCGACATCTATGCGCTGGCGGCGGTGCTGTACTTCGTGGTCGGCGGCAAGCCGCCGCTGGCCTCGGTGGCCAGGCTGGTCCATGACGACATGCCGAGCGCGGTGCACGTGGGGCAGGGCCGCTATTCGACGCCTTTTCTCGAAGGTATTGACGCGTGTCTGGCGGTGCGGCCCGAGCAGCGCCCGCGCGATGTGGCGGCGGCGCGCTACCTGTTGAGCGAGTCGGTGGGCCAGCCCACGGTGCTTGAGATGGCGGCAACCCCGCCTCCCGGCCCGGTGTTGGCGCTGGCGCCTGGGGCCCCGGGCATCGCGGGCGTCGCGAGCGACTTGCCTGCGCGCCGGTTTCACTGGGGGTGGGCTGCACTCCTGTCGATGATCGCCGCCGGCAGTGTGGCGGTGGCATGGGTCGTGGGCTCATGGGCGCCGCCGCAGCGCGGCGACGTGCCGGCACCTCGGGCGGCCAGCCCGGTTCTGACGCCGTCGGTGGCGGCGCCTTCGCCGGTGGTGGACCCGGTGCCTAGCGCGTTGCCCCGTGAGGCCGCAACCGTCAATGCGGCGGTGGACCCGAAGAGCCCCCGAGCCGAACCGAACGACGTTGTCGCATCGGTCCCGCCGCTCGTCAAAGCGCGGGCCGCTCCGCCCGGCGTTGCGCGCACCCAAGGCCCTAAAGCGACGGCCCAGTGCGATGATTTGTTGCAGCGGCTCTCGCTGGGGGAAGACAGTGAGGCGCTGCGTCAGAAGCTTGCAACGCTGGGCTGTCGATGACCCGTGGGGTCGCCGAGGCCGAACCCAGCGGTTCTTTTCGTTCATCGGCAGAACTCGCGGAGCCAAGGAGTCAAGGAGTCAAGGATCATGTCAACCCGTGTCGTCGCCCTGTGTTTGAGCCTAGCCATCACGATGGCGGCATCCGCGTTCGCGGCCGCGCCCGAACCCAGTGCAAGCGCGCCGGTGGCGCTGCGTCCGGTCGCATTCAACGCGGCCGTCGCAGCCGCTGGCGAAAGCCTGTTTTCCAGCGCGCGCTCGCAACTCGGGGACGACGCGCGCGAGCTGGTGATCGACCCGCTGATCGACGCCAGCACCGGCCAACAAACGGTGGGCTCGGTGCAGATGGGCGAACAGCTCGCACGCATCGTGGGCTCGGGCTTCCCGATCTGGCGGGTGCAGCCCTTGTCGCGCGTGAGCCTGGCCAAATCACCGCTGTTGTTGATCGGCACCTTGACGGCCATCAACACACAGGCGTCGAAGGTCGAGGCCGCTGACGCCTTCCGGGTTTGGCTGACCTTGGTCGACTTGCGCAGCGGGCGCATCGTGGCCAAACAACTGGCCGCGGCCACGGCCGAGACGGTGAATGCCGAACCCACCCGATACTTTCAGGACAGCCCGACCTGGCACAAGGACAAGACGGTGTCGGCCTACATCAATTCATGCCAGGCGCGGTCCTTGGTGGGCGACCCGATCGACCCGGCGTACCTGATCCGCTTGCCGGCGGCGGCACTCGTTCAAGAAGCCATCACCCGCTACGGCGAGCGCCGGTTGCCCGAGGCCCACCGGCTCTACCAGGACGCCGCCAGGCTGGCCGAACCCGATGACCTGCGTGTGCTCAACGGCCTGTACCTGACCAGTTGGCAGTTGGGCAAGAAGAAGGAGGCCGCCGACGCCTTTGGCCAGATCGTCTCCACGGGTCTTCGCTCGCGCCAGTTGCCGCTGAAGTTGTTGTTCAGCCCCGGCACGACCGCCCTGCTGACGACGGGCGACTTGCAAGCTCAATACAGTCTGTGGCTGCGCGAGGTGGCCGCGCAGGCCAGTGTGAACAGCGCCTGCCTGCGCGTGGTGGGGCACACCAGCCGCACCGGGTCCGCGGCGCTCAACGATGTGTTGTCGCAGCGCCGCGCGCTGGTGGTCGAGCGCGGCTTGACGCTGCGAACGGGACGGAACGTGGGGCCGCACGCGGAGCGCATTTCATCCACCGGCGTCGGCTCGCGCGAGAACCTGATCGGCCTGGGCACCGATGACCTGCGCGACGCGCTGGACCGCAGGGTGGAGTTTCGCGTGGTGGATTGCCCGTGAGCCGAGGCTGCTTCGATGCTTGTCTTGCAGACCATGTCTTGCAGACCATGATCACCGTCCGGCGTAAGTGCCTGGCCGGCCTGCGCGCGGCCCTGATGGGCAGCCTCTTGGTGCTGCACATGGGCAGCGCGTTTGCCGCCAACCGCCTTGCCCTGGTCATCGGCAACGACGCCTATCGCACCGTCGAGCCCTTGCAGACCGCGCGTGCCGATGCGTCGGCGATGGCCAAGGCGCTGGAGGCGGTGGGGTTCAAGGTGAGCTTGCGGCTCGATGTCGACGACCGTGGGCTGAAGGCCGCCGTGCGTTCGTTCAAGTCGCAACTGGCTCCCGGTGACGAGGCGGTGTTTTTCTATGCCGGCCATGGCGTTCAACTCGGTGCCGAGAACTACCTGGTGCCGATCAACGTGGGGCTGGACGATGAGGAGCAGATCAAGGACGAGTCGGTGCCGCTGCGGCGCGTGCTCGAAGACATGCAAGACATGAAGCCGCGCTTTTCGCTGGCCATCATCGATGCCTGCCGCAACAACCCGTTCCGCAGCCGGCTGCGCTCGGGCGCGGCGCGCGGGCTGATTCCGGCACCGGCGGCCACCGGGCAGATGGTGATTTATTCGGCCGGCGCGGGCCAGGCCGCGATCGACCGGCTGGGGGCGCAGGATCGTGACCCGAACGGTGTGTTCACGCGTGTGCTGCTGCGTGAAATCAAAGTGCCCGGTGTGCCGGTGGATCGGGTGGTGCGCAAGGTGCGCGACCAGGTGGTGGCGCTCGCGCGCAGCGTCGGCCACGACCAGGTGCCAGCGATCTACGACCAGACGATCGGCGACTTTTTCTTCGTGCCTGCTGCTGTAGTTGCCGCCCAGACCCCCACCGCACAGGCCCCTGCGGCACCGGCGGTGAGGGCACCGGCACCGGCGCCGGCACCCGCAGTGCAGACACCCGCGGCGCCGGCACCCGCAGTGCAGACACCCGCGGCACCGGCACCCGGGGTGCAGGCACCTGCGCCGCAGGCGCCGGCCAGCGCCGCGCGGGCCGCTGTCCAAGCTTCAGCGCAGCCCCGCTTGATCACGCTGGAGAACGAGCAATCGACCTTGACGATCAGCCGCGCGCTGACCGTCCTGCTGGAGCCGCTCACGCCGCAAGAGCGCGAGTGGATCGATACCTTCGAACGCAACTTGAACCGCCTGCGCTACAAGAGCGCCTTCGCGATTGGCCCGGTCGCGGCGGGCAACCGCTTGCAGTGGGGTTTCGGTTCGGGCAATGAGCTGGTTCGCTACAGCAACGATCGCGCGTTGGAAGGCTGCAGTTCCGGGGGCGCCCATGAGGGCTGCCGCATCGTCTATGCCAGCGGCAAGCTCGATGGCCCCGCGTTCGTCGCCGCGGTGCGCGTTGGCATGGGCGGTGATCTGGCGGCTTACCAGTCGGCCTGGCGGCGCCGCCTGAGCCAACTGGAGACAAATCGCCAGCTTCCGTTGCGGTAGGCGCAGCGAGCAGGGCGTCGGCGCATGAAGGTCTGTTTTGCGCTCATCGGGAGCGCTGCAATCCGGCACCGGCGCCAGCGATGCGCAAGAGGTTACTTTCGACCATTGCCGCCTCTGGCCCGCGAGCTAATCTGCGGCGTCGCAGCCTGTTGGCCCATCCAGGCACTCAACCCTCGGCTCGCTGTCACGCAGAGCCCGCTGATTCCGATGTTCTCCCGCGTCGCAGACCCGCCCCATTCATGCTGACCGCCAGTCGCGCGCCCGTCCTGGCAGTGGTGCAACAGCACCAGGAAGAAGCCGCCTGCCTGCGGTCGACGCGGCAGTTTCTGGTCGCCGCGCCGCATGTCCGCTTGCACCATCTGCGCCGGCTGGACGACCGGATTGCGGCGCATTTGGATGGCCTTTGCGTGGCCGGCGCGTTCGGCTCGCGGTTGTGCGAAGCGGCGCTCGAATCACCCGGCATCGGCGAAGTGTTTGTCGCGACCGTGCGGGCCATCGAAGACAGAAGCGCGCAGTCGCTGGCGCGGCTGCTGAGCCTGGCCGAAGCCGAGCCGGCCAGCGGTGCGGGACTGCGCTCAGCGTTCGGCTGGGTCTCGGCCGCCAGTTTGCGCGGCATCACCAAGGAGCTGCTCGACTCGCGCAGCGCATTTCAGCGCCAGGTCGGCCTGGCGGCCTGCGGCATGCATCAGGCCGATGCGGGCCCGGCGCTGGCGGCAGCACTTCGAGATCCGGACCGGGTGTTGCGCTGCCGGGCCCTGCGGCTGGCGGGTGAGCAGGGGCGCATCGACTTGCTGCCGGGCTGCTTGGAGGCGCTGTCCGACGCCGATGAGTCGTGCCGCTTTCAAGCCGCGCGTTCGGCCTTGTTGCTGGGTGACCGGGACACGTCGGTGGCTGCGCTGCACCAGGCGGTTGGCTTGCCCGGGCCGCACCGGCTGGACGCGATTCGACTGCTGCTCAAGGTGGCCGCGCCGACGCAGGCTCATGCCGTTCTCAAGAACCTCGCCAACAACCCCGTCGATGCGCGCGCGTTGATTTTGGGCGTTGGTGTGGCGGGTGACGTGCACTACCTGCCGTGGCTCATCCAGCAAATGGCCGACCTGAAACTCACTCGGCTGGCCGGCGAAGCGTTCAGCACGATCACCGGCCTCGACCTGGCCTATCTCGATCTGGAACTCAAGCCGCCGCAAGACGTGGAGACCGGCCCCACTGACGATCCGCTCGATGCCGGCGTGGCGATGGACGAAGACGACAGCCTGCCCTGGCCCGACCCGGTAAAGATCGCCGCCTGGTGGCAGGTTCACGCGCCGCGCTTCGCGCCGGGAACGCGCTATTTTCTGGGTGAGCCGCCCAGCGCGCCGCATTGTGTTGAGGTGCTCAAGAACGGCTTTCAGCGCCAGTGCATCGGCGCGGCCCTGTACCTGCGCTTGCTGCAGCCCGGCAGGCCGCTGTTCAACACCGCCGCACCGGCCTGGCGGCAGCTGCGTCTTCTGGCGCACCCGGTTCTGTGATGCCGGCCTTCGACCCCAAGCTGATCTTCGCCGTGCTCGGCCCGCTGTTCCTGCTGCTGGCCGGCTGGAGCGTTTGGCGTGCCGGCCGCTGGGCCCCGCAGGGCCGCATCTGGCTGCTCATCGGGGTGATTTTTTGCGCCGTGGCGGCCTGGTTGTGGTGGGGTGTGGGCCTGACGCTGCCGGCGACGTGACCGTGCGCGCGGCCGTGCCTTTGGCGTTGCGCCGGCATGACTTTCGTTGATGACTTTCGTTGATTGCCGGCGCTTTGCCTTCGGTGGATAAATCGGGCATGGGTCCGTCGATGTGCATTCTGCGAGCAGCCATCCCGATGCTGGAGCCTTGATGAAGTTGGTGATTCACGCGCACGCCCTGAGGAACGAGCCCTTGTCGCAAGCCATCACAGGGCACTTTGACGAGCGCGGCGGCACCATCGGGCGCTCGGACACCAACACCCTGAGCCTGCCGGACCCCGGGCGCCATGTGTCGCGGCTGCAGGCCGAAGTGCTGTTCGCGGGCCAGGCGTTTTCGATTCGCAATGTGGGCAGCGCCAATCCCATCGAACTCAACGGCCGCACCCTCAAACCCGGTGAAGGCGCGCCATTGGCACCGGGCGATCAACTGGTGATTGGCGGCTACGCCATGCGGGTGGCCGCACAGGCGCAAACCGGCGCTGGCAGTGCGGGCCGGGCGCCGCCGATGGACTCGCGAACCGTGATCCGCGCATCGGCGGGAGAGGCCAAAACCGATCCGCCGCCGCTCGCCGCAGCGCCACGGGGGGCGTTGCCAAGTGCCGCCGGAGCAGCCGCCGTGGCGTCTGGCAAGCGCAAGGCCGAACCTGCGCCGGCTTCCGCGGCCGACCCGTTTGCCGATCTGATGGGCGGTGGCGCGGCGACGTCGGCACCCGATCCGTTCGCCGACCTGATGGCCCCGCCGGTGGTTGCCGCACCCGCGCCGCGTCCCTCGGCGGCCAGCCGGCCGGCAGCGCCCGTTGCAGCGCGGTTGCCCGACGACTTCGACCCATTCGCCGACATCGCGGCGCCAGCGCGAAACGCCGCCGACGCCGATCTGGCGGGTTTCATGGCCACGCCTTCCGACGCCGCTGCCGCGCCGCGTGGCCGTGAAGGCATGCTGCAAGACTCGGGCCTGGACGACCTGCTCGGTTTGTCCGGCAAAGGCGGCGGTTCGGGGTCCGCAGGCGCCAGCCTCGACGCGATGTTCGGCCTTGGCGGGCGCGGCGGCGGGCCTGACGGTGCCGATTTGCTGGGCGACTTTCTCGCGCCGGGCCAGGCTGCCGCGGGCCCGGCATCGGGTGATGTTCTCGATCTTTTCGCCGACAAGCCCGCAGGCCCTGCCAGCCCGGCGAAGCCCGCTGCGTTCAACCACACGCCCGAGCTGGCGGGTGCCTATATGCCACCGGCGGTGAAGGCGCCGCCGCTGGCGAAGAAGCCCGCCGTACCGGCTGCACCGGCTGCAACACCTGCAACACCTGCAACACCTGCGGCGCCCCCCGTGCCCGCGGTGCCCCGCGCGGCGCCCCGGGGCAGCGAATCGGTGTCGCCCGAAGCCTTGTGGCAAGCCTTCTGCGACGGCGCGGGGATCTCGCTGCCGCTGCCGCAGGGCCTGAACCCGCAGCTGATGCGCGTGATGGGGCAGGTGATGCACCACGCTGTTGAGGGCACGCTGAAGCTGGTGGCGATGCGGGCCACCGCCAAGCAGGAGTTGCGCGCGCAAGTCACCACCATTCAGTCGAAGCACAACAACCCGCTGAAATTCTCGGTCGACCCGCAGGCCGCATTGGCCCAGCTGCTGCAACCGCCGATGCGCGGTTTCATGCCCGGGCCCGACGCGGTGCGCGATGCCATGGACGATTTGCTCGGCCACAACATCGGCACCATGGCGGGCACCCGCGCGGCGTTGCAAGGCATGCTCAAGCGCTTCGAGCCGGCGCGGCTGGAGGCCAAGCTGGCGGGCAAGGGCGTGATCGACGCGGTGCTGCCGATGAACCGCCGCGCCAAGTTGTGGGAGCTGTATGTCGAGCACTACCAGCAGGTGCAAAGCGACGCCCAGGAAGACTTCCATGAGCTGTTCGGCAAGGCCTTCGTCAAAGCCTACGAGCAACAGCTGGACCGGCTGGAAGCCTCGCGCCACAAGGCCGGCTAGCCGCGCTGGCGCACCCTCTCGGCCCAACATGCTGAACATCGACATCGCGGCGCGCACCGAGGCCGGCGCACGCAGCCACAACGAAGACGACCTGCGGTTCGGCGCCAACGGGGCGCTGTGGCACGCCGTGCTGGCCGATGGCGCGGGTGGCCACCAGGGCGGCGCGATCGCCTCCGATCTGGTGGTGCGGCTGATCGCGCTGCGCCTTCAATCGGCCTTGGCCATGAGCGCGCAGACGCTCGGCGAAGCGCTGCACGACGCACACGCCGCGTTGAGCGAAAGGCAACCGGGCCGCAGGGCGCGAGAACGCATGCACGCCACGGTGGTGGCGCTGTGGGTCGACGCCGATCACGAACAAGCGGTGTGGAGCCACGTCGGCGATTCGCGGCTCTACATGCTGCGGCGCGGGCGGGTGTGCCATGTCACGCGCGACGACAGCGTGGTCCAGCAACTCATCGACGCCGGCTACGTGACGCCTCAGGAGGCGCGTGATCACCCGCGCAAGAACCAGCTCATCAGTGCGATGGGGGCCGCCGAGATGATCCAGCCGCACACCGTTGGCGAGCCGCAGCCGCTCCTGGACGGAGATGCTTTTCTGTTGGCCACCGACGGCTGGTGGGACGCGCTGGAGCGCGAGCTCATCGAGTCCACCTTCGCGGTCGCCCGCACCGCGGACGACTGGCTGGCCCTGATGGAGGCGCAAGTGCGGCAGGCCGCGCACCCCAACCAGGACAACTTCAGCGCGGTCGCCGTCTGGGTGGGCGACCCGGCGCAGGCGACCCGCTATGACACGACATGACGTGACATGACATAACGAAGATGACTTTCGTCGGTTCCAAACCGGCCGGCGATCGGCGATGGTTGAGCCAGTTTGGAGGGTGCCATGAACTTGATTTCCGATTCCCCCGCCCGCGGCGCGCACGCTGTTTCGGCGTTCACCGTGAAAACAGCCGCGGCGCCCGTCATCGGTGCGAAGGCCTGTGTGCTCGCCTTGTTGATGAGCTGTGCTGCCACGGGTCATGCCCTGGCCCAGGACACCACCGTGCTGAAAGGCAAGAACGTCACCGAAGAAAACCTGCTCGACGCGCTGACGCCGTCGGATGCGGTCGTCACCCGCAGCTTGCGCGTGCGGCCCAGCGGATCGGGGGCTCTTGCGACGGCGCCGGCGCGCAAGCCCAGCGCCTCGCTGCTCATCACCTTCGAGACCAACTCGGCCGAGTTGACGGCCGCTGCCAAACAGCAACTCGACGTCGTTGGGGCCGCGCTGAAAAACGACCGCCTGGCCGAGTACAACTTCAATGTCGAAGGCCACGCCGACCCGCGCGGCAATGCCGAGTCCAACATGGTGTTGTCAAAGCAACGGGCTGAAAGCGTGCGCGCCTACCTGGTGGGCAGCCACGGCATCGGCCCGCAAAGGCTGAATGCCGAAGGCAAGGGCGACCTGGAACTGCTGAACCGCGCGGTCCCCGCCGCGCCAGAAAATCGCCGGGTCACGATCGTCACGAACGTGAAGTGAAAAGCGGTCGCGCGGGGCAGAGCCTGCGAGCCGATTTCACTTCCGCGCGCGTGCCGGCGCGGCCACCTCATTGATCTCGATCAGCGTCGCGCCGTAGGTCTCGTCGCAAGGCGCCGCATCGCAGACCGCCTTGCCGATGAAGGGGCTGATGCCGGCTGGGCTGGCTTGGCGCTGTGACCAACGCTGCTGCGCCTGCACAAGGTCGAACTCCGGGATCGGATCGGCCGTGCGCAGCAGGCCGGCATCGCCGAGGTCGCGTTGGCGACGCGACACCAGGGCCACGACATGATTGGTGCCGGGCGGCCCCCCGGCCGGGATTTCCCATTCCTTGCGCGGCAACACCAGCTCACGGCCTCCTTCGATGCGGTTGCTCTTGTCGAGCTGGTTCGGGAACAGCAAATTGAAGTGGCGCTTGTCGGTGCCACCGAAGAAGATGTACAGGTAGCCAGACTCGGATGACTTGACGCGAAACCTCAGCAGATCCTTGCCGATCGTCAGCGACGACTTATCGGACAGCGCGCTGACCGCCAGTTGCGGGTCGCCGCGATTGACGATGTCTTGCAACGCCGCCAGCACACTGAACGCGACGGGTTCCACCGCTGCCAGTGGCGCGGTCACGGCGGTGGGTGCGGGCGGCGCCGCGGGCGCAGCGCTCCCTGCCATCGGCGCGATCCCGGTCTCGACGGACGGGACAGCAACCTGGGTCGCCACGGCGGGCCCGCTTGTGTTCCCGCTTTTGGCGTTGAGCCACCACCAGCCCCCACCGGCCAGCAGCCCCGCCGCCAGCAGCGCAGCGACCCATCGCAACCGGTTCGCGGGCGCTTGAGGCAGGCTTGCCGGGATCTCGGCGGCATGAGGCTCACGTCTGGCAAAGACGGTCGTTTCAGGCGTTTGGGCAGCCGCCATCACGGGTTCGATGCGGGCCGCTCGCGCAAGCGCCGCAGGTGGTTTCGCCAGCGCTGGCGCCGGCGGGCGCATGGCCGCGGTCAGCGGCAGGAAGCTCGCCTCGCCATGCGACGTGGCGGCGAACAGCTCGCGCAGCGCCAGCATCGACTGCGGCCGGTCGCCGGGTCGAACCGCCAGGCCGGCGTCGATCGCTTCCAGGAATTGCGGCGAATAGCGGCCCTCGCCAGCTTGTGCCGCGGGCAGCATGTCGTCGCTGATGATGCGGCTGACCGAGGGCACTGGCGCCCGGCCCGTCACGCAGGCGTACAGCACCGCGCTGAGCGCATAGACATCGGTCCACGGACCCTGCTTCATCGAGGCCGAGTCGGCATATTGTTCGATCGGTGCGTAGCCGGGCTTGAGAATCACGGTCAGCGCGTGCGTCATGTCGCCGATGACGCGGCGCGCCGCGCCGAAGTCCAGCAGCAGCGGGCGCACCGTGGTGGGCGCGGCGCCGGCCTGCGTTCCCTGCAGCGGCAACAGCAGGATGTTGTCCGGCGCGATGTCGCGGTGATAACAGTGGTCGTGGTGCAGTTGTTCGAGCGCGTCGATCATCGGCGCCAGCAAGGCCAGCAGCCAGCGTTCGTCGGGCGCCTTGCCGAGTTCGCCCAACCACTTCTTCAATGTGGGGCCCTGGTAAAACGGCATCACCATGTAAGCGGTGCCGTTCTCTTCCCAGAAGCGGTAGACCTTCACCAGCGACGGATGATCGAAGGACGCGAGCAACTGCGCTTCGTTGACAAAACTGCGCAGACCCAACGCGAAGGTTTCGCGGTTGCGTTCGGAGCGCACGGACACCGTGAGGTTGGCGCTGCGGGTGGCCAGGTTGGCCGGCATGTATTCCTTCAGCGCCACCACGCGCCCCAGGCGGGTGTCGCGAGCCAGGTAGACGATGCCGAAGCCGCCCTCGCCAACCAGGCCTTCGATCACGTATTCCTGCAGTGCGTAGCCGTAGGGGAGCGCCGCGCCGGCGTTGACGGGCCCGGCGAAAATGGTGCGCTCGTCTTCCTGCCCGAGCGGGCCGGCGGTTGCGTCCGAAGGCGTCTCGCTCACCACCGCCCCTCCAGCATCAGCGAAAACTGGTCGGGATCGGGCAGGCCGGGCACCACCGTCAGGCTGCTCTCTTTGATGTCACTGCCGTCCGCCGGCAACGCAAACCAGAAGCTGTGGCCGGCATAGGTGTTGGTGATCAGCGGGCCGGCCAGCGCGTGGGCCCATTGCGCAAGCGTTGGCGCGCCGCGCAGCACCAGGCGCTGGCGCTTGGCGGCGGTCTCCAGCTCGGGCAGCGCCGCTGCCTGCACAGCCTGCCACGCTGGCGCCTGCGCCAGTTCGGCCTCGAAGCCCTCCAGCGAGGCTCGCGGCGCAAGCGTGGCCAGCGCCGCCTGGCTCGCATGCGCATACCAGCTCGACAGCTTGTTCAAGGCTTCATCGGACATGGGGGGATTTTGATCCGTCGCGCAGACCACCAGCGGGAAGTAGCGCCCCACGGCATCCACGCTGGGCATCAGCACGCCGAACCACCAGTGCGCGTCCACCACGCCGGGCGCCCAGGCGAAACGCCAGACCGGCCCGGTGAGATAGGTGTCCAGCCAGCGCGAGCCCAGCTGCACACGGCTCGCACTGATGCACTGCGACAGCCATTGATCGCAGGTGCTGATGAACTCCGGCGGCAGGCGGCGGTGGGCAAAGTCGCCCAGCATCACCACCTTGCCGAACCACCCGGGCACCGACGGCAACGCGTCGATCCGGGGCTGGCTCAAAGCTTGCCGGGACATGAAAACTGTTCCAGCTCGGCCAGCCGAAACGGGTTGCGCACGCTGCTGGTGGTGATGTCGAACACCGCCTTGCGGCCCTCCACGTTGAAGGTGGCGCGAAAGCGCTCGGGCGCACCGCCGGGCTCGATCTGCAGCCGATCGAACATTTTGAACAAGGCCCAGGGACCGTCCGTCACGATGCCGGACGAACCCGTGGCCGACACCGGCGACAAGGCCACCCGCACCTGGCCGCTGCCGCGCGGCCCGGGCCACTGGATTTGGGCCGGAATCTGCGGCCCGTGGGCGTACTTCACCAGCTGCCCGTCCACATCAAGAATGAACTGCGTGATGCTGGTGTCCATCTCCGCCGGCTTGAAGTCCAGGCGGATGCCGGGCACGTTGCCGCCGCCGCGGAAAAAGGTGTCGCGAATGGCGGCGGCGTTCTGGAACTGCAGCAGCGTTCCCGGCGAGCCCATCGACGCACCGCCCAGTTGCTTGAAGCTCCACGGCCGCGTGGAGGTGTCGACGAAGCTGATCAGGCGCTGCTGGAAAAACGTGTCGAACAGCCCGCCGACGCCGAACAGCCGGCCGAAGTCTTCCTGCGTCACGTCGCGCGTGCCGCTGCGCGCGAACGGGTAGCGCCCGTTGATGGCCTGGCGGCAGAACTCGCCGATCTGCGCGTTGATCTCGTTGCCGAAGGTGGCGCGCGTGGCCTCCAACGCCGCCGCCGTGCCGCTGACCGACAGGGTGTTGAGCAGCGAGCGGATCGGCTCAGGCAGGCGTGCCGCTTCGGCCTTGACCTTGTTCGGCACTTCACTGGGCGGCGGTGTGTTGCCGCCCTTGGTGGCGGTCTCGGCCGCGTTGAGCTGGGCGTACATCTCGTTGATCAACGCAATCGTGGCGTCGATCGGCGCGGGCCCTTGCCCGCCCGGTGAGGTGACCATTTGCCGCAGGTTGACGAAGCGGTCGTCGACGATGCTCTCAATGCGGGCGCCCGCCGGCAACGGCGATGCCGGCGTTTTGTTGCCCAGCAGCCGCAGCAGCTCATCCTGCGATTGTTTCAGCGCGGTGCGCGCCTTGTCTTCGACCTTGGCCACCACGTTCTTCGCGTCACCCAGCGTCGTCTCGCGCGACATGGCCTTCATCAAGGGCAGCAGCGGCGTGTCGGGCGCCGACAGCACACGCGCCATCTGCACCGACTGGGCCAGGTTGGGCGTCTGCAGCATCTTGATGTCGGCGACGAACTCCTCCCAGACCTGCGCGTAGTCGGTGAGGTACAGGCGGCGCACTTCGTCGCTGAGGCGCTGCTTGACCAGCGGGTCGCGCAAGGCCGACAGGCGATTGGCGTCGCTCACGCCCAGCACCCAGACCTCTTCGTCGGCCAGCGTGCCCGACACCCGCTCCACCTCTTTTTGCAAGCCCTTGTGATAGCCGTCGTAGGTGAACAGGCCCGGCACGCCCTGGGTCAGTGGTTTGCCGCTGGCGCGTTTGAACACCAATGCGGCGCCGCTGCCCGCCGCTTTGGCGACCGTGAACTCGGGAATGTCCGCGCCGATGCCCTGGCGCTTGAGGCGGCGGTAGATGCGTTCGGGCAGCGAGGTAGCCGCCAGCCGCGCGCGGGTTTGCGTCACCAGGGCCTTGTCTTCGGCCAGCGGCGAGACGGCCGCACCCTCAGCGAGCAGCGCGTCCAGGTGGGATTCGAGCTCAGTGCGTTGTTCGTTGCTGACATCACGCTGCAGGTTGGCCTCCCAGTCGGCCTTGACATACAGCTTCAAGGCCGCGGCGTCGAAGCGTGCCGGGTCGTACAGCATCACGTAAGCCTTGAGCGCCTCGTACTGAAGCTCGGGGTTGTCCAGGCCGCCCTTGAGCTGGTCTTCGACCCGCAGCGCGATGCGTGGCAAGACCGCGTCGGTCAGCATGCGCCGGTAGGCCAGCTGCGACGCGGCATCGAGCTTGCGCCCCTGGTACAGGCCAAAGCCCAGCGAGGCGGGCACCGAGTCGCCGATTGCGGCGCGCGCCAGGTTGCGGGTGGCGTCGAGCGCGGGCAGCAGCACCACCAGGTCGGCGGAGGCGCGGTTGGGCGTGGCCTGCACGAGTGCGCGCACCGTGTCCACGCTGGCGCCCACCTTGGCCACATAGGCGCGGTTGTTCACGTAGCTCAGGCCCCAGGCAGCGAGGGCGGCCAACGAGACCAGCGCGACGGCCGCGTAGCCCGCCACCGCCAACAGGCCGCGGCGGCGCTCCCATTTCACGTCGGTGCCGGCCAGGCCGCTCTCGGCGAACACCACGTCGTTCAGCAGGCGCGCCAGGAAGAAGCTCTTGCCGCTGCCTTCATGCGGCGGCAGTACCGTGCGCTCAAGTTTGTACGAGCGCGCGATGCGCCCGAGCATGCGGTCGATGGGCGTGCCTTCTTGCGTGCCGCTGACGAAATAGACGCCGCGCAACAGCGGGTTGGCCTCGAACTGCGACGGCGAAAAAACCTGTTCGACGAAGTCCTTCAACACACCGCGCAAGGCTTCGAACTGCTGTGGGAAGGCGTAGATGCGCGCGCGCCGCTGCGGGTCACGCTCCAGTTGCAGCCGGTCGATGAGCCCGTTCGTCAAACGCTTTTCGAGCGCGTCGAATTCGGCCGGGAAGACGGCCAGGTCGACACGTTGCTGCTTGTCCATGGGATACGTGAAACCCCAGGGCGTGGCGCGCACGTCCTTGTCCACCTCGCCCAGCGTGTCCATGAAGCCGGCGAGCAAATCGCACTTCGTCACCAGCAGGTAGATGGGGAAGCGCAGGCCCAGGTGCTGGTGCAGTTCTTGAACCCGTTTGCGCACCGCCGCGGCGTGTTGGGCGCGTTCGTTGGCGCCTTGCATGAGCAGGTCGGTGACCGACACGGTCACCAGCACGCCGTTCAAGGGCTGGCGCGGGCGGCTGCGCTTGAGCAGGCCCAGAAAACCTTCCCAGGCCTTGCTGTCGGTGGCCTGATGGCTCGTCTGCGTGGTGTAGCGGCCGGCGGTGTCGATCAGCACCGCCTGATCGGTGAACCACCAGTCGCAGTTGCGCGTGCCGCCCACGCCTTTTATTGAGTGCCCCACAGAATGTTCGCCCAGCCTGTCGGCGAGCGGAAACTTCAGGCCCGAGTTGACCAGCGCGGTGGTCTTGCCCGACCCCGGCGCGCCGATGATGGCGTACCACGGCAGCTCGTACAGGTAGCGCTTGCCCAGCCGCGACGACATGCCGCTCCAGGCCGCCGCCGCGCCGCTCTTGCCCTGGTCGAAGCGGGCGTTCTTGAGCGTTTCCAGGGCCTTGGCAAAGTTCGTGCTGAGGACTTTCAGCTCCGCATCGGCGGGCCCGTCCGCGCCGGACGGCGAAGGCTGCACCAGCAGCTGGTCGACGACCTTGGCATTGCCGCGCCGAGCCTTCCAGGCTTGCCACAGCTTGCGCAGCACCACGGCCAGGACGATCAGCCCGATCAGCGCCAGCCTGGCTCCCGTGCCCTCCAGCGGCCGGCGGTCGGCAATGGCCACCAGCGGGCCGACGATCCAGATCACCAACGACAGCGCCAGCAGGCCCAGGACCAGCAGGAGCCAGGGGTTGAACAGCGCGCCGAGGATCTTCTTCATGACCCGCTCTTCGGGGCCGCGGGCGCGGGTGCCCCCGCGGCCCCCACGAACAATGCGATCTCCACGCGCCGATTCAAAGCCCGGTTGACGGGCGTGCTGTTGTCGACGACCGGTTCGCCGTCGGCGCGGCCGTCGGCGCGCACCCGGTCCGCGGCCACGCCGTTGCGCACCAGAATGTCCCGGACGGTCTTGGCGCGCTCTTCGGACAAATGGAAGTTGGACGGAAAACGTGCCGTGCGTATCGGCACGTTGTCGGTGTGCCCGCTCACCAGCACCGATCCCGGCACCTGGCCCAGCGCCTGGGCGATGCGGTTCATCAAGGCTTCGCGCTCCGCGGTGAGCGTGGCGCCGGCGGGTGCAAACAGACCGTCGCCACGAACCACGATGATGCTGCGGTCCACCTCGTCGCGCACCGCCACCAGCTCGGCCTTGATCTCGCTTTGCAGGAACTGCGCAAGACGCGGCTTCTGTGCCAGTTGCTTCACCGGTGGCGTGGGCGGCGTCAGGCGCAGGTCCTGAATGCGCGCATAGACCGGATCGGAATTGCCGCTGAGCTGGAATGACATCAACAGGTACGCGCCCACCAGCACCAGGGTGGCGACCGCGGCCGTCACCCACAGCGGCAACCAGGTCAGCGCCGAGCGGCGCGCCGGTGCCTGGCCTTGCCAGTTCTGCGCCAGGGCGGGCGGGTAGTCGCCGCGCTCCGCTTTCAAGATTTGCGCCAGCCGTTCGCGCACCGCTTCGAGTTGCGCCTTGCCGCCGTCGACGACCCGGTAGCGGCCTTCGAAGCCCATGCACAAGGCGGCGTAGATCAGCTCCAGCAGGTCGCGGTTGTTGGCCGGGTCTTTGGCCAGCTTGGCCATCAGCTGGAAGACCTTTTCGCCACCGCCGGTTTCGTTGTGGAACATGGCCAGCAGGCTGTGCCGGCCCCAATGACCGGAGCTGCCCCAGGGCATGCCGGCCGCGACCTCGTCGATCAGCGTGCACAGGATGTAGCGCGCCGCCAGCACACGCTCGGGCGCAATGCCCTTGGCGCGCGCCTGGGCCTCGAATTCGCGCAGGCCCTGGGCGATCGAATCGCGCAGGCTGCTTGGGTCGGCCAGATGGTGGGTGGAGCGAATCTGCGGAACCAGCGCGAGCATGCGGTTGGCCAGCGCCACCAGCGGGTTGAGGCCGCTGTCGCTGGGGCCGATGTCGGCCGCCACATCGGCGCCAGCAGGAGCCGCGCGAGGCGCGGCAGAGGCCGCCCGCACGCCCGGCGTGGGCATGATGAAGGTGCGGCCGGCGTCGAGCTGGGCAAACGGGTCGTCTGCGGGGGGCTGGCTCATCGCGATCTCTTCAAGGGACGGGCAGGGCGCTGGTCGGGCAGGGCGGTGGCCTCAGGCTACCGGCGGATCGCCCACAACTCGAGCTCCAGGCCAGGGAAGTCGCCGGCGATGTGCATCGCCAGGCTGCCGTTCTTCTCCAGCTGCTTCCAGAGTTCGCCGCCGCGGTCCAGCTCGAAGTAGAAGAAGCCGGCATGGAACGGCAGTTGGCGCGGCGCCACCGGCATGGCCTGCAGCGCGATGCCGGGCAGGGCCAGGTTGACCAGGTCGCGGATTTTTTCGGCCGGCCCGATCTTCACTTGCGCCGGGAAGCGCTGGCGCAATTGTTCGCCCGGCATTTGCGCGTTGATGGCGAGCACGAAGCTGGCGCTGCGCAGCAGTTCCATGTCGCTCACGACGGCGGTGCGCACGCCATGCTTGCGATCGACCAGGTCGATCTGGATCGCGTTTTGCTCCAGCACGGCCGACAGCATGCTGCGCAGCGCATCGAACACCGGTGCCGTGCAGCCGCGCAGGTCGTCGTGCCGGTAGGGCGGGAACTCCGGCGGCCGCCGCGAGGTGCTGGCCAGTGTGGCCAGGTCGCCGGCCAGGCGCAGGCAGTCGCGGTGCAGCTCGCGCGGGTGGGCATTGGGCGTGGCGGCGTGTTGGGCAAAGACCGGTTCGTTGCGGTTCAGGGTTTGCAGCATCAAGAAGTCGGCCAGCTCCGATACGCCATGGCTGAGCTGCCCCATGCGGCTCGCCAGCGCCTGCGCGCGCTGGCGAATCAAACCGTGCAGCAGCGTCGCGCTGCCCGACAGTTGTTGGGTGGCATCCAGTGTGACCTGCGGTGCCACGTAGCTGCGGTCCAGCACCACCTGCGCGTCGCTTCGCCTGTCTGCCACCATCGCCACGCCCAGCAGCGCGTAGGCGTCGCCCGCCTCCTTGGCGCGCACCAGGCGCAAGCGCAGGCGGCCCACCTGGATCGTCGCAGGTTCGTCGGAGGCGCTGGTGTTGTCGCGCACGTCTTCTTGCACGGCCTGGAAGCGGCTCAGCCCATCGGCCTCGGCCATGCCGTAGTCGAATTCGTTGAGCCCTTCGCGTTGCACCGCCACGGCCAGGTAGACCAGCTCACCCTTCACGTCATCGGCCAGGGCCAGCGGCAGCGGCAACGGGTCGAGCTGCGGCATGGAGAACGGCGTGCCGTCCGGCAACATGCCAGCCGCGTGCGAGATGCCGATCTTGCCCAGCGCCAGCAAACCCTCGTCGAGCTGCAGCTCAGAGAAGCCCCAGGCGAACGGCGACACGCAGCGCGCCCTGGCGTCCACCAAGCGTTCGAGATAGCGCGTTTCTTGCTGAAAATGATGCGGCTGCAAGAACATGCCGGACGACCAGGCCACCTTGCCGCGCCAGCTCATCAGGCAACCTCCGTGCTTCGCACCGCGGTATGGCAGCCCGGCGTGCTCATCAGGCAACCTGCGCGCTGCGCGCTGCGGTATTCGCTCTTGGGGCGGCCCGGCGTGCTCATGCCGGCTCCCGCGACTTCATGGTCCGGCCCGTTTCCGAACACGCGCCCAGACAGTCCGGTTTGTCGTCATCGCGCATGGGGTCGGGTCGTGCGGCGCGGTGCACGCTCACGTGGCGGTCACGGTCGTCTGCACCGCTATGCCGTCCAGGCTGATGGTGACCAGGTTGCTCTTGTTCGGCAGCACGGCCACCAAGGCGCGCCAGCGCGCCCGTTCGAGTTCACGGAACGCCGCGACCACGCCGATGAACTTGGTGTCCGCGGCCAATGCCTTGTTGATGGCCTTGCTCTCACCCGGCCGAATGACGAACTCGTCTCGCACGACGATGTCGGCCCCCAGCACGGCCAGGTCCTTGTCGTACAGCGACAGGAAATCGGCCGATTCGAACGGTGCCGATGCCTTCAACTCGTACAAGCGCACCACCACCGGCGATGGGCGGCTGCGCGCGTCCGGGTTGATGCCGCTGGCTGCGATGACGTGGATCGACAGGGTGCCAGGCCTGGGCGGTGGTGCCGCTGGTGGTGGAGGCGGTGGCGGCGGTGCCGGTGGTGGTTTGGAGAACATGCCGCATCCGGCCAGCCACCCTGCGCCGGCCACCGTGGCGATCAGGCCGAGCAAGGAGCGGCGTTGCGGCGCCGCTTCCGCCGGGCCAGGTTGAACCACTGTGGAGCGCAATGTGTTCATCAAGAATCAGCCGTTCATCAAGGACAGGGGCAGGCGCCTGACCACGTTCCAAAGTGGTCGGGTCAAGGATAGCTTTTGGCCCATCTCGGCAGGCGTGACTAAGGTAATCGGCGGCGCAGGTTGACCAAGGTCAGTTGGCGGCGCGACCCCCAAAAGCTAGGCTTGTGAAGTCAGTGTTGCCAGTGGCTTGTCGCGGTGCCCGCTTTGAAGTTTTTGCTCTCCTCGGTGTTTCGCACGAACCCGGCTCCGATGTCCCGGCGGCCTCAGGCCGAATTGCAAACGTCAAAGGCGTTGTCGTGCGGGTTTGTTCTGGCAGGCATCGCGGTGGGGTGCTTGGTGGCAGCTTGTGCGGCTCCGCGAGCCCCCGGCCCTGTTGTCGCAGCCCGCGTTGCGGCTGTGCCCGCTCCCGCTCCGGCTCCGGTTCCAGCTTCGCTTGCGCCGGCAACGCCCGAGGCGGCGGTACCCGCGGTGCCGGTCGATCAGGCGATTGCACAGCCGGTTCGCGGCCCGGTCGAGAAGACCGCCGACATGGCGCCTGCCGCGCTTCCATCGGCGGAAGTGCGCACCCGCCACGCCACCTTCAAGCTCGCCGGCTTCGACGAGTTGCCGGGTTGGGAGCAAGACGACCTGGTGGCAGGCTGGCCAGCGTTTCGAAGCTCTTGCGTGGCCTTGCAACGCCGCGATGCGTGGCGCGAAGTTTGTGCGCAGTCCAGCGGCGTGGCGCGCACACCGGTGGCGATTCGTACGTTCTTCGAATCGCGGTTTGCGTTGCTGCGAATCTTGAACACCGATGCCAGCCGCGATGGCGACATCACGGGCTATTTCGAGCCCTTGCTGGAAGGCCGGCGGCAAGCGCAGGGCGACTTCAACGTGCCCGTGCTCGGTGTGCCGCGCGACCTGTACACGCTGGACTGGATCAACGTTCCCGCGCCACAGCGGCGCGCCATCGTGCAGGTCAAACCGCAGGGCAGCACGCTCGTCGTGTTGCCGGCGGCCGAGCCCGGCAGTTACCCGCTGGACCTGCGCCGGTTCGAGCTCGACACCAAGGACCGGCGCCTGCGTGTTCGGCTCAGCCGCGCTGGTGCCACGCCGCGCGCCGAGCCCTATCCCACCCGCGGCGAAATGGTGGCGCTGGGCCTGCCGGGAGGCGTGGACGCGCCGGTGCTGGCCTGGGTCAACGACGCGCTGGCCTTGTACGCCATGCAGATCCAGGGCTCCGGCCGGATTCGCCTGGCCGACGCCACCGTGCTGCGGGTGCAGTACGCCGATCAAAACGGACACCCCTTCAAGCCGCTGCGCGTTGTTGCCAAAAACAGCGACCGGGTCGTCACGCGCGGCATCGGCGGCGCGTCGAACGAGGCCGACCAGTTTGTTCTGGAAGCCGACGACAGCGCCGATGCCACACCGGACCGAACCGGCGCCGCCGATGCGGAGCCCGACGGGGTGGTCACGCGCGGGCTCTCGAACAAGCGCCCCGCGGCGGCGGGCAGTGGGCCAGAGCGGGTGCCAGGCCAGGACGCTGCCGCGAATGCGCTGGTCGACGAACTGCTGAGCGGCAAACCCAAGCGCGCACCGGCGCCCGCGGCGCCCCCGACGGCGGTTACTGCCGCTGGACCTGCTACTGGACCTGCTGCCACGCGGCCTGCTGCGGCCGTGACGTCAACGCAGGCGCCGCCGCCCCAACTGCCGGCGCGTCCCTCGACCGCTGCCGCACGCCCCGCGTTTTCGCCCGGCCTGTTGTCGTCGGACCCCAGCTACGTGTTCTTCAAGATCGCTGCCGACCAGGCACCCGGTGAAGGGCCGCCAGGAGCGCTCGGCGTACCGTTGACACCCGGCCGCTCGGTCGCGGTGGACCCGCGCGTCACGCCGCTGGGCTACCCGGTGTTTCTGGCGGCGCAAACGCCGCAGGGTTCGAACATCGACATGCGCCGCCTCGTGTTTGCCCAGGACACGGGCGGTGCGATACGCGGCGCCGTGCGGGCCGACTTTTTCTGGGGCTTCGGCTCGGACGCAGGGCGTCTGGCGCGCGGCACGCGTCACCGCGGGCAAATGTGGTTGCTGATGCCCAAGGCCGAGGTTGCGCGGCTGGGCAGCAGCGGCATCGTGACCCGCGGCATTTCGGCCACGCCACGGGCCAGCGCCGAATGTCTGATCGCCGACGACGCGTTCTGCCAAGAGCCGGACTGAGCCCGCGCGAAGGGCGCCGGAAGGCGGC
Source organism: Methylibium sp. (assembly GCA_031378125.1). Classification (GTDB taxonomy): domain Bacteria; phylum Pseudomonadota; class Gammaproteobacteria; order Burkholderiales; family Burkholderiaceae_C; genus LGRD01. The sequence continues at coordinate 7,917 of JANNDW010000143.1, read as the reverse complement.
GTTCGGCTGGCGAAGGCCCGAACGCGATACAAGCGGTCGGGCTGAGCGCGCCCAAGGTCGGCTGGGAACCGACACCGTAAACGTAACTGTAGGTAAACTGCGAACTTGACGAAGATCAAGAGGGAGGCGATGTGTCCGATCAACCAACGCCCGCTGTCGACGGCGGGCCTCAGGCTTCATCCGCTTTCACGGCAGATGAGAGTTCCTGGGCATTCGATGCCAAGCATTCAGATCGTTCTGAAGCGCACCGGACGGTGTCCTGCGTCATCTGGAGTTCCAACAAGGCGTCCAGCCTGTCCAGGCTCCTGCCGCAGTTGAGCAACTTGCTCACTGAATGCGGGCACCGGTGGGAGATTGTGGTGATCGATGCGGCAAGTTCCGATGGCACATCGGAATTGTTGAACCGCTGGAGCGAGATCCCGGCGGTGCGTTCCGTTTCCGTGGCCGACCCATCCGGTGAGCAGGCCTTGACTGCGGGGCTGGCGGCGGCACGGGGCGATGCGGTGATCTTTCTGGATGCAAACCTCCACCACGCGCTTGCCCTCATTCCCCAGATGATCTCTCACTGGGAAGACGGCGCCGAGGTGGTCTACGCGCTTCGCCAGGGCCTGCCCGAGAGAAGCGCGCTGAACTGGTTTGGCCCCAGCGTGTTCGACGGCTACATGGAGTCACAGAAGCCGCTGGAGTGGCTGGAAGACTGCGCCGAACTGACACTGCTGAATCGGCGGGTGGTCGACTACTTGAGCGCGTAGCGGCCGGCTTCGGTGCATCCCTAAGTTGAGGGAGCGCATTGCACTCGTACGCGGGCAACGGCTATTGCGAGGCCACGACAGCTCCGCTAAGCTAAGTCAAGTCCGGGTACATCGGGCGTTGGGGCGCGTCCGGCGCCATGGCATCGAGCATCGGTGTCCCCATCGCCCCTCGGGAGCACTCATGTTGCAGCGCGCGTTGAAGGTTTGTGCGGCCGGCTTGTCCGTGATTGCCATCGGCAGTTGCGGTGGCGGCGGCGGTGGTGGTGATGCCGGCGGCGAACAGATCGGCGTGTTCACAGGCTTCACCGGCAACCTCGACTACAACGGTGAAGGCGGCAGTGCGGACGGCGGCGTTGGCATAGGGGGCGATGGCGATGGCGGCGTCGGCGCGGGAGGCGACTTCGGCCAGTTCAAGAAGGCCATCGTCACCGTCTACACCGAAGACGGCAACAAGCTCGGCAGCGCGCCCACCGACGATGTGAAGGGTATGGTCACCATCAAGCCGGGCAAGGCTTACAAGGGTGTGCTGATCCTCGAGTTGCGCGGCCAACCGGGCGCGACTTATTTTGAGGAGGGCAAGAACGCCTTCGTCGATTTCCCCGCGGACAAAGTGATCCGCGCGGTGGTGCCGGTGATCAACAAGAACATCGGCATCACGCCGTTCACCGAGGCCGCCTATCGCTTGCTCACCGAAGGCAGCACCGCCGAGCGCGCAGGCAACACGGCGCGGCCAACCGCCGCGGAGATCGCCAAGGCCAACGACAAAGTACTCAGCATCCTGAACAAGCAGTTCCCCGCCACCCTGAGCGTGGATGATGTCACCCGGTTGCCCTTCATCAAGTCGGACAGCGTCGGTCCCAACAGCATTTCGATCGACCCGCGGGGCCGCTATGGCCTGGTCAATGGCGCGTTCTCCAAACAAGCGGCGATGTACAACACCGCCCGCGCGCAGCCCACGCTCGACGCGGTGGCGCAACTGGGCTCCGACCTGCTCGACGGTGTGCTCGACGGCATGAACGGCAACCAGCCGGCGGTGGCCGCCGGTGCACGCACCTACGACCCGAACACGCTCACCGGTGAACTCAGTTCCGCCCTGGCCGAGCAGTCGTTCCGCTTCGGCGACAACGCGGCGCAGCTGGCGCTGCCCAAGGTATTGAACTTCGCCAACTCGCGTTATGAAGGTTACCTGTTCGATGCCTCGCTGACGGCCGAGGGCAAAGCGTTCGACACGGTGTCGGGCTGGGTCGGCGACAACGCCAAGAACTTCAACATCGGCCAGGCATTCAACAAGCTGCCCAATGAATCGCGCGTGTTCGGCGTGTTTGGCAACCTCGGGCATGGCTCGCTGTACTTCAAGACCAACGCCCTCAACTCGCAGTCCAAGATCTATGTGGTCGGCGACAACGTCAACGGTGAACTCGGCTTGGGCAACAGCACCAAGACTGCAGGCCAGGCCATCGAGATCACACTGCCCGGCGTACTGACCCACGTGGCCGGCGGCTTCGCCCACACCGTGGCGCGCATGGCCGACGGTTCGGTCTACGCCTGGGGCGACAATTCGTTCGGCCAGCTCGGCGCGGGCGGCGCCACGGGGTCGATGGTTCCCGTTCAGGTGGCGTTGCCGCGCGGTGCGATCGCGGTGGCCGCCGCCAACACCACCAGCTACGCGTTGCTCGATGACGGCAGCGTCTACGCCTGGGGCTCCAGCGGCGGTTTCGGCCTGCTGGGCGATGGCAACAAGAACAGCGCCAGCAGCACACCAACACCGGTCACGGCCCTCAGCGAAGTCGTGCAGATCACGGCGCGCGACAACGACGTGGCGGTGCTGCGCAAGGACGGCAGTGTGTGGCACTGGGGCAGCTTCCCCGCCGACCAGAACGCGTTCACGCCCGGCGACGTGACAACGCCCTATGCGGGCGGCAGCCCGCTGCCGACCCAGCTGGTCGGCCTGCCGGCTGGCGTGGCCATTCGCAAGATCCTCGCCGAACAAGGCGTGTTCGCGGCGCTGATGGCCGATGGCAGCGTTTACGAGTGGGGCGTCTACTTCGACATCACTGCCGGCACGATCCTGCGCGACATCGAAGCGCGGCGCGTGCTCAACCTGCCGCCGATTCGCGACATGATGCCCGGTGGATTCATCGGCTACGGCGTGCGCCCCTTCGATCGGCTGACCGCGATGGGCGTCGACTATCGCGGCGGCATGTGGAAGATCCGCGGCCGCGTGGCCGAGCAGTTCGATCCGGCCAATCCGTCGCAACAACGGCGCCCGAAGGGCCAGGCACCGCGGCCCGACTGCGTCGCCTGCCATGTGTTCTTGACCGACTGGCCGCTCACGCCGGATGCGCCGACGACCACCGAGGTGTGCGCGCCGCCACCCGACGTCCACGGCGCCGGCGCCACGTCGCTCATCCATGCCGAGACCGAGTGCCAGATGTGCCACAACCCGGCACGCGTACCGCCGATCGCGGCGTTTCCGAACGGCTGGAAGACGTGCGTGAAACCGACGAACCTGCCGCCGCGCAGCGCCCCGACCGCACCGGCAATCATCTCGACCGCCTGCACGATCCCGGCCAGGCATGTCTTCACGCCGCCCGGCACGGTGTGCGCGAGCTGCCACAACAGCATCATCGCGCAGCCGCTGCAGGAGCGGGGCTGCACACAACCCCCGAGTTCCGCGCTGCCGACGATCAACACGACGGCGACGGTGGTCACGGCGGTGAACGACACCAACGGCACGATTGCGTCCGGCTCGTCAACGACCGACACCACGCCTGCCCTCAGCGGCACGCTCAGCGCCAGCCTGCAAGCGGGCCAGTCGCTGCGCGTGCTGCGTGGCGGCGCCGCGATCGGCACGGCGTCGGTCACGGGCGCGGCCTGGAACTTCACCGATGCCGCTGGCGCACCGAACGGGTTGCAGCTTTACTCGGTGCGCGTCGAGGCAGGTGCAGCGTTCGGCCCGACCAGCAACACCTACGCGATCACGATCGACACGGCCGCGCCGGCCCAGACAATCACGCTGGCACTGTCGGACGACATCAACCCGGGCACCTTGCCCGAACCGGGCTTCACGAGCGACACCACGCCCACGGTGTCCGGCACGCTGAGCGCAGCACTGGCCACCGGCGAGTCTGTGCGTCTGCTCAGAGGCGGCACCACCATCACCACGCTCACACCCGCGGGCACGACTTGGAGCTTCACCGAGCCGACCGCGCTTGTCGGCGGGACGTACAGCTACACCGCGCGGGTCGCCGACGCCGCCGGCAACCTGGGTGCGCTTAGCACGGCGCGCACGCTCACGATCGTCGACAACCTACCGGTAGCGACCATCACGACGGCCGTCAACAATGCGAATTCAACAATCGCCGCCGGCTCCTTCACGTCCGACACCACGCCGACCTTGCAGGGCACGCTCAGCGCTGGCGTCGTCAACAATCAACTGATCCGCGTGCTGCGTGACGGCACCGCCATCGGCACGGCCACGGTGGCGGGCACGAGCTGGACATTCACCGACCCCGGCACGACCGATGGCGCACACACCTACACCGCGCGCTCGGAGCAGGGCACCGTACTCAGTGCGGCCAGCGCGGGCTATGCCTTTACAGTCGACACGGTGGCGCCGACACAGACGGCCGACGTGACCCAGATTTCGGACGATGTCTCCGGCAACCTCGCCAACGGCGCCAGCACCAGCGACACGACGCCCACCGTCGCCGGAACGCTGAACGTCGCGCTCGCGGCGAACGAATCGCTTCAGGTGCTGCGCGGCGGCGCGGTGATCGCCACGCTGGTGCCGGCCGGCACGGGCTGGACCTTCACCGAGCCGACGGCGCTGACCTCGGCCAACTATGTGTACTCGGCACGCGCGGTGGACGCAGCGGGCAATGTGTCGACTGCCGTCGGCGCCACGCGCAACGTGACGGTCAACACGGCCTTCCCGCTGGCCAATGCCATCACGACCTTGGTGACCGTGAACGGCATCGTGCCGAGCAACAATGCGATCCCGGCCAGCAACGACGGCACGCCGACCTTGGCCGGGACGATCCAGCGTGGGTTGCTGCCCGGCGAAGTCGTGAAGGTCTACCGCAGCAGCAGCGCGGTGGGTGACGCGAGCGTGACCGGAACGAACTGGAACTTCAACAGCGTGGCGCTCGGCACGAACACCTATGCATTCCTGGCCCGCATCGAGCAGGCGGGTAACAACCAGGTGTTCGGTGCGCCCAGTTCGTCCATCAGCGTGCCGATCGACGTCACCTTGCCTCCCCAAGTGTTCCAGTCGTTCACCGCCACCAGCAGCGTGGCGCCCAACACCACGGTGGCCAACGCGGTGCCTGCGAGCAACGTGATCTCGGGCACGACCAACGACCCGTCGCCGACGTTCACCATCGTGCTCGACAGCGCGCTGGGCAGCGGCGAGACGCTCAATGTCACGCGCACTGTGGCCGGCGTAAGTGGTTCGGTCACGGTGGCGAGCTTCACCGCAAGCAACTGCTCGCCGAGCCCGCGTTGTTTCACGTTCACCGACAACTCGACGGGCGTGTCGATTCCTGTGCCGCCTGCGCGGCGTGCTGACTCGCTGACTGCAGGGACAACGCCGAATGGTGCCTTGCCAAGCCCGACCTACACCTACGCTGGCCGGGTCACCGATGCGGTGGGCAATCTCGGAAGCAACAGCGGCAACACCGCAGCATTCACGTTCAGCTACTTCAACTGTCACCAGAACCGTGCTGACACCACGTACGCGAGCGTATTCCCCGGCTTCACCCACTCCACGATCAGCTTTGCCGGCGCGCCGAGCAACAACTGCGCCAACTGTCACCGCAGCCAGCAGTCCGATCAGGCCGCCTCTACCCCTGCGGCCACATTCGTTGCTGTACCCCGAGGCAATGCCGCGCCCGCACTGGCCAGCGCTTACTGGTGCAAGCGGCCGAACTGACGGCGGTGTTGATGGGCGCTCAGCAAGACCGTTCGTGCCTCATGGCAGCGCCACGGTCTTGCGGCACCAGTAGTACTGCTGCTGTATCGGGCTCGATGCGAGCTTCACCGCCATGAAAGCGCCCGGCGGCGTCGGTGACACTTCCTGGCCGACCGGTTGGCTCGTGCTGTGGCAGCCATGGCAGGTTCCGGTCGAGATCGTGGTGTGGTTGTAGCCCGGGTACTGGATGGCGTACCTGTAGTTTGCCCGGGTCTGGTCGCAGTCGAAATAGTCGAAGCTCCACAACTTGGTCGCCACCGGCCCCGCATTGCCGACCGCATCGACCACCCGGAACGAGTAGACGGCCGAGACCGGCAAGCCCGTATTGGGATTGGGCGCGACGCCTTCGCCAGGCCCGGGGGTGGAGACGTTGGTGGTCAGGTCGAGGAACTGAATGCAGGTGTTGGCAGGGGTGCAGGCCCCCAGGCTGGGGGTGATGGTCACCGCGCTGGCGCCACCCAGACTTCGCGTGATGGCCAACGATTCACCGGCGGCCAACGGGCTCGACAGAGACACTTGCACAAGCGGCCTGTCGGTGTCGGTTCGGTTGCCACTCGTGGTGCCCACCACGAGGTCCAACGGGATGCCGTTGGGAACCGTCGAAAAAGGCGTCTTGATGCTGGCCGCCGAGACCGTGATCGTCGTTGCGGGTGGGACGTTGTCGATCACGACTTGATAAGGCGCACTCAGCATTCCCGCCGCAGCAGCCGATTCGACACGTGCGGTGTAGACAAGGCTCACGTTGTCCAGCGGCACCGACACCGCGGGTTCGACGTAGTTCCAGTTCCTATTGGCGTCGGGCGTGATTTGCCCGCTCGCAGCCTGGCCGTTGCGCAAGACACGCACCCACTGTCCAGCCAGCAGCGGCGCGTTGACGTTGCCTCGCAGTTCCGGTGTCGCGTCCGAGGTTGCCGATCCGTTGGCGATCACGACATTCGGCACGACGTTGTTGTTGTAGGCCGCGATGATTCCCGCCGTGCGCTGTGCAGTGTCGATGGTGACGGCCCGGCTCGCAGAGAACGCGCCCGTGTTGCCGGCCGCATCGATCACACGCGCGTTGTACGAGAACGTGGCCCCTTGCGCCAGCACGCCTTCCTGGTAACTCCAGGTGGTGGGATTGCTGAACGTGACCACCGCACCGGAAATCACGACCGAGTCGCGCAGCACCTGCACCGACTCGCCGGCGCCGAGCGCCGCGGGCAAGGTGCCGGTCACGACTGGTGTGTCGTCGCTGCTGATGCCGCCTGGAGCCACGACGCCGAGGAACTGGTCGACGATGCCGGTGATCGTGGGCACGATGCTGGGCGCCACCGTATCGACCGTGATCACATAGGCGGCGCTTTGCAGGCCCGACAAGGTGCTGCCCTGGTCAACGCGAGCGGTGTACGTGTGCGTGGCGTTGCCGACGGCCGCGTCGGTGTAGGTCCAGCTCGTGCTGCTGTTCGCGATGGCGGTGCCGGCCTGCACTCCGTTGCGCAGGATGGTCACCGACTGGCCCGGCAACAGGGCCGGGCTGACGCTGCCCTGCAGGCGCGGCGTGGTGTCGGTGGTGGCCGAGCCGGCCGCGATCGGCACGCCCTGATCGTTGAACGCCGACGTGATCGCGCAGATCGGCAGCGATGTGTTGACGATCACCGTCCACGCCGTGGACAACGCGCCCTGGTTGCCTGCGGCGTCGACCACTCTGGCCGTGTAGGCGTAGCCGGCGGCCGCCAGCGCGGCGGGTTCGGTGAAGGTCCAGCTCGTGCCGGTGACAACGATGGCGGCGCTGACGCTGGTGTTCACCGGCGTGCCGTTGCGCAGCAGTTGAACGAATTCTCCGGAGGCCGGTGACGCGCTCAGCGCGCCGGTCAACGCAGGCGTGGTGTCGCCGGTGGCGTGGCCGTCGGCGATCGGCAGGCCGTCGCCGAGTGCGCCGGTGATCGCGATGATGGAGGCTGGCGCCACGGTGTCGATCACCAGCGAGTAGGTGTTGCTGTTGGCTCCGAACTGGGTGGTGCTGGCCTCGACACGCACGGAGTAGGCCTGGGGGCCATTGCCCGCGCCGCGGTCGTCATAGGTCCAGCCGGTGCCGTTGACGACTGCAGTGCCGACGACCGCGCCGTTGCGGCGCACAACGAGAGACTGCCCGGACGTGAGCCCGGCGCTGAGCGTGCCCACCAGCGTGGGCGTGATGTCGGACGTTGCCGAGCC
>JANNDW010000497.1:0-3981 GCA_031378125.1 Methylibium sp. | reverse complement strand
CCCGAGAACCACCCGGCGCGCTCGATGCAGGACACGTTCTACGTCGACCTGAAAGACGCCGACGGCCGCTGGCTGAACCTGCGAACGCACACTTCGCCGATGCAGGTGCGGTATGCCAGGGCGCACGCGGCGCGCCACGCGAGCGAGATCGAGCAGGGCTTGTCCATCCCCGAGATCCGCGTCATCGCGCCGGGCCGCACGTATCGCGTCGACAGCGACGCCACGCACTCGCCGATGTTCCACCAGTGCGAAGGGTTGTGGATCGGCGAGAACGTCAGCTTCAAGGACCTGAAATTCGTGATCGGCGACTTCTGCAGCCGGTTCTTCGAGACCGATGAACTCGAACTGCGCTTCCGCCCGTCGTACTTTCCGTTCACCGAGCCGTCGGCCGAAATCGATATTGCGTTCGCCAGTGGGCCGCTGAAAGGCCGCTGGCTCGAAGTGGCGGGCTCGGGCCAGGTGCACCCGAACGTGGTGCGCAACTTCGGGCTGGACCCGGAGCGCTACATCGGCTTCGCTTTCGGCATGGGGCCGGATCGGCTGGCGATGCTGCGCTATGGCGTGAATGACGTGCGCTTGTTCTTCGATGGCGACCTGCGCTTCCTGTCGCAGTTTCGTTGACCATGAACCCGCCGATCCGACGAGACATCCGACGAGCTTCCTGACGAGACCCACGCGATGCAGTTCCCGGAATCCTGGTTGCGCGAGTTCTGCAACCCACCGATCAGCAGCGAGGCACTGGCCGACCTGCTGACCATGTCCGGCATGGAGGTGGAAGAAGCACGCCCGGCAGCGCCCGCCTTCAGCAAGGTCGTCGTGGCGCAGGTGATCGGTGTGGAGGGCCACCCCGGTGCAGACCGCCTGAAGGTCTGCCAGGTCGACACCGGCAGCGGCAACATCCTGAACATCGTGTGCGGCGCGCCCAACGTGCGCGCGGGCATCAAGGTGCCGTGTGCCTTGGTTGGTGCGCAACTGCCGCCCGGCGAAGACGGGCAGCCTTTTGTCATCAAGCTGGGCAAGCTGCGCGGCGTCGAAAGCCAGGGCATGCTGTGCTCGGCACGTGAACTGAAACTCTCCGAAGACCATGGCGGCCTGCTGATCCTCGCCGATGCGGCAACCGTCGGCCAGGACATTCGCGCGCACCTGCATCTGGATGACACGCTGTTCACGCTCAAGCTGACGCCGAATCTGGCGCATTGCCTCAGCGTGTATGGCGTTGCGCGCGAAGTCTCCGCGCTGACGGGTGCGCCGCTGGCTGTGCCGCAGTTCCCGCCGGTGGCGCCCAAGCACAAGGACACGCTGCCCGTGAAGGTGCAGGCCGCCGACCTGTGCGGGCGTTTCTCGGGCCGGATCATTCGCAATGTGAACCCGAAGGCCGCCACGCCCGGGTGGATGGTGGATCGGCTGGCGCGTTGCGGGCAACGGTCGGTGACAGCGCTGGTCGACATCTCGAACTACGTGATGTTCGAGTTCGGCCGGCCTTCGCACATCTTCGATCTGGACAAGATCCACGGGGGCTTGACCGTGCGCTGGGGCAGGGCGGGTGAATCGCTCAAGCTGCTCAATGGCAGCCTCATTGAAGTGGATGCCACGGTGGGCGTGATTGCCGACGAGCAGGCGGTGGAATCACTGGCCGGCATCATGGGCGGCGATTCGACCGCGGTGTCCGACAGCACGGCCAACATCTATGCCGAGGCCGCATTCTGGTGGCCCGAGGCAGTGGCGGGCCGATCGCGCCGCTTCAACTTTTCCACCGATGCCGGTCATCGCTTCGAGCGCGGGGTCGACCCCGCGCTGACGGTCGAACACATTGAGCGCATCACGCGGCTCATCATCGACATCTGTGGCGGCGAGGCCGGCCCCATTGACGACCAAGTGCTGAACCTGCCGCAACCCAAGCCCGTCGTGCTGCGGGTGGCGCGGGCCGCCAAGCTCATCGGCATGCCGGTCACTCAAGCGCAGTGTGAAGCGGTGATGCAACGCTTGGGCCTTCAGTTCGCGAGCGAACCCGGGCGCTTGACGGTCACGCCGCCGAGCTGGCGCTTCGACCTGCGGATCGAAGAAGACCTGGTCGAAGAAGTGATCCGCGTGCTGGGCTACCAGACGCTGCCGAACACACCGCCGCTGGCGCCTGTGGCGGCGCGGCTGAGGAGCGAATCGCAGCGCAGCTTGAACGCGCTGCGACGCGTGCTGGCGGGGCTGGATTACCAGGAAGCGATCAACTTCGGCTTCTGTGAAGAGCGCTGGGAGCATGAACTCGCCGGCAATGCCCAGCCCATCCGCGTGCTGAATCCGATTGCCAGCCCCTTGTCGGTGATGCGCTCCAGCCTGCTCGGCAGCCTGGTCAACGTGTTGCGCTTCAATCTGGCGCGCAAGGCTTCACGCGTGCGTGTGTTCGAGGCGGGGCGCGTGTTCATGCGCGACGCCAGCGTGGCGGACGGCGATGTCAGTGTTGCCGGCCTGCGCCAGCCGATGCGCCTGGCCGGGCTGGCCTACGGCAGCGCGGACCCGGTTCAATGGGGCAGCGAGGAAAGGGCGGCCGACTTCTTCGACATCAAGGGCGACATCGAAACCTTGCTCGCCCCGCGTGTGGCGAGCTTCGTGCCCTCGGAGCACCCGGCCATGCATCCCGGGCGCTGTGCCCGCATCGAGATCGCGGGCCAGGCCATCGGTTTCGTGGGTGAACTGCACCCAAAATGGCGCATGGGCTACGAGCTGCCTGCTGCGCCGGTGCTGTTCGAACTGGAGGCGTCCGCGTTGCTGGCACGCGATGTGGTGGTGTTTGCGCCAATCCCGAAGCAGCAGTCCGCCTGGCGCGACATTGCCGTCATCGCCAGCGACCTTGTCACCCACGACGCACTGATGCAAGTGATCCGCGCAGCCAACGCCGGCTTGGTCCGCTCGGCCCGTCTGTTCGACATCTACAAACCCGCCGTGCCGTCGGCAGACATTGGCGCCGGCGAACGAAGTCTGGCGGTGCGTCTGGAGCTGCTGGACGACGATGCGACGCTGACCGATCAGCGCATCGACGGCGTGGTCGCCGAGGTGCTCCAGGCACTGAAACAGCGTCTGGGCGTTCGCCTGCGCGCCTGAAGAGGACCGGTCGCCCATGACCCCCAACGACAAGGCCGAAGACAAGGTCATGCTGTCGACGCTTGAGACGCCGACGCTCACCAAGGCCGACCTGGCCGAGCTGTTGTTCGACCGGCTCGGCCTGAACAAGCGCGAATCGAAAGACATGGTCGAGGCGTTTTTCGACATCATTCATGCCACCCTCGTTTCCGGCGATGACGTGAAGATGTCGGGCTTCGGCAACTTCAACATCCGCCGTAAAGCGCCGCGCCCGGGCCGCAACCCGCGCACCGGCGAGGCCATCCCCATCAAGGCGCGAGACGTCGTCACCTTTCACGCCAGCCATAAACTCAAGGGAGTCGTGCAAGGCGACACCCCTTCGGGAGAAGAGTTCGAGTAAAGTCTTGTTTTCCCGCATCGTGAAACGGCGTCATCGGCCGACCTATCAGGGTTAACCCGCGCCACGCTTCAGCACCCAGCGTATCGACGTGTGGTGAACACCGAAACGAGCCGCTAGCTCATTCACTGAGCTACCGCCTTGCCTGAGCCTCACGACCTCAGACCAATCCAGCTTCCTTGGCCTGCCCCACTTCACGCCGCGTGCCATCGCCGCACGTGTGCCGGCTGCACATCGTTCCCGGATCATTGAGCGCTCGAACTCTGCGAATGCGCCTAGCAATTGCAGCATGAGCTTGCCTACTGGGGTGCCGGTTTCTATGGGCTCTGTGAGGCTGCGAAACGCACAGCTGGCCTTGTCTATTCGGCTCAGGATGCGGAGTAGATCGACCAAACTGCGCGCGAGGCGATCGACCTTGTAGACGACCACTGTTTGGCCGGGCTCTAGCGCGTCAAGCAGCGCCTCGAGGGCTGGCCGGTGAGCTACCCCGGAGCGCTTTTCCTCGACGACGA
>JANNDW010000455.1:0-2089 GCA_031378125.1 Methylibium sp. | reverse complement strand
CAGCGAGTGGGCGACGCTGAGCTGAGCTTCAGCTGAGAGCGCTTTCCCGGCAGCAGCCGCTTGGCCGGCGATGCAGCCAAGTCACAGCCAGGCGCCGAGCAGCTTTTGCAGCTGATCCCGGGTGTAGGGTTTGGCCAGGTGGCCGTCCATGCCGACCTCGCGCATGCGAACAATGTCATCGTGGAAGGCGTCGGCCGTCAGAGCGAGGACGGGGATGCGCGAACGCTTTTGCTGTTGCTCGAGCCGGCGTATTTCCCGCGTGGCGGCGTACCCGTCCAGGACCGGCATGTGGCAGTCCATCAAGACCAGGTCAACGCTGTGTTGTGACAGTTGCTTGAGCGCCTGCGCCCCATCGCTTGCCTCGATCACGTGCAAACCCAGCGAGACCAGCATCTCATGGGCAATCATGCGATTGACCTCGTTGTCTTCGACCACCAGAACGGTGCTCTGGGGCAAGGCCGGCTCGTCCAGGCCGACCAAGCCGGAATCGACGCTCGCCGCGTGCGCCTCCGCGGGATCGAGCTCGAGCTGCAATGCGAATCGAAAGCAGGACCCCGTGCCCGGCTCGCTTTCGACTTCGATCCGGCCGCCCATGGCTTGGACGATGCGCTGGCTGATGACCAGCCCCAGGCCGGTGCCGCCAAGCCGCTGATTGCGCTGCGTTTCGAGCTGATGGAAGGGTTGGAACAGGCTCTCCCGCGCCGCGGCCGACATGCCGATGCCGGAATCGTGGACCTCGAACACCAGCCCCGCCCAACCCGGCGGCGCGTCGCCGGGGCTCACACGCAGGCGGACCCCGCCACGCTCGGTGAACTTGATGGCGTTGCCGACCAGATTGAGGATGACCTGTTTGAGCCGCTGCGCGTCGCCCAGGACCCAACCGGCGATTTCGAGGTCGATGTCCAGCGTCAGGCTGACGCCTTTCTTGTCGGCGTTGGCGCGAAACAGCGCCACCACGGCCGTGGCAATGGCTTGCGGGGACATGGGTGCCAACACCAGGTCGAGCTTGCCGGCTTCTATCTTGGAGTGGTCGAGAACGTCGTTGAGAATGCCCATCAGCGCAAAGCCGGATGACGCTGCCGTTCTGACAAGGCGCCGCTGGCTGGGATCGAGCTTCGAATGGCGCAGCAGATCGAGCGCACCCAGCACGCCGTTCATCGGGGTGCGAATCTCGTGGCTCATGGTGGCCAGGAACTGCGACTTCGCCAGGTTCGCGGCTTCGGCCGCCTCCTTGGCCTGCGACAGCGAGGCATTGGCCAGGTCGGCTTCGAGGCTGTGCCTGATCGCGCGGCGCGTGGTGTCGCTCACCTCGCGGGATGCACGAAGCATCGTGAATCCCAGCAAGCCGACGAGCGCCGCCAACGGGAACGACCGAACCGAGTCGATCAACAGGCTGGCCGCGGCCAATGAGCCCAAGCTCAAGGTCACCAGCCACAGAAACGACCTTCCCACCATCGACATGAAGAGCGCGGCCGTGGCTGCCGAGCCGATGGAAATGGCGACAAAAATTGACGCCATCGTGCCCTGCAGCAGGGGATAGATGCCGAACGAGCACACCGCCCACAGCAGGCCGGCGAGCGCGGAGTTGCCTTCCAGTTCGCGAGTGACGCTGGCGATCTGCGGTTCGCTGAGATGGGCCGCGTCTGCATAGCGGCGCGAAACCGAAAACCGCCACCCGGCCACCGCCAGCCCGAGCACGGCCGCGACCGCGCCGATCGCGCGCGCATCCACCCACACGGCAAGCGCAACGACCATTCCCACCGCCGGCAACTGCAGCGGAATGCTGCGCGACGAGTTGAGCAGCGCCAACCGCAGCAACTCGCGACGGACGTTGGCTTCGGTCGAATTTTCGGCGATCATGGAGTGGACCAGCTTACCGTGCGGCACGCTGCCGGGAGGCCGCATTGCGCGGCAGCGATCGGCGCGGCGTCCAAGCCCTATGCCTCAGGCCAGCTTCCCATGGCAAAGCTTGAACTTCTTGCCGCTGCCACACGGGCACGGATCGTTGCGCCCGACCTTGGGCACCTGCGCCACCTGGGTGGCCGGGTCGGCCTCCTGGGACACGCTGCCGTCTTCATTGGGATGGGTG
>JANNDW010000435.1:0-4854 GCA_031378125.1 Methylibium sp. | reverse complement strand
CAGCGCCTGGAACGTGCTGTACCACGCGCAGCGCCGCAACGAGCTGGCCAAGGCGGGGCCGTATGCACGCATTCGCCATCCGCAGTACGTCGCCTTCGTCCTCATCCTGCTGGGCTTTCTGCTGCAGTGGCCGACGCTGCTCACGCTGGTGATGTTCCCGATCCTGCTGGTCATGTATGCGCGCCTCGCGATCACCGAAGAAGCAGAGATGCGCAAGCGATTCGGTGCCGAGTTTGAAGCCTATGCAGCCAGCACGCCCCGCTTCGTGCCGTCCTGGCGACCGACCACAGTGACTGCCTGAGCCTCTCGCGTGCGAGACCCAGTCATGTCAGCCGCGATGCTCATGGATCCCGACCGCCGCGCATGGGGCGATTCCGGGGAACGCGTGGACGCGAGCCCCAGCAGCAACGAACCCAATGTCGACGCCGAACTGCAGAAGTTGCAGCGCGAGACCTTTGACTACTTCCTGCACGAGGCAAATCCGGTCAACGGCTTGGTGGTCGACAAGACAGCAACGAATTGGCCTGCGAGCATCGCCGCAACCGGCCTGGCGCTGGCGTGCTACCCGGTGAGTGTGGAACGCGGCTTCATGACACGGGCTGCGGCCGCGGAGCGAGCGTTGACGACGCTGCGATTTTTCTGGAACAGCCCGCAAGGCCCTGAACCGGATGCCACCGGCTATCAAGGCTTCTACTACCACTTCCTCGACATGCAGACGGGTCGGCGCGCCTGGCAGTGCGAGCTGTCCACCGTGGACAGCGCGTTCCTGCTCGCTGGTGTTCTGACGGTTGCTGTGTTTTTTAACGCCGACAGCATCGAGGAGAACGAAATCCGCATGCTTGGCGATGCGCTCTATCGACGTGCCAATTGGGTGTGGGCGCAAGACGGCGCTGCCACGGTCACCCATGGCTGGAAGCCGGAGAGCGGATTCCTCCCCTATCGATGGGAAGGTTACGACGAGGCGCTGCTGCTTTACGTGTTGGGGCTCGGCTCGCCAACGCATCCCTTGCCCGAGCACAGCTACACCGCCTGGGCAGCGACCTACCACTGGGCGCAAGCTGACAACCCGGGAAGCGGGCAGGGGTACCTCTATGCAGCGTCGCTGTTCACCCATCAGCTTTCGCATGTCTGGATCGACTTTCGCGGCATCCAGGACGCCTTCATGCGAGACAAAGGCATCGACTACTTCGAGAACAGCCGCCGCGCCACGTACGCGCAACAGCGGTACGCCATCCTCAACCCGCACAAGTTCGACGGCTACGGCAGCCACTGTTGGGGCATCACGGCGAGCGAAGGTCCCGGTCCCAGCACGCTGAAGGTGGGCGGGATCGAACGACAGTTCTTCGGCTACCTGGCGCGTGGTGTGCCCTGCGGGCCTGATGACGGCACTCTGGCGCCCTGGGCCGTGGCGGCATCTCTGCCTTTTGCGCCCGAGATCGTGCTGCCGACTTTGGGCCACTGCATTCACCAGGCCAAGCTGACCCAGTTCAATTCCTATGGCTTCAAGGCAGCCTTCAATCCGTCGCATCCCGGTGAGCCTGGCAACCCCTATGGCTGGTGGGTGTCTCCGTGGCATTTCGGGATCAACCAGGGACCGATCGTTTTGATGATCGAGAACCATCGGTCGGGCTTGTTGTGGCAGTTGATGCGAACGTGCCCGTACATCGTCAGCGGCTTGCAGCGAGCGGGGTTCACGGGCGGCTGGCTTCGAACTTGAAGCCAGCGCCTTGTTGGCAATTGACCCAGCCACTCTCAATGGGTCACGACATCAGTGCAGGAGAAGATCATGGCGACAGCGAATCTTTCACAGGCGAGCACGCTCGGAATGCCAGCCGCATTGACAGGAGCCCAGGCGGCAATGCATCTCCCGGAAGTGCAGGCGATGCTGCAAAGGCTTTCGGAGTACGGCCTGGGCATCTTCATGCCGCATCAACATGACGAGCGAACGGGTGACTTCCAGCCGCTGCCCGCCGACGTCATGCAAGTGGAAGCTGGCTGCAGGGTGTCGTTCCAGAACACGCACGAGATTGCGCACCAGGCGGATCGGTTTCTTCCCGTGGCTTGGCGTTGGCAGGCCGGTGCGCCGATGCCCGCGTCCGTGTGCGAAATGGTGACCGAAGAGGGGCCAGACGGAGCCGAGCGCCCGGTCAAACACAAGATGCCGGACGACCAATGATCCGGCCGTCATCGGCCTGACCGGCCGGGTCACCGCGTGAGATGACAAGTGGTTCTGCATCCAGACAACCGAGGAATTGCGATGAAAACGAGCGTTATCGAAGTGCGCGACATGCTTTCGGTCTTGAGCGTGCAGGGCGTTGAAGAGCGAATTGGTGACGTGCCCGGCGTAGAGAGCGTCACCGTCAACTTCGCTGCAAAAAGCGCCACGGTGCGCTACGACGAAACCCGACTCGAGGTGGCCGACATCAAGTCGGACGTACGTCAACGCGGATATGAGTCAGCAGACGATTCATCACCCAAGCATGCAAGCGAGCACAAGGCCGCAGGTGAGGGTGCCGGGCAGCCAGCGTCTCAGGACCAGCCTCCGACACCTGCAGCGGCGGCCAAAGCCGACCCAGTCGCGCCAACACCGGTTGCGGCCGCGACCACCACCGAGCCGGTGGCCCCCGCGGCCGACGAGACCCAGGGGGTGGCCGAGCCAGGCGCGATCAAGAAGGTCACTTCATGGGTCCACGACACCTTTGCCGGCGACGACAAAGAGCCTCCGCAGCCGAGCCCGCCGCCTCCCGCCCCGGGTGCCGACAACACGAAGGCGACCGCGAGCGGACCCGCCCCGCCTGGGCCAGCCGCTGCCGCACATGAAGACCACTCGGCCCATGCGGGCCACGCAAAGCCGGGCGCGGAGCCGGAAGCAAAACCGGCCGCGAGAGCGGCCATGCCGGCCGACATGGCGCACGAGATGGGCCACGACGGCATGGACTTGCCTGCCATGGTGCGCGACATGCGCAACCGCTTCTGGATCTGCCTGATTTTTACCGTGCCGATCTTCATCTACGCCCCGATGGGCGGCATGTGGCGGGCCCCAGCGCCGCCGTTCGGGCTGGACCTCAACCTGTGGCTCTTCTTCTTCGCCACCGCTGCGGTCGTGTATCCGAGCTGGCCGTTCTTCGTGGCCGCATGGCGCGCGCTCAGAAAGGGAACGCTCGGCATGGCGGCACTCATCGTGTTGAGCGTGGGCACCGGCTACCTCTTCAGCGTCGGCACTACGTTTTTCTACAAAGAGGGCGGGCAGTTCTTTGAGGCGGTGGCGGTGCTGCTGGTGTTCATCCTGCTCGGCCACTGGCTGGAGATGCGCGCCCGTGCGGGTGCATCTTCGGCGATCAAGGCGCTGATGAACCTCACGCCGACCCAGGCCAATGTCATCCGCAACGGCGTCGAAGTCGAAGTGCCGACGGCTGAGGTGTTGGCTGGCGAGATCGTGGTCATCCGGCCCGGAAACAAGATCCCGGTCGACGGCACGATCGAGACCGGCGAATCGCTGGTCGACGAGTCGATGCTTACCGGCGAGTCCATGCCGGTTCAGAAGGGACCGGGCGCCACCGTGGTCGGTGCCAGCATCAACAAGAGCGGCAGCTTCCGCTACAAGGCCACCAAGGTCGGCGCCGACTCGGCCCTGGCACAGATCGTGAAACTGGTGCAGGAGGCGCAGAACTCGAAGGCGCCAGCGCAACTGCTGGCGGACAGGGCCGCCCAGTGGCTGGTGATCGCTGCCATCGTCATCGGCCTGGCGACCTTCGCAGTGTGGTTCTGGGTCATCGGGGAGTCGCTGCTGCTGGCGGTCACGCTGATGATCACGGTGTTCGTGATCGCCTGCCCGGACGCGCTGGGGCTGGCCACGCCGATGGCCGTGATGGTGAGCACCGGGCTGGGGGCCGCGAACGGAATCCTGTTCAAGAACGCATCGGCACTCGAGGACGCCACCAAGCTCGACGTCATCATCTTCGACAAGACCGGCACGCTCACTGTCGGCCAGCCCGAGGTGGTGGAGATCGTGCTGGCAGACGGCGTCACCGAGGACGTGCTGTTGACTGCCGCCGCCGCCGTCGAGCAGGGATCTGACCACCCACTGGCCCAGGCCATCGTGCGCCGCGCGGCCAAGCTCACCATCGTGGCGCCGACCGGCTTCGAAAGCCTCGACGGCATGGGCGCGCGCGCCCAGACCGCCGGCGGCACGGTGTTCCTCGGCAACCGGTTGCTGATGGACACGCAAAAGCTCGCACTCGGCCCGCTGGAGGCCGAGGCCAAGCGCATGCAGGGCGACGGCCGCACGGTGGTGCATGTGGCGCAGGCCGCTCGCGTGATCGGGCTGATCGCCATCGCCGATGCGATACGACCCACCTCCAAGGCGGCGGTGGCCAAACTGCGCGAACGCAAGATCGAAGTGGTGATGCTGACCGGCGACAACCTGGCCACGGCCACGCGCATCGCCGCCGACCTGGGCATAGCCAAGGTGCTGGCCGACGTGCTGCCGGGGCAGAAAGCCGAGAAGGTGAAGGCGCTGCAGGCCACGGGCAGACTGGTCGGCATGGTGGGCGATGGCGTCAACGACGCGCCCGCGCTGACCCAGGCCAACGTGGGGTTCGCCATCGGCGCCGGCACCGACGTGGCGATGGAAAGCGCCGATGTGGTGCTGATGAAAAGCGACCCGTACGACATCGTCGGCGCCATAGAGCTTTCACGCGCCACGGTGCGCAAGATGCACCAGAACCTGTGGTGGGCGGTGGGCTACAACACGATTGCGTTCCCGCTCGCTGCCGGCGTGTTGTACCCGTTCGTGCTGAGCCCGGAGGTTGCCGCGATTTCCATGTCGGGCAGCACGCTGATCGTGGCCATCAA
>JANNDW010000422.1:0-8379 GCA_031378125.1 Methylibium sp. | reverse complement strand
CGCATCACGGCGCACCATCGGCTCGATCATGCCCATCACCCCCATGGTGCGGGGGATGGGCGCCCCGAACTCGCGCTTCCCGACGCCTTGGGCCCCGCGGCGCCACTCCTCCAGCCGGCTCGCGACGTTGTCGAGCACGCTGACGATCACATGGCCGCGGGTGGTGGTGTAGCCGGCCAGTGAGCGCGTCGGCGTCGGCGTGAACAGCGCGATGAAACTGCGCCGGCCCTTGAGGTAAGCGGCCGCATCGGTGGCCAACAGCGAGCCGCGCGGGTAGTTGCGGCCCTGCACCGACAGGTCGCTGCGCAGTTCCAGCAGCAAGGTGTCGCGGGTGCCGCCGGCGTTGTTCCAGAAGCGCCACGACGCGTCGCTGGGCACATCGAAGTCGACCAGCTTTCCCTTGCGCAGCAGAAAGCGTTTCTCGTTGTAGAAGTCGACGGCGCGGCTGAACACCACGCGCTCGAAGCCCGGCGTGTGGTCCACCGAGACCTGTGCCGCCACGTCCTTCGCCTGGCCCTCGAACGCCGTCACCGCCGCCGCCAGCGGCGTACCGCGCTTCCAGCGCTTGATGACCCGCGGGTAGCCTGAATCGGTCATCGACCCGGGCCCGAAATCGGTGCCGACGTAGAGCGTGTGGGCGTCCGCCCAAGCCACATCGGACTTGGCCTCGGGCAGCACGAAGCCGCCGGCGACAAACGTCTTGGCAACGGTGTCGAACTCGCGCACCACCTTGGCATCGGCGCCGCCGCGCGACAGCGAGATCATGCACCGCTGGTGGCTGGGCCCCAGGCAGGTGGAGCCGCCCCAGACCCAGTTCTCTTTCTCAAGCGCCGCCAGCGCGTCGAGGTCGAGCACCACCTCCCAGGCCGGCTGCGGCTTGCGGTACTCGGTCAGCGTGGTGCGGCGCCACAGGCCGCGCTGGTGCTGTTCGTCCTGCCACAGGTTGTAGAGCCATTCGCCACGGCGCGTGACCGCCGGGATGCGCTCCTTCGAGTTGAGGATCTCCAGTAGCCGCGCGCGCGTCGGTTCGTACTCGGGGCGCGCCTGCAGGATCTTCTGCGACTCGGCATTGCGTTCGCGCACCCAGGCCAGGGCTTTGTCACCCTGCACCTCTTCGAGCCACAAAAACGGGTCGTCGGAATCGGCTGGGGTCTGGGCCATGGTGTTGGACAGGGGGACAAGCAAGGCGAGCAAGAGCAGCAGGCGTTGACGATGAGGGCGGGCCATGCGGTGGTTCATGCGTGCAAGGCACGTGTTTCAGGGTGCCTTCGCATGTAGGCGTGCACATAGGAGCACAAGGGTTGAACCTTGAACCCGGATGATCCGGCATGCGCCAGCGCGGCCCGCACCAGTGCCGCGGCAATGCCTCGGCCTTCGAGCCCGGGCGCCACTTCGGTGTGGATCATCTGCATCACCGAGCCTTCGAGACGGTAGTCGCACACACACCGCTGGCCATCGACGATCGCCTGGAAGCGGCCCTGTTGCGGCAGGTGTTCGACGCTGATTTGCACGGTCAATCGCTGCGGGTCAGCCCCGTCCGTCATCCAACGTCCAGCAGCGCGGGTGTGATCTCGACCGTGCGCGTGCCGTCGCCGACCCAGACCACGCCGTCCTGCACCGTCACCTGCAACTGCATGGTTCGCTGGGCCAGCGCCGCGAGCGCCTGGCTTTGGGTTGCGTCGACCTGCCACACCTGCAAATTGCGAGCCCGCGTGAGCTTGGTCTTGATGGCATTCCACCAGATCAGCGCGCTCTGGCTGAAGCAGATGACCGTGACGCGCTGGGCCCGGCCGCTGGCCTTCATCAACCGCTTGTCGTCGGGTTGGCCCACCTCGACCCAGTGGATCAATTGGCCCGTCAGGTCCTTGTGCCAAAGATCGGGTTCGTCGGGGTCCCACAGGCCCTTGGCGAATTCGAGCGTGCCGTGGTTCGCATCGGCCGGCGCATGCAGCGCCAGCGCCAGCAGCCGCATCATCATGCGCTCGTCGGTTTCCGACGGGTGGCGCGCCAGCGTCACGCCGTGGTCGGCGTAGACGCTGCGGTCCATGTCGGCAATTTGCAGATTGGCTTTGAAGATGGTGGCTTTAAGGGCCATGCGGGTGGGTCTCGAAAAGCGCGATTAGAACAGAGGCTTTGCGGTGCGTGCGCGCCCGCGGGGCGGTGAACAGTCTGCGCGCCATGGCCCTCGTTGCGCATGGGTGCAAAGCGCTCGTTCGGTCGCTCCGAGCGAACGCGATCTCCGACACACGCAGGCGATTCTGTCCAAACCCGTTCAAGCCCCATGCTTGCCCACGCCCCAACCGCGCCGCTCCAGCAAGCGCTGGCCATCCGCAACCGCGGGACTCTCCAACTCGGTGGCCATCGAATCATTCCAGCGGTTCAGAAAACCGAACAGCGCGACCACGCCGGTGATCTCGACGATCTCGCCATCGTCCCAATGCGCGCGCAACGCGGCGGCAACATCCGGCGTCACGTCATTGGGCACGCTGGCCGCAGCCCGCGCAAAGTCCAGCGCGGCGCGTTCGGCGGCGCTGAACAGCGGGCTGGTGGCATAGCTCCACACCTCGTCGAGGCGGCGCGCATCGGCGCCTTCCTTGTCGCCGAAGCGCTGCGCCGCGCGGATGGTGTGCGCCTCGCAATAGCGGCAGCCGGCGGCTGAGCTGGCGATGTGGCCGACCAGGCGCTTGAGTTCGCCGCTGACGCGGCCATGGTTGTCCATCACGGCGCGGTTCAGCTCGGTGAACGCGCGGGCCAGGGCCGGGCGGCGCATCATCGTCAGCACGCTGTTGGGTGGGAAACCCAGCGTCTGGTTGAAGAACAGCGCGAGCTCAGCGACCTCGGGGTCGTGGTCGGCGGGCAGGGGGTCGACGAGCGGCATGGGGTGGTCCTCGCGGGGGAAGTTCTGCCACTGTGCCATGAGCGCCCCCAGGCCGACGACCTACGTCGTCCGCCCCCTGAGGGGGTGAGAAACACTTGGGGCGGCCCGGCGTTTGTTTCTTGTGAGCGCCCCAAGGACGCCGCCTCGCGGCGCCCGTCCCCCGCAGGGATCAAAGAAAGTGGCAGAGCCACATTTCCTTGAGAGCGCGACAATCGGCGTTTTGCCAACCCCCGGAATTCAAACCCACGAAAGCCTGTCCATGAGCATGAAGAAGACCGATATCGAAAAGAACAAGGCCATGAAGATCGTCGGCACGATGAAGTCATCGCTGGCGCCCGATCGTTTTGCCCAGGGCGCTGCGGCGGCGACCGACAAGAAAGAACGCCGGGCCCGCGACGCGGCGGCCGGCCTGGTTCCGTTTGCCTGCAAGCTGCCGGTGGACATGGTCAAGCAGTTGAACGATCGTGCCGCCACGCACGAAGGCGGCGTGAACGCATTGGTGGCCGCGCTGGTGCAAAAAGGATTGAAATGACCGGACGGGTTGGGTCGGTCCGCCTGGCGCTGATGCGCGCAGGGCCGGTTCTCAACCCGGCGTGAGATCGTTCAGCGCGGGGGTGGGCAACTCACGCCGCTGCGCTGCGCTTTGTTGACCCCGCTCGATCAAGGCCATCACGACAATGGCCTGCGCGGGCGTCACCGGGTTGGGGGCCAGGCCGAAGATCGCGTCGCGCAGCTCGGCGTAGTAGGCGCCGTAGTTGCCGCGCTGCAGGGGCCAAGCGCGTGCAACGAGCTGGTCTTCGTGCAGGACGGTCAGCATGGAGTAGCCGGCGTCCGTGCCCCACCCAGGCTGGGGCGGCCAGCAGGGCAGCGCGCCGGCCTTGAGCGAGTCTTCCTGCGTGTCCAGCCCATGCTTGACATAGCTGCCGCGGGTGCCATGCACGGCAAAGCGCAGCTCGCAGGCGGCCACCAGCGCGCTGGCATGCAGGCTCACGCGCAGCCCGTCGTAGCGAAGCTGGGCGTGGCACCAGTCGTCGGTCTTGGCGCCGTCACGCAGGTTCGCCAAATCCACGTTGATGGCCTGCGGCCAGCCGAACAGTTGCAGCGCTTGGTCGATCAGGTGCGGGCCGAGGTCATACCAGAGCCCGCCGCCCAGCCCGGGCTGCTCACGCCAGCGGCATCGAAGCTGCGGGCGGAAGCGGTCGAAGTGCGACTCGAAATGAACCACGCGGCCGAGTTCGCCCGATTGCACGAGTTGCCGCATGGTCATGAAGTCGCCATCCCAGCGGCGGTTGTGAAACACCGACAGCACCACCGCTTGTCGCGTGGCCAGCGCGCTCAGCGCTTGCGCCTGGGCCACGCTCAGCGTGAAGGGCTTGTCCACCACCACGTGCTTGCCCGCCAGCAGTGCCGCACGCGCCAGAGGAAAGTGCGTGTCGTTCGGGGTGGGGATGACCACCAGGGCGATGTCGGGCCGCGCGATCAGTTCCTCGGGCGAGGCGAGCACGGTGAGCGTTGGCCGGTCGGCATGAACCTTGGCAGCGTCGCTGCTGGACACCGCCACCAGCTCCAGGCCCGGCATGGCTTCGATCAGCGGGGCGTGAAAGGTCTTGCTGGCGAAGCCGTAGCCGATGAGGCCGGTGCGAATGGTGGCAGGCATGGTGCATGAGTCCGTGGAGCCGGGTATTCTCACGAGAAACAAACGCCGGGCCGCCCCAAGTGTTTCTCAGCCCCTCGGGGGGCGGACGACGTATGTCGTCGGCCTGGGGGCGCTCTCAAGCGATGCGTCGACCCGCGCTGGCATGCCTCAAGGAGCCTCACGATGACCGATCCGGCCTTCGATCTGTTTGTCATCGGCGCAGGCAGCGGCGGTGTGCGCGCCGCGCGAATGGCGGCCCAGCGCGGCGCGCGCGTGGCGGTGGCCGAACCCGCCCCGTTGGGCGGGACCTGCGTCAACCTGGGCTGCATTCCGAAAAAGCTCTACAGCTTTGCGGCGCACTACGCCGAAGGGTTCGAGGAGTCGCATGGCTTCGGCTGGTCGGGGCCTGCTCCGCGCTTGGACTGGGCCGCGCTGAAGGCCAATCGCGCGCGCGAAATCTCGCGCCTGAACGGCATCTATGGCGATCTGCTAAGCGGCGCCGGCGTCACCTTGCTGCGCGGCCGCGCGCGCCTGCATGGCGCGAATACTGTCGAGGTGAACGGCGAGCGTTATCACGCCAGACACACCCTGGTCGCCACCGGCGGGTGGCCGGTGGTGCCGGTCTTGCCGGGCAGCGAACATGCGATCACCTCCAACGAGGTGTTCGACCTGAAGGAGTTTCCGGCCCGCTTGGCTGTCGTGGGCGGCGGCTACATCGCGTGCGAGTTTGCGTCCATCTTTCGCGGCCTGGGCGCGCAGGTGACGCAGTTGTACCGGGGCGGCCAGGTGCTGCGTGGCTTTGACGACGATGTGCGCCATTTCGTCGCCGCCGAGATGCGCAAGAAGGGCGTTGACCTGCGCACCGGCAGCGATGTGAAGAGCATCGAAAAGACCATCGACGGCCTGCGCGTCAGCCTGCTTGACGGCAGCACCGTGGTCGTCGACACCGTGCTCTACGCCACCGGCCGCAGCCCCAACACCACCGGCCTGGGATTGGCCGAACTCGGCGTCAAGCTGGGCGCCAACGGGGCCATCGTCGTCGATGACGACTACCAAAGCAGCGTGCCCGGCATCCACGCCGTGGGAGACGTGACGGCCCGCTTGCAGCTCACGCCAGTGGCGCTGGCTGAGGCGATGGTGCTGATCGACCATCTGTTCGGCAGCGGCGAGGGCTCGCTCGACTACGAGCTGATTCCCACCGCGGTGTTCACCCACCCCGGCATCGGCACCGTCGGGCTCACCGAAGCGCAGGCGCGCCAGCGCCTCGGCGCGGTGCGCATCTACCGCAGCGAATTTCGAGCCCTGCGGCACACCTTGTCGGGCAGCACCGAACGCACTTTGATGAAGCTGGTGGTGGCTGAGGCCAGCGACCGCGTGGTGGGCTTGCACATGGTGGGCGCCGACGCGGGTGAGATCGTGCAGGGCTTCGCGGTCGCGATGAGGGCCGGCGCCACCAAGGCCCAGTTCGATTCGACGCTGGGCATTCACCCCACCGTGGCCGAAGAGTTCGTGACCATGCGCACGCCGGTGGCATGATTCGCGCCTGCTCCCCAACCGCCGCGCTGCCATGTCCAACGTTTTTCTGAACCGCGTCATCCTCGTCTGCGCCTGGGCGGCGTTCGCCTCGGCGCAGGCGGCCGACCCGCCCAAGCAAAGCAGCTTCGGCAAAGGCAAGACGGGCGGCCCGCTGCTCACGCGCGCGGAGCTGCGCGACTGCATGGCCCGGCAGCAACGGGTGCGTGCCCAAAGCGATGAAACGGTCAAGCTGCAGGCCGAACTGGACAAGGAGAAAACCGAGGTCACGCAACTCGGCGCCGCCTTGAAGGAGCAACTGGCAGCGCTGGACCGCGGCAATGCCGAGGGGGTCGGCGCCTACAACCAACAGGCGCAGGCCTTCGACAAGCGGGTGGACGACTACAACGCCCTGACGCCTGCGTTCAATGCCAAGCTCGAGTCGCTGAAGAACGAACGCGAGGGGTTCGCCAAGGGTTGCGAAAACCGCCGCTTCGACGAGAAAGACGAGATCGCCATCAAGAACGGCAAGTAACGAATCCGCCATGACGCACACCAGCGACAACCCGCTTCTGCAGCCCTGGGACGCGCCCCATCACCTGCCGCCCTTCAACCGAATCAAGCCCGAACACTTTGCACCGGCGTTCGAGGTGGCGCTGAAGGCGCACCTCGCCGAGATCGACGCGATCGGCCACAACCCGCAGCCGGCGGACTTCGAGAACACGGTGGCTGCGCTGGACCGCTGTGGCCGGCTGTTCTACCGCATCGAAGGCCTGTTCTACAACCTCACCGCCAGCGAGACATCGCCAGCGCTGCAAGCGGCGGAGCGCGAGCTGGCGCCGCGGCTGGCCGCGCACACCAACGCGATCTACATGCACGCGGGCTTGTTCGCTCGCATCGACGGCCTGCACGAACAGCGCGATCACCTGAGGCTGAATGCCGAGCAGCGCCGTGTGCTGGAGCGCTTTCATATCGACTTCGTTCGTGCGGGCGCGCAGCTGCGCCCCACCGAGCAGCTGCGCTATGGCCAGATCATGGAGCGGCTGGCCGAACTGACGACCCGCTTCGGGCAAAACGTGCTCGCCGACGAAAATGCCTTCTCGCTGGTGCTGCGCACCGAAGCCGAGCTGGCCGGCCTGCCTGGCTTTGTGCGCGCGGCCGCCGCGCAGGCGGCCGTGGAGCGCGGCCTCAGTGGTGCATGGGTCATCACGTTGTCGCGCTCGCACATCGTCCCGTTCCTCACTTTTTCAGACCGGCGCGACCTGCGCGAGCGCGCTTATCGCGCCTGGACCCAACGCGGCGAGCACGCGGGCGAGCATGACAACCGGGCAGTGGCCAGCGAGATCCTGGCGCTGCGCCATGCACAGGCCCGGTTGCACGGCCATGCCAGCTACGCCGACTACGCGCTGGCCGACACGATGGCCGGCACGCAGGCGGCCGTGAGCTCGCTGCTGCAACAGGTTTGGGGGCCCGCCAAGGCACGGGTCGAGCAAGAGCGCGCCGCGCTGCAAGCGCTGGTGCTGTCGCGTGGCGAAGACCTGGAGTTGCAGGCCTGGGACTGGCGCTACTGGGCGGAGAAGGTGCGCCAGCTGCGCTACCAGCTGGACGAGGCGCAGATCAAGCCCTACTTCCCGCTGGCGCGGATGGTCGAGGCGGTGTTCGACTGCGCCCAGCGCCTGTTCGGCGTGTCTTTCGTGGAGCAGCCGCGGATCGAGGTTTACCACCCCGACGTGAAGGTCTACGAAGTGCGGGGCGCGGACGGCGCGCTGATCGGCGTGTTCCTGCATGACAACTTCGCGCGCAGCACCAAGCGCAGCGGCGCGTGGATGAGTTCGTACCGGCTTCAATCGCGCAACGGCGCTGCCGCGGGCCTGGGCGCCACGCCGGTGGTCGTCAACAACAACAACTTCGCCAAGGGCGCACCGGGTGAGCCGACGCTGCTGAGCTTCGACGATGCGCGCACCCTGTTCCATGAGTTCGGCCATGGCCTGCACGGCCTGCTGTCCGACGTGACCTATGAGCGCCTGTCCGGCACCAGCGTGTTGCGCGACTTTGTCGAGCTGCCGTCGCAGCTGTTCGAACACTGGTTGAGCGAGCCCGAGGTGCTGAAGCGCCACGCCCGCCATCACCTGACGGACGAGCCGATCCCCGACGCCCTGGTGGCCAAGCTGCACGCGGCACGCCGCTTCAACCAGGGCTATGAGACGGTGCGCTACACCGCGTCGGCGCTGGTGGACATGGCCGCGCATGCGCGCACCTCGGCCGACAAGCTCGATGTGGTGGATTTCGAGCGCACCGAGCTGGCCTGCATCGGCATGCCTCAAGGCATTGGAATGAACCACCGGCTGACCCA
>JANNDW010000382.1:0-2072 GCA_031378125.1 Methylibium sp. | reverse complement strand
CGAGTCGTTGCTGTTTGCGCTGACACTGACGATCACCGTATTCGTCATTGCCTGCCCCGACGCGCTCGGGCTGGCCACGCCCATGGCCATCATGGTCGGGACCGGGCTGGGGGCGATGAACGGCATCCTGTTCAAGAGTGCTGCCGCGCTCGAGAACGCCACCAGGCTGACCGTCGTGGTCTTCGACAAGACCGGCACGCTCACACTTGGGCAACCCGACGTGGTCGAGATGGTGACGGCCCCTGGCATCGACGAGACCCAGTTGCTGGCCACTGCTGCAGCAGTCGAGCGGTTTTCGGAGCACCCGCTGGCGCTGGCGGTGCTCAAGCGGGCCGGCTCCACCACCACGGAGGTCGCGTCGGACTTCGCCAATATCGATGGCCAGGGAGCTCGCGCCCGGGTTGGGGCAGACCCGGTCCTCCTGGGGAACCGCAAGCTGATGCAGGCGGAACGCGTCAACCTCGAGGCGCTGGCAGCAGACGCCACCCGACTCGAGGGCAGTGGCCGCACGGTCGTCCATGTGGCCCGTGCGGGCAAGCTCATCGGCCTGATTGCCATCGCAGACGCCATCCGCCCCACCTCGAAAGCCACGATCGCCAGGCTGCAGGAACGGGGCATCAAGGTGGCGATGCTGACCGGGGACAACCAGGCAACGGCCGACCGGATCGGCAAGGAGCTGGGTATCGACATCGTGCTGGCCGATGTCCTTCCCGGCCAGAAGGCGGCAAAGATCAGGGAACTGCAAGCCCTCGGCAACAAAGTCGGGATGGTCGGCGATGGCATCAATGACGCCCCGGCCCTGACGCAGGCTGACGTGGGTTTTGCGATCGGTGCGGGCACTGACGTGGCGATGGAAAGTGCCCAGGTCGTCCTGATGAAGAGCGACCCCTACGACATCGTCGGCGCCATCGAGTTGTCGAGGGCCACGCTGCGGAAGATGCACCAGAACCTGTGGTGGGCGGTCGGCTACAACGTGATTGCCTTCCCGCTGGCGGCAGGCGTCTTCTACCCGTTCACCCTTTCCCCGGAGGTCGCGGCGCTGTCGATGTCGGGCAGCTCGGCGCTCGTGGCCATCAACGCGCTCTTGCTCAAGCGCACCAGGCTCGCGGGAATCAAGGGCCCGGGACCAGGACCAACGACCGCAGTGGGCGTAGCCGTGACCTGAATTCCGATTGCGAGAATAGTCGACGCAGGCGAGTCTTAGTTATCTGGTGGCACCATGGCAAGTCGGGCTAAACGCCGGAACACCGGTGACTGGTAAAGCCGGGAAGGCCGGCTTTATAGCGCGTGCAGGTCTCTGGTCGGCGCTGGCCTTCGTCCTGAATCTGACGTGGGAAATCGGGCAGGCCCGACTCTACACGCTCTGGGCTTCGGCGGATGACCTGGCCGTCGCCGCGGCGCTGCTGCACTGCTCTCTCGGCGACGTCCTGATCGCGCTCACGATGTTCGCCGTGGCAAACATCTTTTTCTGGCGTGTTGACTGGCCTATGTCGCGGCCGTGGGGCGGTTGCGTCGTTGTCGTGACAGGCGCGATGACTTTCACGGTATGGAGCGAATGGTACAACGTCTACCACGTGGGCAACTGGGCCTACACGGCGAGCATGCCGCTGATTTTCGGCATCGGTCTTTCCCCGCTATTGCAATGGCTGATATTACCGCAGGTGATGATAGTCGCACATCGGATGCTGGAGCCGATGTTGGTCGGCCAGCAGCGATGATAAGGCTGTCCTCACCCAAAGCCGATGATCAACCACGAGTACGGCATACGCTTTTTTCTATTCCCACTCGATGGTGGCCGGCACCGGTAATCATCTGAAAGCAAATGACTTCGTGCCGGAGCGCTTGCACTTTACCGTCAGATACACCGTCATTAGCGTTCGCTTGAGAGTGATAGATGCCGATACAAGCCCTATTTCAGAGCCCCGACCTCCTTCAAGAGGTCCGCGAACGCGACCGCCTGCACCTTTTTCGCCAACGGGAAGGTTACTCCCCCCGCGTGCACCACATACAGCCGGCTGAGGTTCAGGTCCGTCATCGCCGATCTCATCGATGGGGTGAGCGCGGGCGCCGTC
>JANNDW010000339.1:0-2492 GCA_031378125.1 Methylibium sp. | reverse complement strand
GGCATCGCGGTGGCCATGCGCTGCTACAAAGCAAATTGCGACCTGCTGGCCTCCGCACGCTGGCGCAAGCTGGCCGCGGCAGGCGCGCGACCGCAGCGCCTGCTGTGGGCCAGCACCGCCACCAAGGACCCCGCCGCGCGCGACACGCTGTATGCCGAGGCGCTGGCTGCGCCCGAGACGGTCAACACCATCCCAGAGAAGACATTGCTGGCTTTTGCGGACCACGGCCAGCCCGGTTCCACGCTGCCTGCCGATGGCGGTTTTGCCGAGGCGGTGCTGGAAGAATTCAGGCGCGAAGGCGTCGATGACGAGGCGCTTGCCGCGCAGTTGCAGCGCGACGGCGTGCTGGCATTTGCCAAGTCATGGGGCGGGCTGCTGGCGCGCATCAGGGACAAGAGCCCGGCATCGGCAACGGCAACTGCAGCGGCAGCGCCCAAGGCCAGGGCAACGGAGCATCCGCAATGAACCTTGGCTACGACAAGGCCTTGTACCTGCTGCCGTTTGATCACCGGCGCTCTTACGTCAAGAGCCTGTTCAGCCTCGATCCACCGCTGTCTGCGGCGCAAGCCGCCCGCGTCAGCGACAGCAAGCAGGTCATCTACGAAGGCTTCGTGTCGGCCATCGAAAAGGGCATGCCGCGTGCCGCGGGCGGCATTCTCGTGGATGAGGAATTCGGTGCCGACATCTTGCGCGACGCGCGGCGGCGCGGCTTCGTCACGGCGCTGTCCACCGAACAGAGCGGTGCGGCGGAATTCGAGTTCGAATACGGTGCCGAATTTGCGCGCCACATCGAGAGTTTCGCTCCCACCTTCGCCAAGGCGCTGGTGCGCTACAACGTCGAGGGCGACGAGGACCTGAACCGGCGCCAGGCCGGCCTCCTGAAGCAGCTCTCCGATCACTGCCGGCGCAGTCGGCGGCGCTTCATGTTCGAGCTGCTGGTGCCGGCCACTGAGGCGCAGCTGCTGCGATTGGATGGCGACAAGGACGCCTACGACCGCGACCTGCGCCCACCGCTGATGCAAGAGGCGATACGCCAACTGCAAGGCGCCGGTGTCGAGCCCGACGTCTGGAAGGTCGAAGGCCTGGCGCAACCCGGCGACTGCGAGCGCGTTGTCGCAGCGGCGCGCTGCGACGGACGCGATGGGGTCGGCTGCAACGTGCTCGGCCGTGGTGCCGATGAAGCGCAGGTGCGCCACTGGCTGGCCACCGCGGCGGGTGTCGATGGCTTCATCGGCTTTGCGGTCGGCCGCACGACCTTCTGGGATGCGGTGGTCGGCTGGCAAGCGCAGACGCTGACTCGCACCGAGGCCGTGGCACGAATCGCCGGGCGGCTGCGTGAGTGGGTCGATACCTTCGAGCGCGCGCGCCTGGCTTGATTCAGGATATGACGCCCGGCCTGCTCAGCCTGCCCAGGGGCTACTACGCCGTTCATCCCGACGTGAGCCTGAACTTCCAGATGAATCGGTGGTTCAGTTGGGTCGGCGAAGCGGGCATGCTGGAAGAGATGCGCACGGTGGCGCCTCGCATCGCGACGTATGCAGACTGGCAGCGCGAGTTTGCGGCCTTGGCTCAGCAAGCCCTCGCAAAAGGACAGAACCTCAGGGCTGCGTACTACCTGCGTGCCGCCGAGTTTTTCCTTCTGGCCGACGCTGCTTGTCTTGCTGCGCTCGAGGCTGGATTTCCTCGTAAATGCCGGCAACTATGGCTTGGCATTCAGGTGATCACGGCTTGGCTCGACTCGCAAGCGGCAAAGGCGCAACAGGGTTGACGCTATGGCGGTCCAAATCAATCCGCTTGCCGGCCATCCGGCCCCGGCCTCGATGCTGATCGACGTGGCCAAGCTCGTCTCCGCCTACCACACCGACGTGCCCGACCCCATGATCGCCGCACAGCGTGTGGCCTTCGGCACCTCGGGCCATCGCGGCTCGGCGTTCGACCGCTCGTTCAACGAGTGGCATGTGATGGCCATCACGCAGGCGATCTGCCACTACCGCAAGGCCAACGCCATCGGCGGGCCGCTGTTCCTGGGCATCGACACGCATGCGCTGTCGGCACCGGCGTGCGCCAGCGCGCTCGAAGTGTTGGCAGCCAACGGCGTGGACGTGATGCTGGCGACGAACGACGAGACCACACCAACGCCGGCGGTCTCGCACGCGATCCTCGGCTACAACCGCGGGCGCTTGCACTCGAGTGACACAAGCCTCGCCGACGGCATCGTGGTGACGCCTTCACACAACCCGCCGCGCGATGGCGGCTTCAAGTACAACCCGCCGCACGGCGGCCCGGCAGGCCAGGAGATCACGAACTGGATCGAAGCCGAGGCCAATCGGTTCCTGGAAACGCGTCTCGAGGGCGTGAGGCGCATCCCTCACACCAAAGCGCTTCAGGCCGCAACGACGCATCGTCACGATTTTCTGAACGCCTATGTCGGTGACCTCGGCAACGTGATCGACATGGATGTGATCCGCGAGGCGAAGGTGCGGATGGGTGTG
>JANNDW010000302.1:0-2685 GCA_031378125.1 Methylibium sp. | reverse complement strand
ATTTGCACGACATGCTTCACGCCCGGCATCGCCTTGGCCTTGGTGGCGTCAAAGCTCGCCACCTTGCCACCGAATGACGGCGACTGTGCCAACGCGGCGATCAACATACCGGGCACGCTGGCGTCGATGCCGAATTCGGCGCTGCCGTTGATCTTGGCGGGAGTGTCCAGGCGCGCCACCGATTTGCCGACGTAGCGAAAGTCTTTCGCCGCCTTCAGTGTGGGCTCCATCGGCGGCGTCAATTTCGACGCGGCCTCGGCCAGTTCGCCGTAACTTGCCTTCTGCCCACTCGGGCCCAGCACCCAGGCGTCCTGCGCCTTGCAAGCCGCAGGGTCAACCTTCCATTGATTGGCCGCCGCCTGCACGAGCACCGTGCGCGCCTGCGCGCCGGCCACTCTGAGCTTGACGTAGGCGTCTTTCACCGATGCCGAGCCGCCGGTCAGTTGGCCACCGAGCATGGCGTTGATGTAGGGCTCACCGGCTGGCGCCATCTCGACCTTGACTTTGGCCAGATCGACCTCGAGTTCTTCGGCGATCAACATCGGCATCGAGGTGTAGACGCCCTGGCCCATTTCGGAGCGCGCGCACAGCAGCGTGACGCTGTTGTCGCTGCCAACGCGGACCCAGGCATTGGGCATCGCGGCCGTGACGTTTGCCGGGCTCGGCGTGGCACAACCCGGCAACACAAAACCGATCATCAGCGCGCCACCGGCGGCCGCGCCGGTCTGCAGGAAATCTCGACGGGAAACTGAAGCGTTCATGGTCAAGCTCCCTTCGTGCCGGCGGCAGAGTGGATCGCGGCGCGAATGCGCGGGTAGGTGCCGCAGCGGCAGATATTGCCCGACATCGCGGCGTCGATGTCGGCGTCGGTGGGTTTTGGTTTTTCGGTCAACAGCGCCACGGCCGCCATGATCTGGCCCGACTGGCAGTAGCCGCACTGCGGCACGTCGATTTGCTTCCAGGCCTCTTGAACCTTCTTGCCGACGGCCGAAGCGCCAATCGCCTCGACGGTGGTGATGCTCTTGCCGGCCGCCGCCGACAGCGGCGTGCTGCATGAGCGGATCGGCTGGCCGTCCAGATGCAAGGTGCAGGCACCGCACAGTGCCATTCCGCAACCGAATTTGGTGCCGGTCAGGCCGGCCTCTTCACGGATCACCCACAACAAAGGGGTGTCTGGTTCGGCATTCACGGTCACCGACTTTCCATTGATCTTCAAACTCGTACCCATGCCCAATCTCCTCTTGTGAACTGTGTTGACCCGCTATTCAACTTCGCACAATGGACCGCACGATCCGTTCTGTCAATAGAGTTCACGGCAGGGTGAGATCGGACGCGCCGGCCACGCGCCCAAGCAACTTGAGCTACAAGCGACTGCAGCCGGCCTGTTGACATGCGGCTGGATTGGACGGTCCGGCGTGCTTGGCACGGGGTTTGCGAGAAGCCCGCAACCGCGCTGTGCTGACTAGACTCTGACCCGCCTTTCAGCACTTTCCCTCTGCCTTCTCGAAAACCGCCACCAAGGAACCGCTCATGAAACGCATGTTCAGCGCCCTGACCACGCTCGCCTCGTTGACCGCAGCCAGCTGCCTGCTCTGGGCCGGCCCGGCCGCCGGCCAGGAAGAAGAAAAGGTGCTCAACGTCTACAACTGGTCCGACTACATCGCCGAAGACACCATCAAGAACTTCGAGAAGGAAACCGGCATCAAGGTCCGCTACGACAACTTCGACAACAACGAGATCCTGCACGCCAAGCTGGTGGCCGGAAAGACCGGTTACGACGTGGTTGTGCCCTCTTCGTACTGGGCCAAGATCCAGGCCGATGGCGGGCTGCTGCGCAAGCTCGACAAGGCCCAGTTGCCGAACCTGAAAAACCTTGACCCGGCCATCCAGGCGCAACTCGCCAAGCTCGACCCGGGCAACGACTACATGGTCAACTGGCTGTGGGGCTACACCACGGTGGGCATCAATGTTGACAAGGTTAAGGCCGCATTAGGCAGCACGCCCATGCCCGACAACGTGTGGGACCTGGTCTTCAAGCCCGAGTACATCTCCAAGCTCAAGGGCTGCGGCGTGAGCTTCCTCGATTCGGCCACCGAGATCGTGCCAGCCGCGCTGCACTACCTGGGCAAGCCGGCCTACAGCAAGAACCCGGCCGACTACCAAGGCGTGCCGGCGCTGCTGAAGGCGGTGCGCCCGTACGTCACGCTGTTCAGCTCGTCGGGCTACATCAACGACATGGCCAACGGCTCCATCTGCCTGGCGCTGGGCTGGTCGGGCGACATCAACATCGCCAAACAGCGCGCCATCGAAGGCAAGACTGGTCAAAAGCTCGAAGCCCTGTTGCCCAAGACCGGAGGCATCATCTTCATGGACGTGATGGTCGTCCCGGCCGACGCGCCGCACCCGGGCAATGCGTACAAGTGGATCAACTACATCATGAAGCCCGAGGTGCATGCGAGCATCACCAACAAGGTGTTCTACGCCAACCCGAACAAGGAGTCGCGCAAGTTCGTGAAGCCCGAAGTGGCCAACGACCCGACGATCTTCGTCAGCGACGCCGAGATGGCCAAGATGGCCTTGCCCGACGCGCTGAGCAACGACATCCGCCGCACCATGACGCGCATGTACACCGGCTTCAAGACCGGGCTGTGACCTCGCTCTGAAACAGGGCCGTTCATGAGCAGC
>JANNDW010000300.1:0-9005 GCA_031378125.1 Methylibium sp. | reverse complement strand
GGCACGATGGCCGCGTCGCCCTGGCCGATGCCCGAGGTCTCGACGATGATCAGGTCGAAGCCGGCGACCTTGACTGCTGCCAGCACGTCGGGCAGGGCCTGGCTGATCTCGCTGCCGAAGTCGCGGGTGGCCAGGGAACGCATGAAGACGCGTTGGCCCGAATCCGAAGCGTCGTTGTTGGCGGCGGGCGCGTGGCTCCATGGCGAAATGGCATTCATGCGGATGCGGTCGCCGAGCAGTGCGCCGCCACTTTTGCGCCGGCTGGGGTCGATGCTGATGACGGCGATGCGCAGCGCGTCTCGTTGGTCGAGCCGCAGGCGGCGGATCAACTCGTCGGTCAGGCTGGACTTGCCCGCGCCGCCGGTGCCGGTGATG
This sequence comes from Methylibium sp., assembly GCA_031378125.1. Taxonomy (GTDB): domain Bacteria; phylum Pseudomonadota; class Gammaproteobacteria; order Burkholderiales; family Burkholderiaceae_C; genus LGRD01. The sequence goes on along the minus strand of JANNDW010000300.1, from coordinate 8,630 downwards.
CCCAGCACCGGCGTGCCGGCGTGCTTGGCGGCAGCGTGCAGCGATGCCTTCATTGCCTCGCCGGCCTTGCCGTTTTCGAGCGCCGTGATCAGCTGCGCCAACGCGCGCCAGTGCGCTTCGCTTTGGCCTTGAATGGCGGCGAGGCTCTTGGGCGCATGCACGCACAGGTCCTGGTCGGCCCGCATCACCATCTCGCCGATCATGCCGGCCAGGCCCATGCGCTGGCCGTCCTCGGGGCTGTAGATGCGGGTCACCCCGTAGCCCTGCAGCTCCGCGATTTCGCTGGGCACGATCACACCGCCGCCGCCGCCGAACACCTGGATGTGCGCGCCGCCGCGGCTCTTCAGCAGATCGACCATGTACTTGAAGTACTCGACGTGCCCGCCCTGGTAGCTGCTGATCGCAATGCCTTGCACGTCTTCCTGCAGCGCGGCGGTGACCACCTCGTCGACCGAGCGGTTGTGGCCCAGGTGGATCACTTCCGCGCCCATGCCTTGCAGGATGCGCCGCATGATGTTGATGGCGGCGTCGTGGCCGTCGAACAGGCTGGCGGCGGTGACGAAGCGCACCTTGTTCGTCGGGCGGTAGCTGGCCAGGGCTTTGAATTCAGCGGACAGGTCGGTCATCTTGTCTCCGGAGATGGGTGGAGCGGCGCCGTTCCATGGCTCATTCCACGCGTATTTTGGCCAGCGCCGGGTCACCGGTCGGGTAGCCCAGCTTGAGCTTCACCAGCGCTTGCTTGACGACCGTGGCGATCATCAGGTTGCGGTGCGTTTTCGAGTCGGCCGGCACGATGGTCCACGGCGCCCAGGGCGTGCCGGTGGCGGCTAGGGCCGCGCTGTAGGCTTGTTGGTAGGCGCTCCACTGCTTGCGCACTTCCAGGTCGCCGAGCGCGAACTTCCAGCGCTTGACCGGGTCGTCCAGGCGCTCCTGCAGGCGCACCCGCTGCTCGCCCTTGGAGATGTGCAGCAGGAACTTCAGGATCACCGTGCCGGTCTCGGCCAGCATGCGTTCGAAGTGATTGATGTGGGCGCAGCGTTGCTTCGTCTGTTCGGGCGTGATCCAGCCGTTCACCGCGGGCACCAGCACGTCTTCATAGTGGCTGCGGTTGAAGATCATCACTTCGCCGAGCGCGGGCACTTGGCTGTGGATGCGCCACAGGTAGTCGTGCGCGCGCTCTTCTTCGGAGGGCGCCTTCCAGCCGATGGTGTGCACGCCCAGCGGGCTCATCTGGCCGAACACGCCGCGGATGGTGCCGTCCTTGCCGCTGGTGTCGGTGCCTTGCAGCACCACCAGCAGCTTGTAGCGGTGGTCGGCGTAGAACAGATTCTGCAGCACATCGAGTTCGAGTGCCAGCGCTTCGGTGGCGGCCTTGTCCTTGGCCTTGTCGCCGCTGGAGAAGGGCTTGGCGGCGGGGTCGAAGCGCGCCAGGTCAAAGCTCGCGCCGGCGGGCTTGCCTTCGGCGGCGGCGCTGTGCTGGTAGTCCGCCAGCTGGGGGGGCTTTTTGGCCAAGCTGCCTCCGACAATGAGTGAGGTCCATCAATTGACGTATACGTCAATGGCGAGTGTATCGCCACTGTGTGCGGCGGGCGAGCCGCGTGCCCATCCATCGCCGGCCCGTCGTTTGACGGCACAATCGCGCCCGTGAGCATGCGGTGGCCGGCCCGAACCGGCAGCGGCGGCGCCCGGCGCAGCGCGCGATCAGGAGCTATTCGTGGACAGACCGATCATTCCGATCAAGACGCCTGCGGGTCAGGCGGAAATGAGCCATCGGCAGCGCCGCATCAGCCAGCGCCACCGCACCATGCTGCTGCTGGTCGACGGCAAGCGCAGCGAAGCGCAGGTGCGCAACCTGTCCGCCCAGGCCGGTGTGCCGGGCATTTGCTTCGACGAACTTCTGGGCCTGGGGCTGATCGACATTCCGCAACTCGTTGCGCCGCCGGGCCCTCCCGGACGGCCCGCCAACGGAGCCGCCGAGGCACCGCACCCGGTTGATGGCAGCAGCGTGTTTGGAGACGACTCGGAGTTGCCGGCGTCGCGCACCTTGCCGCCCGAATCGATTTTCAGCGACACCGGCCTGGGCTCCCACCCGCCGCCCACGTCATGGCCCCGGACCGAACCCGAAGACGAGCTGACCGCAGACGACGTGCTGGAGCGCGCTCGCGAGCTGCTGCTGCGTGCGCTGCGCGTAGAGGCGCCGGTGGCCGGTTCGCTGACGATCTTTCGCCTGCGGCGCGCACGCACGCGCGCCGATCTCGAAGAGCTGATCGACGAAGTGGCCTCGCGCATCGGCAAGCCGCCCCACGCGCTGGCCGCGCAGCAGACGCTGCGCCGGGTGCGCAATGTGCTGGACGGCCGCGACACCTCGCCCGCGCCGTTGTGATGAGCCGGCCATCATGAGCTTTCTCGCCATCGACATCGGCAACACGCGGTTGAAGTGGGCGCAGTACGCATCGCCGCAAACGGGCGCGGCCATGCTGGCCCAGGGCGCGGTGTTTCTGGAGACCATCGACGACCTTGCCGACAACGAATGGAAACACCTCGCCGCGCCGGCCAGCATGCTGGGGTGCGTGGTGGCCGGGGAGGGCGTGAAGCGGCGTGTCGAGGAGCAGCTCGAACTGTGGGACATCACGCCGCGCTGGGTGGTGTCTTCGACCCACGCAGGCGGGGTCACGAACGGCTACGACCACCCCAGCCGCCTGGGCGTGGACCGATGGGTGGCGCTGATCGGCGCGCGCCAGCGTGTGCTGGCGCAAGGCAAGCCGCGCCCGGCGCTGGTGGTGATGGTGGGGACCGCGGTGACCGTGGACGCGCTCGACGCCACGGGCCGGTTCCTGGGCGGGCTGATCCTGCCGGGCTTCGGCCTGATGCTGCGCGCGCTGGAGATGGGCACGGCGGGCCTGAAGGCTCCCACCGGCGAGGCGGTGGACTTTCCCACCAACACCAGCGACGCGTTGATGAGCGGCGGCGCCGATGCGATTGCCGGTGCCGTGGAGCGCATGCACCGCAAGTTGATGGCGCACGCGGGCGAACAGCCGGTGTTGTTGATGACGGGCGGTGCGGCCGTCAAGCTGGCGCCGATCACCGACCTGGCGTTCGAGACCGTGGACACGCTGATCTTCGAGGGCTTGCTGGAGCTGCAGTCGCACCGGCTGGCGCTCTGAGAACGGCACCGCGGGTCAAAGGATATAGCGCGACAGGTCTTCGTTCTTCGCCAGCTCGGCCAGCTTGGCGTTCACGCTGTCCGCATCCAGCACCACGGTCTGGCCGCCGCGGTTGGGGGCGTCGAAGCTGACCTCGTCGAGCAGCCGTTCCATCACGGTGGACAAGCGCCGCGCGCCGATATTTTCGGTGCGCTCGTTCACATCGAAGGCGATTTGCGCGAGGCGCCGGATCGCGTCCGCCGTGAACTCCAGCGTCACCCCTTCGGTCGCCAGCAGGGCCTGGTACTGCTTGACCAGGCTGGCATGGGTCTGCGTGAGGATGGCCTCGAAATCGTCGACGCCCAACGATCCCAGCTCCACGCGAATCGGGAAGCGCCCCTGCAGTTCCGGGATCAGGTCGCTGGGCTTGCTGAAGTGGAACGCGCCCGACGCGATGAACAGGATGTGGTCAGTCCTGACCATGCCGTACTTGGTGTTCACCGTGGTGCCTTCCACCAGCGGCAGCAGGTCGCGCTGCACGCCCTGGCGCGACACGTCGGCGCCGCTGCCCTCGGAGCGCGAGGTCACCTTGTCGATCTCGTCGATGAACACAATGCCGTTCTGCTCGGCGTTGTTCAGCGCGGCCTGCTTGATGTCGTCTTCGTTGAGCAGCTTGGCGGCCTCTTCTTCGACCAGGTGCTTCAGCGCCTCGTTCACTTTGAACTTGCGCGCCTTGCGCTTGGTGCTGCCGATGTTGGCGAACATGCCCTTCAATTGTTCGGCCATCTCTTCCATGCCCGCCGGGCCCATGATTTCCAGCGTGGGTTTGGTCTCGGCCACGTCGATCTCGATTTCCTTGTCGTCGAGCAAGCCTTCGCGCAGGCGCTTGCGCATCACCTGGCGTGCGGTGTTGTCCACCGGCGGCGCCGATGCGCTGAAGCCGACGTCCGCGCCGGCGGAGCGTGGCGGGGGCACCAGGATGTCGAGCACGCGGTCTTCCGCGGCGTCTTCGGCGTGGCTGCGTTGGCGCCGCATCTGCACGCCACGCTCTTGCTTGACCGCCATGTCCACCAGGTCGCGGATGATCGAATCGACATCCTTGCCGACGTAACCGACCTCGGTGAACTTGGTGGCCTCGACCTTGATGAACGGCGCGTCGGCCAGCCTGGCCAGGCGGCGCGCGATCTCGGTCTTGCCCACGCCGGTGGGGCCGATCATCAAAATGTTCTTGGGCGTGATCTCGCCGCGCATCGGCTCGACGACCTGCTGGCGCCGCCAGCGGTTGCGCAGCGCGATGGCCACCGCGCGCTTGGCATTGGCCTGGCCGACGATGTGGCGATCGAGTTCGGAGACGATCTCCTGCGGGGTCATGCTGGACTTCAAAGCGTCTCTATCGTGTGGTGCTGGTTGGTATAGATGCACAGGTCGCCGGCAATCTCCAGCGAGCGCTTGACGATCTGCTCGGGCGTCATCTGTGTGTGGTCGAGCAGCGCGCGCGCCGCTGCCTGGGCATAGGCGCCGCCCGAGCCGATGGAGATGATGCCGTGTTCGGGCTCCAGCACGTCGCCGTTGCCGGTGATGATGAGCGAGGCATCCTTGTCGGCCACCGCCAGCATGGCTTCCAGGCGGCGCAACACACGGTCGGTGCGCCAGTCCTTGGTGAGTTCGATGGCCGCGCGCACCAGGTGGCCCTGGTGTTTTTCGAGCTTGGACTCGAAGCGCTCGAACAGCGTGAACGCATCGGCGGTGGCGCCGGCAAAACCGGCCAGCACCTGGTCGCGAAACAACTTGCGCACCTTGCGCGCCGTGGCCTTGACGACGATGTTGCCCAGGGTCACCTGGCCATCGCCTCCCAACGCGACAACGCTGCCGCGCCTGACGCTGACGATCGTGGTGCCGTGGTAGTTTTCCATGGGATTGAGGTGAGGGCGGTGGCGCCCGCTTCAACTGTGGCCCAACAGTCTATCCCGGCGATCGAAGCGGAGCCCCCTCAAGCCACAACGCACGGACGGGTTCCCCGGCCGTAGCGTTGGCGCCCCTTGGGGGCAGGAGCGATGCGACTGGGGCGCATAGTCACAGCGTGCGGACCTTCACCTTGGCATGCTCGTTGATGCCCATCGCGCCGAAGAAAAGCGCCACCAGGCGGTGCGACTCCAAGAAGACGACCACCCGGTTCTCGCTGCGCCGCGCCAGCACCCAGTTGAGCAGGTCGCCGGCGGCGATGAAGTCGACCCGGATCAAGCGCACGCACGACACGTTGACGATGGCGGCATTGCCCAGTTCGGCGTCCATCTTGCGCAGCGTCGGGTTGATGTCGCCGACCAGCTGCCCGGACAGATCGAAGTTGGCCACCGCCGGATGGCCGAGCTGAGCCGTGCTTTGCGACTCGACAAAACCGGTGGCCACGTCGGTCACTGCCGGCAGCGGCGGTGGCAAGGTGGTGTGCTGGTTCGCGCCGATCACCCTGGCCTGGCACACCGAACGTTCCCATGAAGGGGGCGAGACTTCGTAGGTGACGCAATAGTCGATCGCGGTCTCGTCGAACTGGTCGGGCCGATTCGTCATGCGCAGTGCATCGAGCCGCAACTGCCAATAGGCAGGGTCGGCATCGCGCACGCCGGTGGGCGAGGTGTCCTGCAGCACCGTGAACAGGCGTTCGCCGTTGATCCACTGCATCTCCAGCTTCTGGCCGATCCACTTGCGGAACAGTTCGCTCATGCGGGCGCAACCTTCGGCGTCGATGCCCTTCAGCCCGCCCCAGTCAAAGACCCAGGGCAGCGGCATTTGCAGGCTTTGCGACGACAGCTTGGCCACCACCTCGGCGTCCACGAAAGCCGGGCAGACCCAGCCGACCTGGCCAACGACACGCGAGCTCTTGGGTTGTTCGTCGCTGGTGGCTTCTGCCACCAGGCGAGGCATGGAATACCACTGCGGCGCGGACCAGCCGAACTGCTGCGCATAGTCCAGCGCCAGGCTCTCGAATTTGTGCTGCTGGCCAATCGCACGGTACAGATCGAACAGCACCAGCCAGGTTTCCGCATGCTGGGCGCGCGCGCCGGCCGAGCCGGTCAGCGTCGCCAGCGCGTGTTCGCATTGTTCAAAGTCGGCGTTGGCGAAGGCGATCACGGCCTCGTCGAGGTCGGGGTCGTGCACCACGTCGCTGACATCGACGTTGAGCGCTTTGCCGAAGTCGGCTGCCAAAGGCTCCAGTTTGGGGGGTGCCGCCAGCGGGCTGGGGCCGGCGCCGGCGCGCTGCGTTGTCTCGGGGGCCTGGCCGCTGGGCCGGGTGGGCATGAACCCGGACACACGGCCACCCCCGGGCACGGGCGCTGCGACCGGAGCCGCCGCTGCTGCGTCCATGGCAGCCGGCTGAGTCGGGGCATTGTAGAAATCAGGCGCCCGGCGTTGCGTGCTGGCATAGCCATCGCCCACCATCTGCTGCTCGATCTGATCGATCTTGGCCTTCACGCCACTGTCGGCACGAGCCAGGCTGTCGGTCGGGCGAACCTCGGAATCATCGATGCGCGACGACCCCCCCAACGCAGCCAGCTGCTCGCTGGACAGCCCCTCTCTGCGCACCCGGCGCAGCATGTCGAGTTCGCGCTTGCGCACAAAGTCGTTGCGCCGCTTGCGCTCGATCATCGCCTTCAGTTCGGTCTTGGCCGACTCGGTTTCTCGCGCCTGGTCGGAAGGCGCCGTCAATTCGGCCCATTCCGTGGCCGGATTGGCCACGAACTTGACCATCTTGCGAAAGAAACTGGGGGAGTCTTTGGATTCCGACATGTCGGGGGGCAGGGGGCCCGTCAATCGCCGAACATCTTCTGCTTGAGTTCGCGTCTTTGTTGAGCTTCGAGGGACAGTGTAGCGGTGGGTCGCGCGATCAGCCGGCCCAAACCGATGGGTTCGCCGGTTTCGTCACAGAAACCATAGTCACCCGATTCGATGCGGCCGAGCGACTGTGAAATCTTCTTCAAAAGCTTGCGTTCACGGTCACGCGTGCGCAACTCCAGCGCGTGCTCTTCCTCGATGGTCGCGCGGTCGGCAGGGTCCGGCACGATCGAGGTGTCTTCGCGCAGGTGCTCGGTGGTTTCACCGGCGTTGTTGAGCAGGTCATCCTTCAGCTTCTGCAGCGTGAAGCGGAAGAACTCGAGTTGCTTCTCGTTCATGTATTCCGCCTCCGGCATGGCCAGCACTTCGGGTTCGGTCATGTCGCGGCCGGCCTTGGATTTCCATGCGTTGGCCAGTTTCGGATCGGACAGGTGCGGGTGTTTCGGGGTGTCGAGTTCGAGGTTGTTCATCTGCCGGGTCGGCGGGCGCGGGGGCGCAAAGCGATCGGCAAAACGCGAAGTGGCGGCCGGCAGGGGCGCCTGCGCAGGCGCCACGGCGCCCGCTTTGGAGCCCTGGCGGGCTTTCTTGGGGGCGGGCGCCGGCGCGGGGACTGCTGCCGCTGGCGGCGGGGCGGGTGTGCTGGCGCGCACTGCGGCGGTGGACTTGAGCTCTTTCGGCGCGATGGTTTTCACAGGGGGCTTGGCCGCTGGTTTGTTTGAAGGCTTGGCCGATGGCTTGGCCGGGGCGGCCTTGGCAGCAGGCTTGGGGGCGTGAGCCTTCGGTGCTGGCCTGGCCGCGGCAGGATGCGCTTTGGAAGCTGTTTTGGTAGCCGTTTTGGCCCCCACTTTGGCAGCCGTTCTGGCAGGGGGGGACTTCGCCTTGACGGCGGGCTTCTTCTTGGCAGCCTTGGAGGCCGTGGTTTTGCTCAACTGAGTCTCCTCGCAACAGCGGTGATACCCCCTACAAGAGGGCTGGGCGCCATCGCACTGCGGTATCGGCCGCCGCGGATTGTAGCCACGTTGTTGTGGGCCAACGGGGCAAGAGCGAGCCGCTTCTCACGCGGTGCATCGGCGCAGCGCCTGGCGATTGCGGTAGCGTCAGGCCAGGCATTGCTCCAGGCCTTGCAGAAAGATGTCGCGGGGCAGGTCCAGCCCGATGAACACCATCTTGCTGGACTTCTTTTCGCCCGGCATCCATTTGGGCCCCAAATCGCTGCCCATCAGCTGGTGCACGCCCTGAAAGATGACCTTGCGGTCGGTGCCCTTCATGTTCAGCACGCCCTTGTAGCGCAGCATCTTGGGGCCGTAGACCTGCACGATCGCGCCCAAAAAGTCTTCCAGCTTGGCCGGCACGAACGCCTTGTCCGAGCGGAACACAAAGGACTTCACGTCGTCGTCGTGCGCATGGTGGTGCGGGTGATCGCAGCCTTCGCCGGGTTCATGGTCGTGGTGGTCATGCTCGTGGTCGTGCTCCTGCTCCTGCATGCTCAGGAACTCGGGGTCGATGTCGAGCTTGGCATTCAGGTTGAAGCCGCGCAGGTCGAACACCTCGGAGATCGGCACCTCGCCGAAGTTGACACGGCGCTGCGGCGCCCTCGGGTTCATGTGCTTGACGCGGTGGATGAGTGCATCCACCGTCGCGTCGTCCACCAGGTCGGTC
>JANNDW010000289.1:0-1657 GCA_031378125.1 Methylibium sp. | reverse complement strand
GCCAGGTGGGCATAGGTGTCGTCCTCGACGATGTGCAGATCGTGCGCTTGCGCGAGCTTCAAAAGCCGGTGCGCGCAGCCCAGCGAAAGCGACCCGCCGGTCGGGTTGTGCAGCACCGAGACGGTGACGTACAGGCGCGGTTTTTGATGCGGCGCCTGGGCTTCGATCAGCCTGCGCATCGCGTCCAGGTCGGGCCCGTCTTCGAGCCGGGGCACCGGCAAGACGCGCATTCCCAGCGCCGCCAGCCGCGCGTATTCGACCGACCAGCCGGGCTCGTCGACCAGCACACTGTCGCCAGCGCGCAGCAAGGTTCGCGTCACCACGTCCAGCGCCTGGGTCGCGCCGATCGTGGTGACGATCTGTTCGGGCGACGCGATCACGCCGTGGTCGGCCAGCTTGGTGGCCAGCGCGCGGCGCAGGCGCAACTCGCCGGCCGGCTCGCCGTAGTGCAGCGACATGGCCGCCAGGCCGGAGCCACTGCTGACGCGGCGCAGCGCGCTGGCGAGCATGGGCAAGTCCAGCCAGTCCGCCGGCAGCGTGCCCAGGCCCGGCATGGGGTGGCTGCCCGGGGGCTGGAACATGCCGCGGATCAGCGCGGTGGCGCTGACCGGCAGCGGCGTGCGCATGGCGCCTGGCGGGCGTGCCCCGCCCGGCGCCGGCTCGGGCAGCGTGTCGCGCACAAAAAATCCGCGCTGCTTGCGCGCCTCGACCAGGCCCTGCGCCAGCAGCTGGTCGTAGGCGGCCACCACGGTAGACGGGCTGACCCGGTGCCGGCGCGCACATTCACGCACCGAAGGCAGGCGCGCGCCGGGCGCCAGCAGCCGGCGCCGAATCGGGTCGGCAAAACGCGCCGCGAGCTGTTCGGTGAGCGTGCTGTCGGCCTGGCGGGAAAGCGTCAGTGCAGCGGCTGATGTGGGCGAGTCGGAAAGCATGGTGGCGGGCGCTTGTGCTGACAGGATGACCGATACAGTGCGTGGTTTGAGCGTCAAAAGTGTACTGGTTCTGTGCTGGTCTTGGGCCGTAGACTGCCGCCATGAAGGCTAATTTTCACGACGAGCGACTGGGCCTTTGGCTGGGCCTGCTGGGTGTGGTGATCTTCGCGATGACCTTGCCGATGACGCGCCTGGCCGTCGGCCCGGCCGGCGACCCGCAACTGCCGCCGCTGTTCGTCACCGCCGGGCGTGCCGCGCTGGCCGGCTTGCTCAGTGTGCTGTACCTGCTGGCAACGCGGGCGCCGCGCCCGCAGCGAGCTCAGTGGGGCGCGTTCGCGGTGTGTGCGCTCGGCACGGTGGTGGGCTTCCCGCTTTTCATGAGCCTGGCACTGCGCGATGTGGACGCGATGCACGCCGCGGTCATCACCGGTGTGTTGCCGCTGGCCACCGCGGTGGTGGCGGCGCTGTGGTTCAGGCAACGCCCTTCGACCGGCTTCTGGGTCTGCGCGGTGCTGGGCTGCGCGCTGGTGCTGGCCTTCGCTGCGCACCAGGGCAGCGGCGGGCGGAGCCCCCCAGTCGCTGCGCTCCTGCCCCCGGGGGGCGCGTCCGACTTGGGGCGGCCCGGCGCCGGACTGAGCCCCCCAGTCCCTGCGCTCCTGCCCCCGGGGGGCGCGTCCGACTTGGGGCGGCCCGGCGCCGGACTGAGCGCGGCCGACGGGCTGCTG
>JANNDW010000227.1:0-3479 GCA_031378125.1 Methylibium sp. | reverse complement strand
GCCGGGGGCTTGCTCGACACATCGTAGGTCACGCGGTTGATGCCGCGCACTTCGTTGATGATGCGGCTCGACACTTTTTTCAGCAGCGCATACGGCAGCTCGGCCCAATCGGCGGTCATGAAGTCGCTGGTCTGCACCGCGCGCAATGCCACCACGTAGTCGTAGGTGCGTCCGTCGCCCATCACGCCGACGCTCTTGACGGGCAGGAACACCGCAAAGGCCTGGCTGGTCAGCTCGTACCAGGTCTTGCCGCTGCCCGTCTGGCCAACGCCTTCTTCGCGAAAGTTGCGCAACTCCTCGATGAAGATCGCGTCGGCGCAGCGCAGCAGGTCGGCGTATTCGCGCTTCACCTCGCCGAGGATGCGCACGCCCAGGCCGGGGCCGGGGAACGGGTGGCGGTAGACCATGTCGTGCGGCAGGCCGAGGGCCTCGCCGAGTTCGCGCACTTCGTCCTTGAACAGCTCACGCAGCGGCTCCAGCAGCTTCAGGCCCAGCGTCTGCGGCAGGCCGCCGACGTTGTGGTGGCTCTTGATGGTGGTGGCCTTCTTCGTCTTCGTGCCACCGGACTCGACCACGTCGGGGTAGATCGTGCCTTGGGCCAGCCACTTGACACCGCCGCCGGCACCGGCACCGGCAGCAGCCTTCAGCTTCGCGGCTTCGGCCTGGAACACCTCGACGAACTCGCGCCCGATGATCTTGCGTTTGGCTTCGGGGTCGGTCACGCCGGCCAGTGCGCCCAGGAACTGAGCGCTGGCGTCCACCGCGATCACCTTGGCGTGCAGCCGGCCGGCAAACATGTCCATCACCATGCGGCCTTCGTTCAGGCGCAGCAGGCCATGGTCGACGAACACGCAGGTCAGCTGGTCACCGATGGCGCGGTGGATCAGCGCGGCGGCAACGCTGGAATCGACCCCGCCCGACAGACCCAGCAGCACCTGCTCATCGCCCACCTGCTCACGAATGCGGACCACCGCTTCGTCGATGTAGCTGCCCATCACCCAGTCGGGCCGGGCCTGCGCGATGTCCAGCACGAAGCGCTCGATCAGCTCGCGGCCCTTGACGGTGTGCGTGACCTCGGGGTGGAACTGCACGCCGTAGTAGCCGCGCGCCTCGTCGGCCATGCCGGCGATCGGGCAACTGGGGGTGGAGGCCATCAGCTTGAAGCCCGGCGGCAGCTCGGTGACCTTGTCGCCGTGGCTCATCCACACCTTCAGCATGCCGTGGCCTTCTGGCGTTGCGAAGTCTGCTATGCCTTGCAGCAGCTTCGTGTGGCCGCGGGCGCGCACTTCGGCATAACCGAACTCGCGGTGGTCGGCGGCTTCCACTTTGCCGCCTTGCTGCACCGCCATCGTGAACATGCCGTAGCAGATGCCCAGCACCGGCACGCCGGCATCCCACACGGCTTGCGGTGCGCGCAGCTCGTGGTCTTCGTAGGTGGAAGCGTGGCTGCCCGACAGGATGATGGCCTTGGGCGCAAACGCGCGCACGAACGCGTCGCTCACGTCGTTGGGGTGGATCTCGCAGAACACATGCGCCTCGCGCACGCGCCGCGCGATCAACTGCGTGACTTGAGAGCCGAAATCGAGGATCAGTATCTTGTCGTGCATGGGGCTCAGATCAACGCGGGGCAGCCATGGGTTGAGGAATCAGGGCATCGCGGCTTCGCGCAGCTGGCGGCGTTCGCGGCTGAAGTGCCGCGCGGCGAACAGCATCGACATCAGCTGCAAGGCAGCACAAAAGTAGAACGGCGCTCCCACTCGCCAGTCGCCCGGCGGCAGGTGCGAGACCGCACCCATCAGCGGCGCGCCCAGCACCGGCCCGAGCACGGCCATCAGGCTGGCAAGCGCCGCCACCGAGCCCATGGTCTGGCCTTGCGAGCGCGCATCGGCCGCGTTGGAGACGATGCTCTGGATCGATGCGGTGACCGTGAAGCCCAGCAGGTTCAGCGCGATCACCACGTACATCACCCAACCGGCCGGCGCCAGCCCCCAGCACAGGTAGCCGAGCGCGCTGGACATCAGGCCGATGGTGGCCAGGCGCGGCGCCCCGAATCGCTTGAGCAAACGGCCGAGCAAGAAGCCCTGAACCACAGCCGCTGCAACGCCCACCGCAAACAGCGACCAGCCGTTCTCCGTCGGCCCCCAGCCGAACTTGAAGGTGGTGTAGAGCACCCAGGTGGTGTACATCACGAACTGCGCCAGGTTGCTCAGCGCGATGACCACCACCAACGGGCCCGCGCCCTTCAGCTGGCTGAGTTGGCTCAACGCGCTGATCGGGTTGAACGAACCCCATGTCAGGTTGCGCCGCATGGAAACAGGCAGCGATTCAGGCAGCACGAAGTAGCCGTACAGCAGGTTGAGCAGGGCCAAGGTCCCCGCCGCGAAGAACGGTAGCTGCAGATCGATGCCGCCCAGCAGGCCGCCCATCACGGGCCCCACGATGAAACCGATGCCGAACATCGCACCCAGCAGTCCGAAGCGCTTGGCGCGGTCTTCCGCGGGCGTGATGTCGGCCACGTAGGCGTTGGCCACCGCCGCGTTGGCCTGCATCGCGCCGCCCACCAAGCGAACCGCAATCAACATCCACAGTTGCGTGGCGAGCGCGGTGGCGAAGAAATTCAGTGCCAGCCCGCAAAAGCCGATCAGCAGCACCGGCCGGCGGCCGTAGCGGTCAGACAGCGCCCCCAGCAGCGGCGCGCCGAAGAAGTTGGCAATGCTGAATGCAAACGCCACCACGCCGTACCACAGCGCCGCTTCGGTTGGATTGGCCGTGAAGCTGGCCACCAGCGTGGGCAGCACCGGCACGATCAGGCCGATCGACACCATGTCGATCAGCACCGCGATCAGGATGAACCTCATCGCGGCCGGCCGAACAGCCGCCGTGTTCGGTTCAATGGGCGATGCGGGGGCGTTGCTCAAGTGGCGGTCTCAATGGCGGGCCTTGCGGCCTTACTCCATGCGGTAGTTGGGCGCTTCTTTTGTGATCTGCACATCGTGCACATGGCTCTCGCGGATGCCGGCCGACGAGATCTCGACGAACTCAGCCTTGGTGTGCATCTCGTCGATGGTGCTGCAGCCGCAGTAGTGCATGGAGGCACGCAGGCCGCCCGCCATCTGGAAAATGATCCCGACCACCGAGCCTTTGTACGGCACCTGCCCCTCGATGCCTTCGGGCACCAGTTTGGTGGTGTTGGGGTTGTTGGCCGGCCCGTCCTGAAAGTAGCGGTCGGCCGAGCCCTGCTGCATCGCGCCGATGGAGCCCATGCCGCGGTAGCTCTTGTAGGTGCGGCCCTGGTACAGAATGATTTCGCCCGGCGCTTCTTCGGTGCCGGCAAAGGCGCCGCCCATCATCACGCTGTGCGCGCCGGCGGCAATCGCCTTGGCCAGGTCGCCCGAGTAGCGCACGCCGCCATCGGCAATCAGCGGCACGCCACTGCCCTTGAGGGCCTTGGAAACGGCATCGATGGCCATGATCTGCGG
>JANNDW010000202.1:0-16588 GCA_031378125.1 Methylibium sp. | reverse complement strand
CAAGTTTGAGGGCCTGGAGCGCAAGCAGGCCACCGAGGCCGGGCCGGGCGACATCGTGCTGATCAACGGCATCGAGGGCATCGGCATCGGCATGACACTCACCGACCCGGAGAACCCGCTGCCGCTGCCGATGTTGCTGGTTGACGAGCCGACCTTGACGATGAACTTCTGCGTCAACAACTCGCCGCTGGCCGGCCGAGAAGGCAAATTCGTCACCAGCCGGCAGATCCGCGACCGGCTCGACCGCGAGTTGCAATCGAACGTGGCGCTGCGTGTCAACGACACCGATGAAGACGGCATCTTCGAGGTGATGGGCCGGGGTGAATTGCACCTGACCATCCTGCTGGAAACGATGCGGCGCGAGGGCTACGAGCTGGCGGTGTCCAAGCCGCGCGTGGTGTTCCACGAAGTGAATGGTGAGCGCCACGAGCCGATGGAGCTGGTCACCGCCGACGTGGAAGACCAGCACCAGGGCGCGGTGATGCAGGCGCTGGGCGAACGCAAGGCCGAACTGGTCAACATGGAACCCGACGGCATGGGCCGCGTGCGGCTGGAGTACCGCATTCCGGCGCGCGGCCTGATCGGCTTTCAGAACGAGTTCATGAACACCACCCGCGGCACCGGCCTGATCAGCAACATCTTCGATTCGTACGAAGCCTACAAGGGCGAGATCGAAGGCCGCAAGCAGGGCGTGCTGATCAGCCAGGACGACGGCGAGGCGGTCACCTATTCGCTCGGCAAGCTGGACGATCGCGGGCGCATGTTCGTGAAGGCCGGCGACCCCTTGTACGAAGGCATGATCATCGGCATTCACTCGCGCGACAACGACCTGGTGGTGAACGCGGTGCGCGGCAAGCAGCTCACCAACTTCCGCGTCTCGGGCAAGGAAGACGCGATCAAGATCACGCCGCCGATCATCCTGTCGCTGGAGTACGCGGTGGAGTTCATCGCCGACGATGAGTTGGTGGAAATTACCCCGAAGTCGATCCGCATCCGCAAGCGGTACCTGAAGGAACACGACCGCAAGAAGGCGTCGCGCGAAGGCGCCTGAACGCGCTGGCGCAGCCCGTCGTGACGCACCGTCGCGCCGTTCTCACGATGCTGATCGTCACGCTGCTGTGGAGCATCGCAGCGGTGGTGACGCGCCAGCTCGAATCGGCGCGCGGTTTCGAAGTGACCTTCTGGCGCAGCGCGTTCAATCTCCTGGCGCTTGGCCTGTACCTCGGCATCAAGCGCGGTGGCGCCACGCTGATTCAAATCGCGCAGGGGGGCAGGGCGCTGTGGCTCTCGGGCCTGATGTGGGCCGTGATGTTCACCAGCTTCATGCTGGCGCTGACCCTGACCACCGCCGCCAACGTGCTGATCACGATGAGCGTGGCGCCGCTGCTGACCGCGGTGCTGGCGCATTTCATGCTCGGCCACGCCGTGGCGCGCCGCACATGGGTTGCCATCGGGCTGGCAGGGGCCGGCATCGCGTGGATGTATTCGGCCGGTTTTGACGGCGACCCGAAGCAGCTCGTCGGCACCGCGGTCGCGATGTGCGTTCCACTCGCCGGCGCGATCAACTGGAACCTGTCGCAACAGGCGGGAAACAGCATCGACCTGGTGCCGGCCGTGCTGATCGGCGCGGCCTTGTCGGCCGCCGTGACCCTGCCACTCTCCTGGCCCTTGCAAGCGCCCGTGCATGACGTTGCCTGGCTCGCCTTGCTGGGCGTGTTCCAGCTCGCCATTCCGTGCATCCTGGCGGTGCGCGCGGCGCGCGTGTTGCCGGCGCCCGAGATGTCGCTGCTGGCATTGCTGGAGAGTGTGTTCGGCATTGCCTGGGTCTGGCTGGCCACCGACGAAACGCCGACCCTCCCGGTGGTGCTGGGCGGGGCGCTGGTGCTCGCAGCGCTGCTGGCCAACCAGTTGCTGGCGCTTCGGGCGCAGACTTCGGCGCAGGCTGTTCAGCGCTTGGACAGTTCGAGACAGGGCTTCCCCTGAGCGCTGAACAAGCGGCCGAGCCATAGCATCAACGCCACCCTCAGGAGGCGCCGCATGAAACAACTCTCTGGCCTGGACGCCACCTTCCTCTATCTCGAAACACCGGCCATGCCCATGCATGTCGGCGCGCTCCATCTGTTCGAGCTGCCCGAGGGCTACAAGGGAAAGTTCGTGCACGACATGCGCCGCCACATTGGGCAACGCCTGCCGATGGTGCCGGTGCTGCGCCGCAAGCTGTGGTGGATGCCGCTGAACCTGGCCAACCCGGCTTGGGTGGACGCCGAGCCCGATCTGGACAAGCACATCGTCCAGATCAAGCTGCCCCCATCGGCCAAGAGCGGCAGCGGCATGGGCGAGCTCCAGGCGCAGGTCGGTCTGTTGCATCCGGTGCTGCTGGACCGCAAGCGGCCGCTGTGGAAGATGCATGTGTTCGAGGGCCTGGCGCCCGGCGCCAATGGCCGCAAACGGGTGGCGCTGTACACCCAACTCCACCATGCCGCGGTCGACGGGCAGGCCGCGGTGGCGCTGGCGAATGCGATTCTCGATGTGAGCCCCACCGGCCGCGAGATCGAAGCCCGGGTGTCCAAGCGCACCAAGACCTTTCGCCTGGGCATGGCCGAAATGCTGCGCGGCGCGTTGGGCAACCAGGTGCAACTGGTGGCCGGCATCATCAAGGACCTGCCTTCCACCGCGGGCACATTGAAAGACGCGGCGAAGCAGGCCCTGTCCACCTCGTCGTTGTTGCGCGGCAAGGCCGGCGGTGTCAGCAACCTGACGCTGGCACCGCGCACACCGCTCAACGTGTCGGTCAGCGAGGGCCGCGCCTTCGCCTGCGTCACACTGCCGCTGCGCGAACTCAAGGCCTTGGGCAAGGCGCACGAGGCGACCATCAACGACATGGTGCTGATGGTGTGCAGCACCGCGCTGCGCCGCTTCTATGGCAAAACGCATCTGTTGCCGCGCAAGTCGATGATCGCCGCGGTGCCGATCTCGCTGCGCGAGAAAGGCGACACCTCGTCCGACAACCAGGCCTCGATGAGCCTGATCAGCCTGGGCACGAACATCGCCGACGCGCGCAAGCGGCTGGCGCATGTGAAGGCCGCGACCGGGGCCATGAAGGTGTCGATGGGCAGCGTGAAGAGCATCCTGCCGACCGACTTTCCGTCGCTGGGCGTGCCCTGGCTGATCGAAGCCGTCACCGCGTTGTACGGCAAGGCCAAGGTGGCCGACCGCATCCCCCAGGTGGCCAACCTGGTCATCTCCAACGTGCCGGGGCCGCCGGTGCCGCTGTACATGGCGGGTGCCCGCATGCTGACCAACTACCCCACCTCCATCATCACCCACGGCCTGGCATTGAATATCACGGTGCAGAGCTACGACCAGTCGCTGGACTTCGGCTTGATGGCCGATGCGCAGGCCATGCCCGATGTGCGCGAACTGGCCGACGCCATCGGAATTGCCTTCGACGACGTGCGTGCGCTGCCGCTGCCCGGCGAGCCGGACGAAGACTCAGCGTCACCCGGCGGTGTGCTGGGCCGCTCACGCAAAACGCTCGGCAATGCGGTGACGGCGGCCGCCGCAACGGTGGGCCGGGCGGTCCCGAAGTCGGTGCAGCGCGCCGCGGGCGGCGCGGCGCGGCGCATGACCGATTCTGCGGTTCGGATGGCCGGCAAGGCCTTGCCCAAGGTGGCGCAAGGCCTGATGACCAGTGCGCTGGAGCAGGCTGTCTCGCAAGTGACACGCCGGACTAGGGCCAGCGCTCCAAAGCGCAAGCCTGCCAGCCGCTAACATTGGGTGTCTCTTGTCTCCGCGACCTCGATGCCGCTTCAACCCCCCGCCTCTCACCCTGACGACGTCCGCGCACCGAATGCCTGGCTGATGCTGCTGGAAGGCCGTGCGCCCTGGGAGTTTGCCGCCATGCTGGCCGCCATGCCTTGGCTGCGCAGGCTGCCCCGCGGCGATGGTCATCCGGTGCTGGTGTTTCCCGGCCTGGGCGCCAACGATTTCACCACCGCGCCCTTGCGGCGCCTGCTGGACCACCTGGGTTATGTGACGCATCCCTGGGGCCAGGGCTTCAACTTCGGCCCGCGCCGCGGGGTGCTCAGGGAATGCAATCACAACGTGCGCGCCTTGTTCAAAAAGCACGGCCGGCCGGTGAGCCTGATCGGCTGGAGCCTGGGCGGCTTGTATGCGCGCGAAATGGCCAAGGAGCTGCCCGGCCACGCCCGCTGCGTCATCACGCTGGGCACGCCGTTCACCGGCCATCCGCGGGCCACCAACGCCTGGCGCTTCTACGAGATGGTGAGCGGGCAGACCGTGCACGACCCGGTGATGATCGAGCGGCTGCGCAGCCCGCCGCCGGTGCCCACCACGTCGATCTATTCGCGCACCGATGGCATCGTGGCCTGGCGCTGCAGCGTCAACGAGCCCGGCCCGCTGAGCGAAAACATCGAGGTGCACGCCAGCCACGTCGGCATGGGTTTGAACCCGCTGGCGCTGTGGGTCGTTGCCGACCGGCTGGCGCAACCGCCGGGGCAGTGGAAACCGTTCGATGCCAGTGGTGCGCGGCGCTGGTTCTTCCGCAACCCACCGGCGCACGCGGCGGTTTCAGCGGCCCCGGCGGCCTGACCAGCGTGCAGATTTCCGCCAACGGCATCGGGCTCGAAGTCGAAGACCACGGTTCGCCCAGCGGCGAGCCGCTGCTCCTGATCATGGGCCTGGGCATGCAACTGGTGGCCTGGCACGACGACTTCGTGGCCAGCCTGGTGAAGCGCGGCTTTCGTGTCATTCGCTTCGACAACCGCGACATCGGTTTGAGCCAGCGCTTCGACCATCTGGGTGTGCCCAACCTCCCGCTGGAGATGCTCAAGTACGCCGTCGGCCTGCGCGTCAAGAGCCCGTACAGCCTGCCCGACATGGCTGCCGACGTGGCCGGCATTCTCGACGCGCTGGGCATCCAGCGTGCCCACGTGTGCGGCGCCTCGATGGGCGGCATGATTGCCCAACAGCTGGCGCTGCGGCATGCCAAGCGCTTGAAGAGCCTGACGCTGATGATGACCAGCAGCGGGTCGCGCAAGCTGCCGCAGGCCACCTTCAAGGTCCGTGGCGCGCTGATCTCGCGGCCCAAGGACCCGAAGAGCATCGAAGGCATCGTGGCGCACTCGGTGAGCCTGTACAAGTTGCTCGGCAGTCCGGCTTACCCGGCCAGCGACGAGTACCTGCATGCGCGGCTGAACCTGTCGGTGCGGCGCGCTTACCGGCCGCAGGGCGTCGCACGCCAGCTGGTGGCGATTGCGGCCGATGGCGACCGCTCGCGCCTGCTCGGTGGCATCAAATTGCCCACGCAGGTGCTGCATGGCCAGCAAGACCCATTGGTGCCGGTCGCGGCAGGGCACGACCTGGCCGCCAAGATTCCAGGCGCGCAACTCGACGTGATCGAAGGCATGGGCCACGACCTGCCGGTGGCCTTGTGGCCGCGCTTCGCGGCCGGCATCAGCAGCGCCGCCGGGCGAGCCTAAGCTCCAGAGCCAGAGCCAGAGTCGTCGCCAGCGGCGAGCAGCTGCTCGCGCAACACGCGCTTGACCAACTTTCCGTTGGCATTGCGGGGCAGCGGTGTATCGCTCCAGGTGATGGTCTCGGGCACTTTGTAGTCGGCCAGGCGTGCCGCGCAGTGCCGCTTTACGGCCGCGTCGTCGCGCGCGAGTCCCGGCGCGTGGAGGAACGCATGCACCCGCTCGCCCAGTACCGGGCAGGAGCGGCCAACGATGGCCGCCTCGACCACGCCCGGCAGCGCCATCAGTGCGTTCTCCACCTCGACCGAATAGATTTTGAAACCACCCCGGTTGAGCATGTCCTTCTTGCGGTCGAAGATGCGCACGAAACCCTTTGAGTCGACCGAGCCGAGGTCGCCCGAATGCCAGTAGCCGGCGGTGAACGAGGCGGCCGTGGCGGACGGGTTGTCCCAGTAACCGGGCACCACCATCGGCCCGCCGATCCACAGCTCGCCGGTCTCGCCCGGCGGCACCTCAGCGCCGTTGTCGTCCATCACCAGAATGTCGGCGCAGGGCAGGGCGACCCCGACGCTGTGCGCATGGTCGCGGGTCAGCCCGGCCGGCATCATCGTGGCGGGCGACGTGGTCTCGGTCGCGCCATAGGCATTGAGCAGCACCAGGCCGGGCAGGCGGCTGCCGAGCTGGTCGATGGTGGCCACGGGCATCGGCGCGCCGCCGTAGCCGCCGATGCGCCAACTCGTCAGGTCGTTCCCTGCAAATTCTGGCGCCATCAGGCACAGCGTGTACATCGCCGGCACCATCAGCGTGTGGGTGATGCGTTCGCGCCCGACCAGCGCCACGAAGTCGGGCGCTTTGAAGCTCGGCACGATCACCACCGTGCCGCCCACATGAATCATGGCCAGGATGATCGCGATCAGCCCGGTCACGTGGCTGGCCGGCACGGCCAATGCCGAGCGATCGTGCGGGCGCAACCGCATGCAGGCCTGGTAGTGCAGCACCGAATGAGCGATGCTGAAGTGGGTCAACATTGCGCCCTTGGGGTTGCCGGTCGTGCCCGAGGTGTACAGGATCACGGCGGTGCTGTGTTCGCCGACCTCGGCCACCGGCGCGGCAGGGTGTGCAACGGCGGCCAGGTCGGCCAGCGCTAGGGCACCGGGCGCCGACCCGACGCAAATGCGCAGGCTCAGCGACGGCACTTCAGCGCCCTCAGGAATCCGGTCGGCCAGGCCGGCGTCGAAGACGATGCCTTTCGCGCCGCATTGCTTCAACATGTAGGCCACGCCTGGACGGGCTTCGCGCACGCCGATGGGCACGGCAATCGCACCGAGCCGCTGCAATGCAAACAGCACGAATATGAACTCCGCTCGATTGGCGATCAACATCGCCACGCGTTCGCCCGCGGCGATACCGTGCGAGCTCAGGCCCGCGGCGATTCGGTTCACCTCCAGACCCACCTCGGCATAAGTCCAGCGCCGCCTATCACACACCAGCGCTTCGTGGCTGGCGCGCTCCTCCATCGTGCGGGCCAGCATCGCATAGACGCTGCTCGGACGCTGCGCAAAACAACGCACGATGCGGTCGCCATGCGCCGATTCATGGCGCATCGTTGGGACGGGATAGCCCTGCCAGGGATCCACGTGATCAGGCGGCCGCGGCCGCTGTCTGGTTTGCCCCGCGTTCGATCACGAACTCAGTGTCCACCAGGCCGCGTGAATGGTTCAGATCGGACTGCGCGATCAGCACCGCCAGCTGACCCGCACGCGGCCCACCCCGCAGGCCGCCGATCACATCGGCCAGCCGGCTCGACAGCGCGGGCGCCACCCCTTCAAAGGGCTCGTCCAGCAGCAGCAGCTTCGTGCCCACCGCCAGTGCGCGCGCCAGCGCCACCATTTTTTGCTGGCCACCGGAGAGCAGCAGCGCGCGCCGCTGGCGCATCTCCTTCAACTCGGGCAGCACGCCGTAGACGAAGTCCAGGCGCGCGTCCGCCTGCAAGGTTTTCGAGGCCCAGACGGGCACCAGGATGTTCTCTTCGACGGTCAGCTCGGGCACCAGCCCACGGTCCTCGGGCATGTAGCCCAGCCCCAAGCCGGCCCGTGCATGGCGCGGCAAGGCCGCCAGGTCCTGCCCATTGAAGACGATGCGGCCCTGGCCGGGTGAGAGGTGGCCCATCACCGCGCGCATCAGCGTGGTCTTGCCGGCGCCGTTGCGGCCGACCAATCCGACCATGCGGCCTTCGGGCACGGCCAGCGACAGGCCGCGCAGCACCTGCACCGACTGGATCGCGACATGAATCGATTCAATGCTCAGCATGGCTGACTCTTGGGCTGAGCTTGCCGCTGACTTCAGGACTGCCCGTCACGTAGCGCCGCACATCGTCGGTGGCCAAGGCCACTTTCGGAACGTCGTCGGCGATGATGCGGCCGCTGTAAAAGGCGACCACGCGATCGGCGTAACGCTCAACGATGTCCATGTCGTGCTCGACGAACAGCACGGTCATCGCCTCATGGCCGAGCGCGGTCATCACGATGTCCATCATCGGGAATTTTTCTTCGGCCGAGACGCCGCTGGTCGGCTCGTCCAGCAGCAGCAGCTTCGGCGCGCCGGTCAGCGCCATCGCGATGTCGAGCAGCTTGCGCACGCCGCCGGGCAGCTCGGCCACGCGGCGGTCGCGGTGCTCGGTGAGATTGAAGCGCGCCAACAACGCGTCGGCCTGCGCCACCGTATCGATGCGGCGCGCCGGTTGCCAAAACGACAGCCGCTCGCCATGGCAGGCGATGGCCACCAGCATGTTGTCCAGCACGCTCAAGTCCGCGCAGAGCTGCGGTATCTGGAACGAGCGCGCCACACCCAGGCGCGTGATGGCGCGTGGCGACAGCTGCGTGATGTCGCGCTCGCCAAGCGAGATGGTTCCCGAGTCCGGCTTCAGGTAGCCGGTGATCATGTTGACGAAGGTGGTCTTGCCCGCACCGTTGCTGCCGATCAGGCTGACACGCTGGCCCACCGCAATGGCGATGTTGATCTCGCTGGCGGCCACGACCGCGCCGAAACGTTTTTCGACGCCCGAGGCGCGCAGCAGCACCGGCGCGTTCATGAGCAGGCCCTCCAGTCGCTGCGCTCCTGCCCCCGAGGGGCTCCATTCGCCTTGGGAACGGCCCGGCGGCTCATTTCCCACCCCCCAACCGTTTGAACCATTCACGGTCGAACCACAAAGAGCCTATTCCGCGCGGCACGAAGCGGATCACGAACAACAGGAAAAGGCCCAATGCCAACTGCCAGGTGTTCGGAAAGTACAGGCTGGAAAACGAGCGCACCACCTCCAGCACCGTGGAGGCCACGAACACCGCCAGCACGCTTTGCCAGCCCGCCAGAATGGCGACGAAGACAAACTCGCCCGAGGTGGTCCAGTAGCTGAAGTTGGGGTCGATGTGGCCGAGCGACATGACGGTGAGGGCGCCGCCCGCGCCGCCGGCAAACGCGGCCAGCACGAAGTTGATGGCCATCGCGCGCCTCACCGAGCCGCCCAGGTACTCGACCCGCAGTTCGTTCTCGCGCACCGCCAGGGTGATCAGCCCGCGGGTCGAATCGAAATACACGCGCGCCAGCAGCGCCAGTGCGGCCGCGAAGACAAGGGTCACCGCATACAGCACGTAGCCGACACGCGCATCCGGCAAGCTTTGCCCGAACAGCGTGGCACGGCCCATGTTGAAACCGTCCGAGCCGCCCAGCGCCTCGGTCTTGACAAGCACGCCGTAGGCCACCATCGACAGCGCCAAGGTCAGCATCGCAAAGAAGATGCCCCGGTAGCGCGACAGCAGCGGCGCAAACGGTGCGGCCACCAGCGTTGCCGCCGCGCCGCCCAGCAGCGCCAGGCCGATCGCGTCGGTGAAGCCGAGCCGGTTGAAGGCCAGCGCCGCGGCATAAGCACCGACCGCGAACACCAGCCCCTGGCCGAACGACACCACGCCGCCGCGCATCAACAACACGATGCCCAGCGACACCAGGCCGTGCGAAGCGGCCATCGTGATCAGGAAGGTCAACCACTTGGGCATGAAGGCGCCGGCCACCACGAGCAAGGCGGTGAAGGCCACGCCGGTCAGCAGCAAGCGCAAGCGCGGCGCGGAATCGGTGCGTTGGGGCTGCGCGGCGTTGGCGATGGAGGCGGTCATGACAGCTGTCGCGCTCAGATCTTGCGCGCCTGAATCTGCTGGAACAGCCCCTCGGGGCGGAACATCAGCACCACGGCCATCACGATGTAGATCGAGAACAGCTCAGCCACCGGCATCAAGTGCACCGCCGATGAGCGCGCCAGCCCGACGATCAGCGCGCCGATGGCCGCACCCTGAATGCTGCCCAGCCCGCCGATGATCACCACCGCGAACGACACGATGATCACACCCACCGACAGGCCCGGCTGCACCGAGATCATCGGTGCGGTGAACGCCCCGCCGATGGCGGCCAGGAAGATGCCGACCGAAAACGCCAGCATGTACACACGCGACACGTTGACCCCCATGCTCGCTGCCACCTCCTCACTGTGGATCACCGCCAGCACGATCTTGCCCTGGCGCGTGCGGTTCAGGCCCCACCACACGGCCACGCCGATGATCACGGCCAAGGCCACCAGGATGAAGTCGTAGCCCACATACACCTGGGTGCCGATCTCCACATTGCCGAACAGGCTGTAGGGCGCCGACACGTAGTACGGGTTCGCGCCCCAGACCAGTTTGGTCACGTCTTCCAGGATGAGAAACATCGCATAGGTGACCAGCACCAGCAACACCTCGTCGCGGCCATAAAAAAAGCGCAGCAGGCCGCGCTCGGTCAGCGGCGCCACCAGCGCGGCCACCGCCACGGCCGCCAGCAGCATCGCCACGATCGACCAGGCCGGCGCCAGGCCCAGCGCCGCGAACCAGCCGACGAAGCTGGCGGCCGCATACGCGCCCAGCGCATAAAAGCTGCCGTGCGCGATGTTCAAGATCTTCAACACCCCGAACACCAGCGTGAGGCCGAGTGCGACGATGAACAGCCATGACGCGTACGTCACGCCGTCGATGAGGATCGTCACGGCGGTGCTCATGACCGCCACGCCGAAATCGACGCCATTGCGCTGCCGACTTCAGCGCCGATCAATTGCACTTGGCGCCGGGGAACCCGGCCCTGATCCACTCTTCGGACTTCATGTTGGCGGGCGGGTTCACGCAGTCCGCCGGGAAACGCTGAATGTCGTCGAGCACCACCATCTTCTTGGCCGTGTCATAGCGCGTTTGGCCGATCGCCGTGTCCTGCACCGCCTGGTGGCCGTTGCCCAGCGCCATGCGAATCTTGCCGGCGGGCGTGTCCCATTCCAGGTTGGTCAACGCCGCGGCGAGTTGTTCGTGCGTGGGTTTTTTTCCACCGTTGGCGGCCATGGCCTTTTCAACCGCCAGCTTCAAGCCCAGCAAGGCCTGGATCATGCGGTTGGGGGCTTGCACCGGGTAAACGGTGTAGGCCTTCTGGTAAATGCCCCACCACCAGTCGTTGATCGCCGACTTCGGCGACAGCAGGCCGTAAGCCCCACGCGCGCCCAGGATCACGCCATCGGGCATCTTGTCGCCCAGCCCCGGCAGCACATGGTCGCCGGCCGAGAACACGAACTGCGAGCGCTTGAACAGGCCACGCGGCGCGCCTTGCAAAATCAGAGCCTGCAGGTCTCCGCCCCACAGGCTGGAGTGCGTCACGTCGGCCGGCTTGGCCATCAGCGCCGAGATTTCGGTGCCGTACTGGCCGGCGCCAAACTTGGGCAGCAGGTCTTCGCCGGGCTTGGCGCCGGGGTAGATTTTTTCCATCGAGAGCACGAAGTCCTTGCGCGAATCCTGGCCCCACGCGTAGTCCTGGTTGATCAGGTTGAACGTGTCGGCCTTGATGTTGCGCGCCTTCAGGTAGCGCGCCAGCGCCACGTTGTCCATCGCCGCGTGCGAGGCGGTGCGGAACACGTAGTTGTATTTGCCGTCTTCAAAGATGCGCGGCGTGCCACAGTCGTACAGGATCAGGAACTTCTTCATCTCTTCGGCCACCGGTGCGACGGCCAGGCAGTCGCCCGAGCCCACGTAGCCGACCACCGCATCGACGTTTTCGCGGTCGTACAGGTTGCGCAGCTCCTGCACTTGCTTGGTGGCGCCGCCGTTTTCGTCGACGTAGACCGGCTCGATCTTCATGCCGCCGAAACCGGGCTTGTTGTAGGGCGCTGGCGCCTCGCCCTTGTTGAACGCCTCGATCACGACCTTGGCGCCGTTGACGGCCGGAATGCCGAAACTCTCGGCGGCCTGGCCCGACAGGAAGCTGACGACGCCGAGCTTGAAGGTCTCTTGCGCCTGCGCGTTCGCGGCAAAAAATGCGGTCGCGGCAGCCACTGCCGAGAACGCGTGGCGCCACGCCAATGCTTGAGCTGTGAGGGTCATGCCAGTCTCCGTTGATGGTTTGAATCTGTCCCCGAGCATCCTGACGCGGGCGCTTCGGCAGAGGAGATTCTTTGTTCGACAACGGCGGCGGGGTATGGGCGAAAACCCTGCGAGGTCTTCGCGCAACGCGCGCTGGACCATGAGGGTTCAGCCGGTGCTTGCCGTCGCGGGCCGCCAGCTGCCGTCGATCAGCCGCTCGTTGGGCTGGAACTGCGCCTTGTAGGTCATCTTGTCGCTGCCGGAAATCCAGTAGCCCAGGTACAAGTGCGGCAGCTTCAACAGCCTGGTTTGCTCGATCTGCCACATCACGTTGTAGGTGCCGTAGCTGGTGCGTGGCTCGGGTTCGTAGAAGGTGTAGACAGCGGACAGCCCGTCGTTGAGTATGTCCAGGATGGACACCATCTTCAGCGCGCCGGGGCCGTTGTCGGACGGTTCGCGAAACTCCACCAGGCGCGAGTTGACCCGGCTTTGCAGCAGGAACTGGGTGTACTGGTCGATGCTGTCGTGGTCCATGCCGCCGCCGCTGTGGCGGCCGGCTTGGTAGCGCAGGTAGAGCTGATAGTGCTCCGGAACGAAGCACAGCCGCAACACCCGCGCTTGCAGGTTTGAATGGGCTTTCCATGCGCGCTTTTGGCTGCGCTTGGGCTCAAAGGTGTTGACCGGCACGCGCAGCGGCACGCAGGCCCGGCAGCCGTCGCAATAGGGCCGGTAGGTGAACATGCCGCTGCGCCGAAAGCCATTGGCCACCAGCCCCGAATAGGCATCGGCGTGGATCAGGTGGCTGGGGGTGGCCACTTGCGAACGCGCCATCCGGCCGTCGAGGTAGCTGCACGGGTAGGGCGCCGTGGCGTAAAACTGCAGCGAGGCGAGTGGAAGCTCTTTGGGGTGGGTCACGGGAAGCGTTCCTCGGTCTGCGGGCCGCCGATGCCGAGGTGGCGCCACAGGCGGGAATCATAGGTCCAATCGGCGATGGCTGGCTCCTTCAAGCAGGGGGTGAAACGACGCTCGAATTCGGCTCGCGGCAGTTCGCGGCCGCCAAAGCTCGCCAGGTGGCCGGTGCGCTGCTGGCAGTCGATCATGGCCACGCCGTTCTCGCGGCAAAAGCACACCAGCGCGGCCAGCGCGATCTTGGAGGCGTCGGTGCGCTGCGAAAACATCGACTCACCGTAGAACATCGTGCCCAGGTTCACGCCGTACAGGCCGCCGGCCAGTTCACCGTCGATCCAGGTCTCGAAGCTGTGCACCTGGCCGAGTGCGTGCCAGGCGCGGTAGGCGTCGACCATCTTCGGCACGATCCACGTGCCGTCCTGGCCGTCGCGCTTGGCTCCGGCGCAGGCGCCAATGACGCGGGCGAACGCGCTGTCGATGCGCACTTCGCAGCCGGGCGTGCGGGCAAAGCGGGCAATGGTTTTGCGCAGCGAGCGCGCGAGCTTGAACTCGCTGACCACCAGCACCATGCGCGGGTCGGGCGACCACCACAGCACCGGCTGATCGCCGCTGTACCAGGGGAACACGCCTTTGGAGTAGGCCTCGGTCAGGCGCTGCGGCGTCAACTCGCCGCCGGCCGCCAGCAGGCCCGGCGCATCGGAGCCAGGCGGCAGTGCATCGCGCGTGTCGGGCAACGGGTCTTCGGGGCGGCGCAGCCAGGGAACCACGGCGGATCAGCGGCCTTTCGCCAGGGTCGACAGGTGCGGGTCGAATTCGTCCATGACTTTCCTTGCCGAGCGTGGCCGGCCGTTCTCGCGGCATGGTACAGGCGGGTGAGGCCCGTTGGCTGGCGCGCCAAAGGGAACGGCTTGAACGAATCAAGGCATGCGCCAAGCGTGGCACATTTCAGGTTCAACCAAGGAGCCGTCATGCGAATCATCGTTGCCCTGATCCTGGCACTGGGAGCCATGCTTGCCAGTGCGGCGCGCGCCGCCGACGAGCCGGTCAAGGTGGTCTACCACCTGAACGAAGGCGTGGCGCAGGCCAGCCGCGCGATCGGCAACATTCGCAACCACCTGAGCGCCGACCCGACCGCGAAGATTGTCGTGGTGACGCACGGCGCGGGCATCGACTTTTTGCTCGACGGCGCCGAGACCGCACAGGGCCAGAAGTTTGCCGGGCCGGTTGCCGAGCTGGCCAATCGCGGGGTGGAATTCAAGGTCTGCAACAACACGCTGGTGTCGCGCAAGATCCCGAACGAGAAGGTCGTGCTGGAAGCCAAGATCGTGCCCTCGGGGGTGGCCGAGACAGCGCGGCTGCAGGCCCGCGAGGGCTTTGTCTACTTGCGTCCCTGAGCGGCGCCGGCGCCATGGCCCCAGCGCCTGAAGACCTCAAGCCCATTGCGGGCGGCGGCTTGCTGCACAGGCGGGTGTTGCTGCGGCGCGGGCTGGCTCTCGCGTCGGCATCGGCGGGACTGGGGGGCGCATCGAGCGGCAGCGCCGCTGACCCCGCCCCGGCGCTGGCCTTGCCCGCGTGGATGCGCACGCCCGGTCAGCCGTTCAGCGGCTACGGCCAGCCGTCCAAATATGAAGCGGGCGTGACGCGGCGCATCGGCGCCAACCGCCTGGTGGCCGGCAACGGCGTGGCGTGGACACCGCTGGAAGATCTCGAAGGCATGTTGACGCCGAGCGGTTTGCATTTCGAGCGCCACCACAACGGCGTGCCCGAGATCGACCCGGCCCAGCACCAACTGCTGATCCATGGCCTGGTCAAGCAGCCGCTCACCTTCGGCGTGCGGGAGCTGCTGCGCTACCCGATGCGCTCGCAGCTGATCTTCATCGAGTGCGGCGGCAACAGCAATGCCGGCTGGCACTCGGAGCCGATCCAGCGGCCCCTGGGTTCGTTTCACGGCATGGTGTCGTGCAGCGAGTGGACCGGTGTGCCTGTGTCGGCGCTGCTGGCCGAAGCCGGCGTGGATGCCAAGGCCAGCTGGGTGATCGCCGAAGGGGCTGACGCGATCGCGATGAACGTGAGCCTGCCACTGGCGAAGCTGCAAGACGATTGCATCGTCGCGCTGTACCAAAACGGCGAGCGGCTGCGCCCAGAACACGGCTACCCGATGCGCCTGGTCGCACCCGGCTGGGAAGGGGTGCTCAACGTCAAGTGGCTGCGCCGCCTGCAACTGGCCGACCAGCCGGTGATGGCCCGCAACGAGACCGCCAAGTACACCGAGCTGCAGCCCGACGGCAGCGCGCGCATGTTCACCTTTGTGATGGACGCCAAGTCATTGATCACCTCGCCATCGCACGGCCAGCGTTTGAGCGGGCCCGACGTTTATGAGATTCGCGGCTTGGCGTGGAGCGGGCGCGGGCGGATCGCCAAGGTCGAGGTCTCGGCCGATGGCGGCAAGACCTGGGCCCAGGCCGCGCTGCAGGCGCCGGTCTTGCCGCGCTGCCTGACGCGCTTTCGCGCCGCGTGGAAATGGGACGGCAAGGCGGCCATCCTGAAGAGCCGTGCGACGGACGAAACCGGCTACGTGCAGCCCGAGCGCAACGTGTTGATCCAGCAGCGCGGCAGCAATGGCTACTTCCACTACAACGCCATCGTGGCCTGGGCGGTCGATGAAGACGGGGACGTGCGGCATGTTTATGCATGAGACATCCGGGCCGCCATCGGCCAGAGGCCGATGGCCTTCGGCAGGCGACAAACAGTCCGCAGGGACTGTTTGTGTCCGGCCTCAGTCCCAAGGGCGAATACCGGAGTGCGCAGCACAGAGGTTGCGTGATGTGCCCGCCTCGGGCAGCGCGGTTCGCTGCGCATCGCGCTGCGCGGTCTGCCGCGACTTGCGCCTGGCTTCTCGCCACGGCATGCGAATCGTGGCCGCCTTGATGCTCGGCGCCGCGGCGGCCGTCGCCGTCGCGGCCGATGCCGACGCGCCCCGGCTCGGCAAGCCGTTGTCGCCGCAAGAGGCCGCGCGCTGGGATCTGAACGTGTTCCCCGATGGACGCGGTCTGCCCGCCGGTCGCGGTACGGCGGTCGAAGGCGCAACGCTGTTTGCGCAGAAATGCGCCGTCTGCCACGGCCCCGGCGGCCGAGGCGCCACCGCCGAAGAACTCGCCGGCGGCACCGCCGCGCTCACCGCCCCATCGCCCGACAAGACCATTGGCCT
The DNA here is from genome assembly GCA_031378125.1 of Methylibium sp. Taxonomy (GTDB): domain Bacteria; phylum Pseudomonadota; class Gammaproteobacteria; order Burkholderiales; family Burkholderiaceae_C; genus LGRD01. Next base: position 560 of record JANNDW010000202.1, on the reverse strand, counting down.
GTACTGGCCGTATGCGACGACGATCTTCGACTTCACCCGCCGCGCGATGCCCATGTTCGCGCCAGGCTCGCTCTCATCCGATGAGGTCTACGCGCTGACCGCCTATCTGCTGTTCGCCAATGGGGTGATCGCGCAGGCTGATGAGATGAACGCCACGACGCTGCCGAAGGTGCAGATGCCCAACAGAAATGGCTTCCTCGGCATCGACGCGAAGCCGAGGTAGGCGCGCAATGCCGAACAGTCACGAACTGCCACTTGACAGTTTTTTGTTAATTCTATTAACATGGAAGTATGGAAGAGAAGGAAGTCGTTCATTCCCTCGCTGCGCTCGCGCAGGCTGCTCGCCTGCAGGTGTTTCGCGCGCTGGTCGTGGCCGGCCCGCAGGGCATGACCCCGGGCAGCCTGGCTGAAACGCTGGAGGTTCCCGCCTCCACGCTGTCGTTCCACCTCAAAGAATTGATGCATGCCGGCATGATTTCTCAGCAGCGTGACGGCCGCAACCTCATTTACCGCGCGTCGTTCGAACGCATGAACGAGCTGCTCGCCTACCTCACCGCCCA
>JANNDW010000195.1:0-2699 GCA_031378125.1 Methylibium sp. | reverse complement strand
CCCGAGCGCACCTTCTGCGCCGCCAGGTTCACCGCCTCCAGGCCGGACGCGCAAAAGCGGTTGATCTGCACACCCGAGCAGCGGAAGTCCCAGCCCGCGCGCAACGCGGCGACCTTGGCGATCACCGAACCTTGCTCGCCCACCGGCGACACCACGCCCATCACCACATCGTCGACCTGCGCGGTGTCGAAATCGTTGCGCCGCTGCAGCTCGCGCAGCACGCCGGCGAGCAGGTTGACGGGCTTGACCTCGTGCAGGCTGCCGTCCTTTTTGCCTTTGCCGCGCGGGGTTCGGATGGCGTCGAAAACGAAGGCTTCGGTCATGGCGGTGCTCCTGGGATGGGTGCCGAAATGGACGCTGGGAGGGATGCGCGGCAGTATAGACTTTGCACCAAGCAAGCGCTTTTCATAAATCGTTTCCAACTCCCCATCCGCGAGGTTCTCGATGATCGAACGCACGCTGTTCACGCCCGACCACGAAGCCTTTCGCGACAGCTTCCGCCGCTTCTGCGACAAGGAGATCGCGCCCTTTCACGCGCAGTGGGAAGAGCAAGGTTACGTCGACCGCGAGGTCTGGCGCAAGGCCGGCGCGAACGGCTTCTTGTGCATGACGATGCCGGAGGAATTCGGCGGGGCAGGTGCCGACAAACGGTACTCGGTAGTGCAGATGGAAGAGCTGGCGCGTGGCGGCTTCAGCGGCATTGGCTACGGCCTGCACAACGAAATCGTCGCGCCGTACCTGCTGCACTACGCCAGCGATGCGCAGAAGCACAAGTACCTGCCGGCCATGGCGCGCGGCGAGGTCATCGGCGCCATCGCGATGAGCGAGCCCGCGGCCGGCTCCGACCTGCAGGGCATCAAGGCCACCGCGTTGATGAAGGGCGACCACTATCTGCTGAACGGCTCCAAGACCTTCATCACCAACGGCTGGCACGCCGACCTGGTGATCGTGGTGGCCAAGACCGACCCGGCCGCGGGCGCCAAGGGCACCAGCCTGTTGCTGGTCGAACGCGGCATGCCCGGCTTCGAGACCGGCAAGCGGCTCAAGAAAATCGGCCTCAAGGCGCAGGACACGGCCGAGCTGTTCTTCAACGACGTGAAAGTGCCGGTGGCCAATTTGCTCGGGCCCGTGAACCGCGGCTTCGTCTGCCTGATGGAGCAACTGCCTTGGGAGCGCATGCAGATCGCCATCGGCGCGGCCGCCAAGTCGCAGGCGGCGATCGACTGGACCCTGGCCTACGTGAAGGACCGCAAGGTGTTCGGCCAGACGGTGGCCAACTACCAGAACACCCGCTTCAAGCTGGCCGAGATGCAGACCCAGGTGCAGATCGCCCAAGTCTTCGTCGACAAGTGCGTCGAGCTGCTGATGACAGACCAGCTCGACACCGCCACTGCGTCGATGGCCAAGTACTGGGTCACCGATCTGGAGAACAAGGTGATCGACGAGTGCGTGCAGCTGTTCGGCGGCTACGGCTACATGTGGGAGTACCCGATCGCGCGCGCGTTCGTCGATGCGCGCGTGCAGCGCATCTACGGCGGCACCAACGAGATCATGAAGGAAGTGATTGCGCGCGCGATGGGGCTGTCGGGGCGATGAGGCGGGTGCCGACATGACCACCGAACTCGGCTCCGGTGCGGGCACCGGCGGTACAGCCGTGGCCGACGCAATTGAAGAAGCGCCGCGCCGCCCGCGCGGCCGCCCGCGCAAGACGGCCGACGAACGCGACGACGGCAACCGCCGACAAGAGCTGATCCGCGCCGCCGCGAAACTGTTTCGCGGCAAGGGCTTCGCGGCCAGCAGCACCCGCGACATCGCCGCCGCGGTGGGCATGCATTCGGGCTCTCCGTTCTATCACTTCAAGAACAAGGGCGCGCTGTTGTGCGAGGTGATGGAGCGGGGCATGCATTCGGCGCTTCAACGCCAGGCGGCCACGCTGAGCGCCCTGCACGCGCTTGCCCCTGCGCGCGGTGCGCCCTCGCCCGAGGCCGCGTTGCGCGCGCTGATCCGCACGCACTTCGACATCCTGCTCGGCCCGGACAGCGACTTCATTCCGGTGATGCTGTACGAATGGCGCTCGCTCGCGCCCAAGCAACGCGCCGCCATCGCCAAGCTGCAGCACGACTACGAAGCCGCCTGGCTGCCGCTGCTGCAGGCGCTGCGGCAGGCCGGCCGGCTGCACGCCGACGTGCACCTGGCGAGGCTGCTGCTGCTGGGCGCGCTGAACTGGTCGGTGCAGTGGTACGACGCAAAACAAAGTGCCTCGCTCGACGGGCTGACCGATGCGACGATGGCCTTGTTCATCCCCCCTCCACCGAACTGACCTGCAAGGACACCGCACCATGGGCCCCCTTCACAACCTGCGCATCATCGAACTCGCCAGCATCGGCCCCGGCCCGATGTGCGCCATGCTGCTGGCCGACCTGGGGGCCGACGTGGTGCGCATCGACCGCACCGAGCCCAGCGGCCTGGGCGTGACGATGGAGGCGCGGTTCAACGTGAACGGGCGCAACCGGCGCTCGGTAGCGCTGGACTTGAAGTCGCCCGCTGGCCGCGACGCCGTGCTGCGCTTGGTGGAAGGTGCCGACATGCTGATCGAAGGTTTTCGCCCAGGCGTGGCCGAGCGACTGGGGCTGGGGCCGGCCGATTGCCATGCCCGCAACCCCGCGCTGGTGTACGGCCGCATGACGGGCTTCGGCCAG
>JANNDW010000187.1:0-14748 GCA_031378125.1 Methylibium sp. | reverse complement strand
TCGCCGCCTTGCTGTCGGGCCGCATGGACACGGCCTGGGCGCGCTGGTCGCGGCCGTGGACGACGGTGGCGTGGTGCTTCCTGACCTTCGGCATCGCGCTGGGCAGCTTCTGGGCTTACTACGAACTGGGCTGGGGCGGCTGGTGGTTCTGGGACCCGGTCGAAAATGCGTCCTTCATGCCCTGGCTGGTGGGCACGGCGCTGATGCATTCGCTGGCGGTGACCGAGAAGCGCGGCGGCTTCAAGATGTGGACGGCGCTGCTGGCCATCATCGCGTTTTCGCTGTCGCTGCTGGGCACCTTCATCGTGCGATCCGGCGTGTTGAGTTCGGTCCATGCGTTTGCCACCGACCCGGCGCGCGGCATCTTCATCCTGGCGTTTCTGGCCACCGTGATCGGCGGTTCGCTGGCGCTGTTTGCGTGGCGTGCGCCCAAGGTGGGGGCCGGCGGCAGCTTCGAGGCCGTGTCGCGCGAATCGATGCTGCTGGCCAACAACGTGTTGCTGGTGGTGGCCGCCGCGGCGGTGCTGCTGGGCACGATTTACCCGCTCGTGATCGACGCGCTGGGCATGGGCAAGCTGTCGGTTGGCCCGCCGTATTTCAACGCGGTGTTCGTGCCCCTGATGACGCCGGCCCTGTTCCTGATGGGCGTGGGCCCGATGACCCGGTGGCGCCAGGCCGGCGCGATGGACCTGGCGCGCAAGCTGCGCTGGGCCTTCGGCGTCAGCGCCGCCAGCGCCGTGATTGCGCCGTTCGTGCTGGGCCACTGGACGCCGATGATCGGCTTCGGCCTGCTGCTGGCCGCGTGGGTGGCCAGCACCGCCGTGCTGAACCTGGTGACGCGTGTGCGCGAGCATCCTGCCGGTGTGGCCACGGCGCTGGCCAAGCAGCCCGGCAGCTACTACGGCATGCTGCTGGCGCACTTCGGCGTGGCGGTGTTCATCGTCGGCGTCACGGTGGTGAGTGGCTTCAACACCGAGACCGATGTGCGCATGGAGCCCGGCGAGACGGTCACGGCCGGCGGCAACACATTCCGCATGGACGATGTGCGCGAGCTGCGCGGCCCGAACTATGTGTCGGCACAAGCCACCATCACCGTCACGCGCGACGGCAAGCCGGTGGCCACGTTGTTGCCCGAGCGGCGTGTCTACAACGTCAGCCGTTCGCCGATGACCGAGGTGGCAATCGACCGCGGTTTCACGCGCGACCTGTATGTCGCGTTGGGGGAGCCGGTCAGCGGCACCGCCTGGAGCGTGCGGGTGCACCACAAGCCTTTCGTCAACTGGATCTGGCTGGGCTGCTTGCTGATGGCCTCGGGCGGTTTGTTGGCGGTGCTGGACCGGCGCTACCGTGCGCGGCGCAGTGTGGCGCCAGAGGCAGCGCCGCCGCCGACCGGCGCAGGCCCGTCGCCGCGGGCCGCGAATCCGGTGTTGATCGGCAAAGCGCCATTGCGATGAAGCGTTACCTGCTCCCGCTGCTGGTTTTCCTGGTGCTGGTCGGCTTCTTCGCTGTCGGCCTGAAGCTGAACCCGCGCGAGGTGCCGTCGCCGCTGATCGGCAAGCCCGCACCGGCGTTCAAACTTCCGGTGCTCGGCGCACCCGATCAGAAATTGGCCCTGCAAGACCTCAAAGGCAAAGTCTGGGTGCTCAACGTCTGGGCCTCGTGGTGCGTGCCGTGCCGCGTCGAGCATCCGCTGATCACCGAGCTGGCCAAGACCGGCGGCGTGCCGGTCTACGGCCTGAACTACAAAGACAAGCCGGTCGACGCCGGCGCCTGGCTGGGCAAGCTGGGCAATCCGTACGCCGCCACCTTGTCGGACATCGACGGCCTGGTAGGCATCGACTACGGCGTGTACGGCGTGCCCGAGACCTTTGTGATCGACAAGCAGGGCGTGATCCGGCTCAAGCACATCGGCCCGCTCACGCCGGAGGCGTTGCGCGACACCGTTCTTCCGATGGTGGACAAACTGAGGAAGCAGGGTGCTTAGGGCGGCTCTGTGTGCGCTGGCCTGCGCGGCCACGCTGGCGCAGGCGCAGGCGCAATCGCCCGCCGCACCCGCGCCCGGCGCGGCCCGTCAGGCTCAGCCGATGTCGGCCGACCCCGCGCTGGAAGCGCGGGTGTTGAAGATCGCCGAAGAGCTGCGCTGCCTGGTGTGCCAGAACGAAACCATCGCCGCCTCGCATGCCGAGCTGGCGGTGGACTTGCGCAAGCAAATCCGCATCAAGCTCGGCGAGGGCCAGTCCGAGCGGCAGATCCTGAACTTCATGGTCGAACGCTACGGTGACTTCGTGCTGTACCGCCCACCGCTGAAAGCCAGCACCGTGATGCTGTGGGCCGGGCCGTTTGCGTTGCTGCTGGCGGCCGCCGGCGTGCTCGGCTTGAATATCCGCAAGCGCCGGCAAAGTATCGTCAACGACGAACTGAGCCCGGCCCAAGCGCAGCGCGCGCGCGACCTGCTCGAAGAAGGCGCCCGTCCGCCATGACCCTCTTCTGGATCGCCGCCGCCGGCCTGCTGGTGCTGGCGCTGTTGCTGGTGTTGCCGGGGCTGATTCGCCAGCGTGCCGCGCCGCCAGCGGCCGACGCCCCGAGCGCCAGCCGCTCCAACCTGTCCATCCTGCGCGACCAGCTGGCGCAGCTCGACGCCGAACTCGCTGGCGGCAGCGTCACCATTGAGCAACACCGGCTGTCGCGCCATGAAATCGAACGCCGTGCGCTGGACGAAGAGGCGGTCACCGAAGCGCCTCGCAAAGCCGGGTCGGCGAGCCGCACCGCGCTCGTGCTCGGCGCGTTGATCCCGTTGTTCGCGCTCGGTGCCTATGCCGTCAAAGGCAATCTGGCGGCGCTCGACCCACAGGCCACTCAAGCCCGGGCCGCGCCTGGCAGCGAGATCAACATGGCGCAGGTGGAGGAGATGGTCGACAAGCTGGCCAAGAAGCTGGACAGCCAGACGGCGCCCCAGCCCGGCGACGCGCAGGGCTGGGCCATGCTGGCGCGCTCCTACGGCTTCCTGCAGCGCTTTCCCGAAGCCAGCCGCGCCTACAGCCGCGCGATCGCACTCACGCCGAACGACGCCACATTGCTGGCTGACCATGCCGACGTGCTGGCCGCACTGCAAGGCCAACAACTCGGCGGCGAGCCGATGCGGCTGGTCGAGCGGGCCTTGCAGATCGACCCCAACCACCCCAAGGCGTTGGCGCTGGCCGGCAGCGGCGCCTTCGAGCGCAAGGACTTCGCCGCTGCGGTGGGCTACTGGACCCAGGCGCGCCCATTCGTGCCTGCCGACAGCGAGTTTGCGAAAAGCCTGGACAGCAGCATTGCCGAGGCGAGGGCGGCCGCACAGGGCGCAGGCGCGGTGACGGCGCCTGCGGGCATGGCGGCGGGTGCGCCGGCAGCCGCCACCACGGCCACCGGCGCGTCAGCACCGGCCGCCAACGCCGCCGCGCCGGCCAGCCCGGGCGGCGCACAAATTACCGGCCGCGTCAGCCTGGCCCCGGCGCTGGCCGCGCGCGCGGCGCCCACCGACACGGTGTTCATCTTCGCCCGCGCGGCCGAGGGCCCGCGCATGCCGCTGGCCATCGTGCGGCGCACCGTGGCCGACCTGCCGATTGCTTTCACGCTGGACGACAGCATGGCCATGTCGCCGCAAATGAAGCTGTCCAACTTCCCCCTCGTGGTGGTCGGCGCGCGCATCTCCAAGTCCGGCAACGCGATGCCGCAATCAGGCGACCTGCAAGGCCAGGCCGCGCCGGCCCAGATCGGCAGCCGTGGCATCGAGCTGGTGATCGACAGCGTGCAGCCCTGAAGCCGGGGCACGGCGGCCCAGGCCAGTTGCACCCGCTTTGCCAGCGCCGCCGCCACCGCGATGCGCCGCGGGTGGCGCGACTCGGGATGGGCCAGCAGCCACAGGTCGGTCTCGCACGCTGGGAGCGGCCCGCTCAGCACCGAGACGCCGGCGTAGGCGCGCGCGAGAAACAGCGGCACGATGCCGACCGCCAAACCGGCCGCCTGAGCGCGCCTGTGTTCAGGCGCCGCGATTCAATTCGCTGCCGTTGCGACCCTCGGCCTCGGCGCGGTACAGGGCGCGGTCGGCCCGGGCGATCACGCTCTGGGCGTTTGAGTCGCCGCCGCCCACCCGCGCCACACACCCCCAAGCAAGCGCGTACAGGACCATCTGGAAGCCGACCGGCCACCGCATCGGCGGGAGGTTCAGGTCCATCATCGGCGGGTGGCAAGGGCTGTGGGGAGGCGGGCCCGCAGCAGCCACGAGCTTTGCGCCGGGTCGTCTGCGTCGGTGACCATGCAGAGCGTCATTCCGTCGTCATCCACCCGCACGGCGATGCCTTCGACCTTGGTTCGCGGCCCGAGCCGGTGGATCGCCTGCAAATCGCCGCCGGCATTGACCACGCCCACGGCGGACCCGCTGCATTGGCCGTCCGCAAAACTGTCGGCCGTGTTCTCCGCAACCGCACTGAAGACCCAGCCGCCATCGGGCAGGGCGGCCGCATCGGTGAATCCGAGTTTCACGCCGGCGATGGACCCGAGCGGGTAGCGCCGAATGAAGCTTGGCTTCACGCTGGATCGCTTGCCTTCGATGACATCGAGAAAATCGGCCAACGGGCAGCGCACCGCCGCGTTGTCGGATCGACCGGCGACACCGCGGTTCAGCAGCACCAGCTCGGCGCCGATCACCATCGCGCCTTCGATGTTGATCTCACCCAGAACGTCGCGCAGCGGCTGGTAGAGCGCGTTCAAGTCGAAGCGGCGCACCGGCTTCGTGGGCTCGCCATCGGCATTCAGCGGGATCACGACACCGGTGTCCCGGTTCGGCCGCGACCCCGAGCCCAGCGCGACCAGGGCTGCGCTCGCCGAAGATCGCAACGACGCCAACAGCAGCAGCGTTTCCATATCCGGTTTGAGTCGCTTGCGGGCCTGCTTCGGGTGAGGCAAATCGCCCGGGAGGATTCGATGCAGCTCGCCAGGCGTGTCTCGATCGCGAAACACGGCCAGGTGATGCTCGTCGTCGGAAATCACATACGCGCGCTGCATGGCGCAGACCAGCCCGCTGGCCGCACTCAGGTGGGGTTGCCCGCGCGGATGCGCCTGCGGGGCCAGCGTCAGCGCACGCAGACGCCGGGCAACGAGCGGGGCCGATGAGAAAGGTGTTTCAGTCACCTGCCAAGGCTAGCAGGCTGCGCAGACGGCGACGCTGTGCGGGCCAATCACTGCAGCGTGCGGCGCCACACGGCGGGCACCGCCAGATCGCGTCCAACGGTGGTTTGCACGAACAGGTAGGTGCTCCGCCCGCGGTCGCTGAGCGCGGCCAGGTCCACGCGGCCATCGGCATCGCATGGGAATGCATAACCCCGCCCTTCGTTGAAAAGCGACTGGAAGCGCAACTCGTAACGAGTGTTTGCCTGAGAAGCGATGGTCTGAGCGTTCATGGTGGGGGCCCTCTTGCCGGCGTGTGATTCACGTTGATGCAAGCGTAGGCGGCGGGGCGCGACAAGTCCTCCGGCCGAGGTCAGAAATTGATCACGCTTTGGTCATGACCGCACCCGCCGCGCGGCAGCGTCGAGCACCAGCTTGGCAAGCTGTTCCGGCCGCTCCTCGTGCGCCAGGTGGCCCAGCCCGGCCAGCGTGATCAGGCTGGCATGGGGCAGCATCGCCTGGACTCGCAGTGCCTGCTCCGGCGGCACGGCGCGGTCGTTGGCACCCACCACCAGGCTGAGCTGCGCTTGCAGGCGCGTGAGGTCGCGCTCCAAGGGCCGCAGGTCCCAGTTCGCCATCATGCCGAGCGCGCCGGCGGCATGGCCGGGGTTGCGCAGCAGCCGGCCGTAGAGTTCGGCGCCGGCGGCGTCCAGCGTCGAGCCGGTGCCCTCGATCAACCGCCGCACCGAGGCCGCATCGGCGGCCCGGCGCGAGAACAACCGCGGCACGAACGGCAGCGCCGCCATCAGCTTGGCCACCGGCGGGAACAGCAGTCCGGGCAGGCCGCCCAGCGGCAGCAGCGCGCCGTTCAGGCTGACCAGCGCCGACGCTGTGATGTGACCGTCCAGACACATGCGCGCGCCGATCGCGGCACCGGCGGAATGGCCGACGATCAGTTGCGGCGCCACGCCCAATGCGGTGAGCAAGGCGCCTAGCGCCTGCGCCATGCCGGGCAGCGACAACTGCCGCGCCGGCGCCGCGCCGGTGAAGCCATGCCCCGGCAAATCGACCGCCAACACGTTGAAGTGTGCGGCCAGCAGCGGCATCAAGCCGCGCCACGAATGGCTGGCGGCCCCGGTGCCGTGGATCAGCAGCACCCAGAGCGCTTGCGGGTCGTGGAGCCGGTCGGACGGATGCGGTGAGGGCGGCGCCACGGCCCCTTGCGATGCGTCGGGGCCCATTTGCTGCACATGCCAGCGCAGGCCGGCGGCCATGACAAAGCGGCTCGCTTCGGCGTGCGGCCAGCCGTGGCCGTCGCGCTCCCAAATCAGCGGCCCGGCCATGCTGGCTAGCGCTGGTCAACGCTTTGGAAGGCCCCGCGCGCAGACACGGGCGACGCGGTGGCGGCGCGCACGGCCGACGACAGCAGCGCCGCGCCCGCGTACGGCAGCGGCAAGTAAGCCGCGCCCATCGCGGCGGCCAGCTGCTCGGCGGCGGGTTGCGGCTGCGGTGAGGTGTCGAGCAGCAGCGCGGTCACACCGGCCAGGCGCACCTGGCGAGCGGCGGCCAGGGCGTCTTCACGCGCGCGCTGGCGGCCGGGGCTTCCGTCGCGCGCGATGTTGCCGCGGCCGTCGGTCAGCAGCACGAGGATGGGCGTTTCGCCACGGCGCTGGATCGCGTCTGCCAGCGCCAGCGCGGCCTCGATGCCCGCCGCCAGCGGCGTGCCACCGCCGCCGGGCAGGCCGGCGAGGCTGCGTTTGGCACGCACCAGCGAGCGTGTGGGCGGCAGCAGCAGTTCGGCGCCGCGGCCGCGAAACGCCAGCACGGCCACCCGGTCACGGCGCACATAGCAGTCGGCCAACAGCAGTTCTACCGCGCCCTTCGCTTCGGCCAGGCGGTTCAGCGCGGCCGAGCCCGAAGCATCGACAACGAACACCGTGGTCGTTTCGCTGTGCTGCTTGTAGCGGGTGACATGAAAGTCTTCGCGCCGGACCTGGATGCGCGCCGCACTCAGGCCTTGTGCGCCCGCTTCGCGCCTGCGCACCGCCTGCCAGGGCGCGGCAGCGCGCAGGGTTTCGATCACGTTGAGCCGGGCCCCGGCGCGTGGCTCGCCGCGCTTCACGCCGCTGGGCCGGCCGCGCAAACGGTTGTGCTTCAGTTGCCCGGCGCGGCCGCCCGGCGATGTGCGTGAGGTGCCGGCCTGCCCCAGCGTCAACGCCGCCAGCAGGCCGGCGGGAATGGCGGCGTGGGCGGCTTCCAGGATCATGTCGTCGAGCGTGGACGGGTCCAGCGGCGGGGGTTCGTCTTGCGCGGCATCCTCGCCCTGGGCCTCGGAGGGCGGCGGCGTTTGCGGTTCAGGCGCGGGGGGTTCCGGGGCCGGCGGCTCGTCGGGCGCTTGCGCCTCATCGGCGTCGGGCTCGGCCTGCAGCGCGGGAACCTGCGTCGCTCTGGGCGCCAGCACCAGGCGCGCGGCCAGCGCCGCGTCCTGTTCATCGACCGCGCTGCGCCCGCCCAGCGCCGCGGCCGCGCGTGCGACGCGCAGCGCCAGCAAGGGCGCACGAACCGAGGCGATGCCGAGCGCCAGCGCGGCAGCGCACAGGGCTTGCACCAGCTCGTCGCTGACCGTCACGCGCGGCAGCAGCGCGCGCGCGGCGGCGACATCGCGGCGCGGCGCTTCAACGAAGTCTTCCAGCGCCATGCCGTTGTGCTCAGGCCCGAGCGACAAATGAAACGCGAAGCGGTCGCGCAACGCGGACGGGATCTGCTCGTCGTCGGCCATGCCTTCGTCGAGCGCCACCACGCCCAAGCGGGCCGGCTGGCGCAATCCGAGCCCATCGCGTTCCATCGCCACTTCTTGCGTGTCAAGCACGGCAGTCAGCCGCGCGGCCGTGGCCGAAGGAAGGCGCTCGGCCATCGCCAGCAGCAGCACGCCGCCATCGGTCTCGGCGAGCAAGCCGGTCTGCGCCACCGGCCGGCCGGCTCGCAAGGTGGCCGCCAAATCCAGCCCGCCGAGCAGCCGGGCATCGTGAGTGTGCAGCGGCATGCGGCGCAGCGGTGCCTGCGGCGGCAGGACTTCGCGCAGCCAGCTCAACCAGCGCGCGCGCGCCGGGCCGGCGAGCGCACGCAAGGCCACACCGCCGCTGCCGACCGGGTCGACGGCGAACAGCATCGCGGTCTGAATTGCGTCGGTCCAGGCCTGTTGCGGATGGCTTTGCGGGGTGTTCACGGCAGGCGCGAGCTCAAGCGGCGAGCCTGCGGCGATCAGGCGCCGAACAGCTCGACGACAGCCCGGTCCACCCGCACGGTGGAGCCCGCGTCGTCGAGCGGATTGCGGCGCAGGCGGTGGCGCAGCGCGGGTGGCGCTACGCGCTTCAGGTGGGCGTCGGCCACCGCATCGTCGCCTTGCAACGCGGCCAGCGCACGGGCGGCGCGAATCAGCGTCAGCTCACCGCGCAGGCCATCGGTGCCCAGGCTCATGCACAGCGTTGCGGCGCGTTCGAGCGCGGCATCGGGCACGGCCACATCGGCCATGCGCGCGCGGCCTGCGACGATCTGGCGCCGGATCCGCGCGTCTTCCCTGGCCCACTTGTCGGTGAAGGCGGCGGTGTCGCGCTCGAACGCATCGCGGCGGCGCACCACCTCCACGCGCGAGGGCAGATCGGTGGGCGTCTTAACCTCCACCGACAAACCGAACCGGTCCAGCAGCTGCGGGCGCAATTCGCCTTCCTCCGGGTTGCCGCTGCCCACCAGCACAAAACGCGCCGGGTGGCGCACGCTCAGGCCTTCACGCTCGACCACGTTTTCGCCCGAGGCGGCCACGTCGATCAGCAGGTCCACCAAATGATCGTCGAGCAGGTTGACTTCGTCGATGTAGAGAAAGCCGCGGTTCGCGCGCGCCAGCAGCCCGGGCTCGAAGGCCTTGATGCCTTGCGCCAGCGCACGTTCCAGGTCGAGCGCACCGACCACGCGGTCTTCGGTGGCGCCCAGCGGCAGGTCGACCACCGGCACCGGGACGAGGTGGCTCTTGAGCGGGCCCTTGGCTTTCAGCGCCGCGCAGTCGTCGCAGCCGGCGCCAGCGCTGGCGGCGTCGCAGCCATAGCGGCACCCCACGACGGCGCGCATCTTGGGCAACAGGGCGGCCAGCGCCCGCACGGCGGTGGACTTGCCGGTGCCGCGGTCGCCGAACACCAGCACCCCGCCGATGCTGGGGTCGATGGCGGCGATCAGGATCGCCAGCTTCATTTCGTCCTGGCCGACGATGGCGGAAAACGGGAAGGTCAAGGACATGTTCGATGCCGGCTGCAATGAAAGACGGCGCAGGTTAGCAGACGGCCCGCCCCGTCGACGCGAGGTTCGGAGCGCATCAACCGCGCTGTGCCGGCGTGCCGTGGTCGGCGTGGGCGATCTTCTTGCGCGCCCGGCGCAAGCCCAGCATCACCAGCACGGCCACCACCGGAATCAGCAGGCCCACCGTCAGGTCGGGGTCGATGTGCAGACCGCCGGCCTTCAGCCCCTTGGCCAGGTAGCCGATCACACCGGCAACGTAGTACACGATGGCCGCCACCGACAAGCCTTCCACCGTTTGCTGCAACCGCAGCTGCAACTTGGCGCGCCGGTCCATCGACGCCAGCAAGGCCTGGTTCTGCCGTTCGCGCGTGATGTCCACGCGCGTCGACAGCAGCGCGCTGGCCTGCGCCACCCGCTCGGACAGGTCGTGCAGCCGTTGCGACACGGTGGTGCAGGTGGCCACGGCCGGGGTGAAGCGGCGCGCCATGAACTCCTCAATCGTCTGGATGCCGGCCAAACGCTGTTCACGCAGTTCGGCGATGCGGGTGCTCACCAGCTCGAAGTAGGCACGACAGGCGCCAAAGCGGAACTGGCTGGCAGCCAACCCGCTTTCGACCTCGGCGGCCAGCCGGGTCAGCTCGTGCAGCAGGGCTTCGTCGTCGCTGCCACCGGCGCTGTCTCGGGTTGTGTCGCGGGCCGTGCCTCGGGCAATCGCGTCGGTCAGCGCCGCGAGCGATTTTTCAATCGCCACGACGCGCGCCGATTGGCGCCGCGCGATTGGCAGCGCCAGCAGCGCGAGCATGCGGTAGGCCTCGATTTCGAACAGGCGCTGCAAGCTGCGCCCCGCCTGGCGCGGCGTGAAGCTGCGGTCCAGCACCAGAAAGCGGGCACAGCCGTCGCCGTGAATGCGAAAGTCGGTGAAGGCCAGGCCCGCGCCGTCACCGATCTCGGCCCCGACCGCGATGTTGCCGTTGAAGTGGCGCGCCAGGAATGCGGCGTCCGGAGCCAGCTCGGCGGCAGGGATCAGCTCGGCATGCGCCGCGACGATGGTGGCCCCCGGCACGGCCGCCAGCCAACCGGGTGGCAGCATCGCGGCCGGCGGCTCGCTGAAGGGCAACGGGCTGGTGCCCGCGGTGAAGAAGGTGTAGCCGGAGAACTCGCCGTGGCGCTCCCACTTGAGGCGCAATGCGCCGAGCCTGGCGCCGAAATGGGTTGCCCCGGCCGGGGGCGGCGCCACGGCGAAGTGTTCACACAGTGTGGCCAGGTGGGCCCGCTCGCGCTCCCGGTCATCGTGCTCCACCAGCACCGCCACGTAGGTGGCGCGCGACGGCGCCTCCAGCGGTTCGGGCGGCCTGGCATGGGCTTCTTCGGCAAGGGCAAATCGTTGCGGGTGATCGGGGGGGAGCGTGGTCATGCCTTGCTTTCTTGTCGGAGTGGCCGGAGTTGCCGCTTGACAACCGATTCGGGTTTCATCCGTTGGGCGCTGGGTGTGGCGCGGCAACAATCCGCCGGTGGCCGCGCCCGGCAAATTTTTTCTTCAACCGACAGGACATCTTCAATGAGCAACACCACTCGCCGCACCTTCATCATTCACGCAGTCGCCGGCGGCTCGGCACTGGGCGCCACGCTGGCCCTGGCGCAGGCCGGCCCCAAGCTCGAAGAGGCCGATCCGCAGGCCGTGGCGCTGGGTTACAAACAAGACGCTACCAAGGTCGACGCCGCCAAGTATCCCAAACATGCGGGTGCCGACAACTGTGCCAACTGCCAGCTGTTCCAGGGCAAGCCCAAAGACGCCGCTGGCGTTTGCCCCCTGTTCGCCGGCAAGCAGGTCGCCGCGGCGGGCTGGTGCAGCGCCTGGGCCAAGAAGGTCGCCTGACGCTGCATTTGCGGCGATCACTCTCCAAACAACGGGCGGCCTGCGGGCCGCCCGTTTCGTTTTGCGCTGCTGAATTTCAACTGATCGACGGAAAAGAAGGCAAAACACCACGCTTCTCTGCGCGGCATGGGTGGCCGCGGCCTGTGCGAGCCGCCGTGCCTGCCGATATCAACCCTGCCGGGTGATGCGCCCGGGCACGACGTCTCGCTGAATCGCGCGCCGCAACAGGTCTGCCCGGGCCCCGACGGGCAAGCCCTGGCGGTGGAGTGCGTGGAGCTTGGCTCGCCGCATGGAATTCACCACTTTCAAGGGCCCGCGGAACATGACTCCTATCAAACACACTCCGAGCCGAATCACAGCGAGCGCCGTGGCGCTGGTCCTGCTGGCCGCTTGCGGCGGCGGGGGCGGCGACCCACCGGCCGCTGTGTCGGGCGCGCAAGGGACGTCCGTTGCACCTGCGCCGGCAACCGCATCCGCACCTTCCCCCGCGGCCCCACCAGCATCCTCTGCGGCCCCTGCGCCGGCACCGGCGCCCGCGGGCACCGCGACCTGTGGCCTGAGCAACTTCGCGGCCAGCGCGCTTGCGCGCATCAACCAGCTTCGCGCCTCGGGCGCGACCTGTGGCGCACGCGGCACGTTTGCGCCGACCACGGCCCTGACCTGGGGCGCGCCGCTCACCCAGGCCGCCGAAGGCCACTCACAAGACATGTCGAGCGCGAACTACTTCTCGCACACCAGCGCCGATGGCCGCACCCTGGCCGACCGCGTCAATGCGACCGGCTACGCGTGGAGCACGCTCGGCGAAAACATCGCCGCCGGCTACGCGACCGTGGACAGCGTGATGGACGGCTGGACCGCCAGCGACGGCCACTGCGCCAACCTGATGAGCCCCAACTTCACCGAAGTCGGCCTGGCCTGCATCCCCGGCGCAGCCGGCAGCGGCTACAACACCTACTGGACGATGGACCTGGGGCGGCCCTTGTAGCGCGCGTCAGCGGGCGCCAGCGCGCATCAGCGCGCGGCGCAAATCACGCCGCCACCCAGGCACACCTCGGCGTCGTACAGCACGGCCGACTGCCCTGGCGTGACCGCCCACTGCGGGACGCCAAAGCGCAATCTGAACGCGGCACCCTGCGCTGTGCCGGGTGCCGCATTCACATTGAACTCGCAGCGCGCGTCGGCTTGGGCGTAGCGTGTCTTCGCGCCGAATTCGCCCGGCGCCGGGGCACGGCCGGCAACCCAGCTCACATCGTCGGCCGTCAGCGCAGTGGACAGCAGCCACGGGTGGCCGTGCCCCTGCACGGCGATGAGGGTGTTGCTCGCCATGTCTTTGCGAGCCACGAACCAGGGCGCATGGTCGGCGCCGCCTCGGGCCGCACCGCGTTCCTTGAGCCCACCGATGCCAATGCCCTTGCGCTGACCCAGTGTGTAGAAGCTCAGCCCCACATGCTCGCCAATCACGCGCCCGTGGTCGTCCTCGATGGGCCCGGGCGCGTGGCTCAGGTAGCGGTTCAGGAACTCTCGAAACGGCCGCTCGCCGATGAAACAGATGCCGGTCGAATCCTTCTTCTTCGCATTCGGCAGGCCGATCTCGGCGGCAATGCGCCGCACTTCTGTTTTGGGCAGCGCGCCCACCGGGAACAGCGTCTTGCTCAGCTGCGCCTGGTTGAGGCGGTGCAGGAAATAGCTTTGGTCCTTCAGCGGGTCCATGCCTTTGAGCAACTGGTACTCGCCGCCGTGCTCCCGAACGCGCGCGCGATCGGCCGCGTCAGCGGACGATTCGTCATGACGGCCATCGGCGATGCGCGGGTTCGCCGGCACCCGGCGAACCCGCGCATAGTGGCCGGTGGCGATCATCGAAGCCCCCAGCCGCAGGGCATGGTCGAGGAAAGCCTTGAACTTGATCTCGGCGTTGCACAGCACGTCGGGGTTGGGCGTGCGGCCGGCTTGGTATTCGCGCAGGAACTCGGCGAACACGCGGTCTTTGTAGTCGGCCGCAAAGTTCACGTGTTCGAGCGCGATGCCCAGCACGTCGGCCACCGCGGCGGCGTCGACGAAGTCGATGTTGGACGAGCAGTACTCCGAGTCGTCGTCATCCTCCCAGTTCTTCATGAAGATGCCGACCACCTCGTGGCCCTGTTGCTTCAACAGGTGCGCGCCGACGGCCGAATCGACGCCGCCCGACAGGCCGACGACGACACGCTGGGGTTTCATCGGCTGAATTTTAGGGCGCGCGCATCGATGTCAAGGCGCACGCACGCGGACCGATCGGCCTTGCCTCGGGGGCCGAAGCATGCGAGCCTCGCGCCCCATGACCGCCACCCCCATTCCGCCACGCGCGCTGATCCTGCTGGTCATCCTCACGGTGGTGTGGGGCACGAACTGGCCGCTGTTCCCGTTCGCGGTGCGCGAAGTCTCGGTGTGGACCTTCCGCGCGGTCGCGGTGTTCGTGGCCGGCATCGCCTTGCTGGCGGTGGCTCGCGTGCGCGGGCAATCGCTGGTGATTCCGCGCGCGCATTGGCCGACGCTTGGCACGGCGACGTTTTTCTACCTGGTGCTGTGGAACATCGCGAGCACTTATTCGGCGATCCTGATCCCGTCCGGCCAATCGGCGGTGCTCGGTTTCACGATGCCGCTGTGGTCGGCGCTGATCTCCTGGGCCGTGCTCGGTGAACGGCTGACGCGGCGGCTGCTGCTGGCGGTGCTGCTGGGTGGCGCGGCGGTCACCTTGTTGATGGTGCCGAGCTTTGCTTCGTATGCGCAGGCGCCGCTCGGTCTGGCGCTCGGCCTGCTTGCCGGCCTGGGCTGGGCCATCGGCACGCTGATCCTCAAGCGCAGCCAGGTCAGCGTGCCCGCCACCGTGCTGACCGGCTGGCAACTGCTGTTCACCGCGCTGCCGATAGGCATCGGCGCGCTCGTCTTCGGCGACGGCCACTGGTTCATGCCCTCGTGGCAGTCGGTGGCGGTCATCAGCTACATCGCGCTGGTGCCGATGTGCGTCGGCAACGTGTGCTGGTTCGCCATCGTCGGCATGCTGCCGGCCAACGTCGCCGGGCTGTCGTCGATCATGGTGCCGGTGGTGGCAATGGTGTCGGGCGCGCTCGTGCACGGCGAGCCGCTCGGGCCGGTGCAGTGGCTGGCGATGGGCTGCTGCGCGGGGGCGCTGGCGTTGGCCTTGTTGAAGCCGGCGAACCGGATCAGCCCGGCGCAAACACTGTCGGATGCGTGAACACCGTCTCCAGCGCGTAACGCCGCCCCGCCGCGAAGTCCTCGATGCACTGCAGCACCAGCGGGCTGCGGTGCCGCGCGGTGCTGGCCCGCACTTCGGCCAGCGTCATCCACAGCGTGCGCACGATGGGCGTGTCCAGTGCGCGGTGGCCTGGGCCAACCCGCGCCGATCTTTGTGTAAGCTGCGGCAAATTTCACAAGTTCAAAGCGCC
>JANNDW010000180.1:0-11874 GCA_031378125.1 Methylibium sp. | reverse complement strand
TGCCGTTCGTGATGGGCGTGCTGTCCGACCTGTCGGGCAAACCCACCGAGGCGCTGCCGCCGGTGGCCGACCGCAAGCTGCTCGAGTTCGATGTCGACAACTTCGACACCCGCATGAAGTCCATGAAGCCGCGGGCGGCCTTCCAGGTGCCCAACACCCTGACCGGCGAGGGCAACCTGAGCGTTGACATCACCTTCAACAGCATGGACGACTTCTCGCCCGCCGCCGTGGCGCGCAAGGTCGAATCGCTCAACAAGCTGCTGGTGGCGCGCGAGCAACTGCACAACCTCATCACCTACATGGACGGCAAGACCGGCGCCGAGGAATTGCTCGCCAAGGTGATGGCCGATCCGGCGCTGCTGGGCAGCCTGGCCAGCGCCAAGAAGGCAGGCGACGAGCCCGGCGAGCCCAAGGCCTGACGCCGAAGTTGCCGACCCCTGGTCAGACGAACAAGCGGACCTCACAACGACACTGACGGAGAAGCGCCATGGCAGATGCACAAACCCAATCCTCCGCGCTGCAAGGCGTGGAATTCGAGGGCGGCGATTTCGCCAGCCTGCTCAACAAGGAATTCAAGCCCAAGAGCGACGAGGCCAAGTCGGCGGTCGAGGCGGCCATCCTCACGTTGGCGCAACAGGCGCTGTCGCAGACCGATCTGATCGGCAGCGACGTGATCGCCTCCATCGAAGCCATGATCGCCGAGCTGGACAAAAAGCTCAGCGCCCAGATCAACGCGGTGATGCACCACCCCGACTTTCAGCAGCTCGAGAGTGCCTGGCGCGGCCTGCACCACCTCGTCAACAACACCGAAACCGACGAGATGTTGAAGATTCGGGTCTTGAACATTTCCAAGCTGGACCTGGGCAAGACCCTCAAGAAGTACAAGGGCACGGCCTGGGACCAGAGCCCGCTGTTCAAGAAGGTCTACGAAGAAGAGTTCGGCCAGTTCGGCGGCGAGCCCTTCGGTTGCCTGGTGGGCGACTACTACTTCAGCCAGAGCCCGCCCGACGTCGAACTGCTGGGCGAAATGGCCAAGGTCGCCGCCGCCGCCCACACGCCCTTCATCGCCGCCGCCGACCCCAACCTGATGGGCATGGGCTCGTGGCAGGAGCTGGCCAACCCGCGCGACCTGACGAAGATATTCACCACGCCCGAATACGCCGCCTGGCGCTCGTTGCGCGAGTCCGACGACGCGCGCTATATCGGCCTGGCGATGCCGCGCTTCCTGGCGCGCATTCCGTACGGCGCCAAGACCAACCCGGTCGAAGAATTCAACTTCGAGGAAGAAACGGCCAACGCCGACCACACCAAGTACACCTGGGCCAATTCAGCCTACGCGATGGCGGTCAACATCAACCGCTCGTTCAAGGAGTACGGCTGGTGCTCGCGCATTCGCGGCATCGAATCGGGCGGCGCGGTGGAAGGCCTGCCGACCCACACCTTCCCCACCGACGACGGCGGCGTGGACATGAAGTGCCCGACCGAAATTGCCATCAGCGACCGCCGCGAGGCCGAGCTGGCCAAGAACGGCTTCATGCCCCTGGTGCACAAGAAGAACTCCGACTTCGCGGCCTTCATCGGCGCGCAGTCGCTGCAAAAGCCGGCCGAATACGACGACCCGGACGCCACCGCCAACGCCAACCTGGCGGCGCGCCTGCCCTACCTGTTTGCCACCTGCCGTTTTGCCCATTACCTGAAGTGCATCGTGCGCGACAAGATCGGCTCGTTCAAGGAGCGCGACGAGGTCCAGCGCTGGCTGCAGGACTGGATCATGAACTATGTCGACGGCGACCCCGCGCACTCCAGCGAGGCCACCAAGGCGCGCCGGCCGCTGGCCGCCGCCGAGGTGGTGGTCGAGGACGTCGAGGGCAATCCGGGCTACTACACCTCGAAGTTCTTTCTGCGGCCGCACTACCAGCTCGAAGGGCTGACGGTGTCGCTGCGTCTGGTGTCCAAGCTGCCTTCGCAAAAGGCGGCGTGACGTTTTCTGAAAATCAACTTTTCAAAGGAGAAGCATCATGGCTGTAGACATGTTCATCAAGATCGGTGACATCAAGGGTGAGTCCAAGGACGCCGCCCACAAGGAAGAAATCGATGTGCTGGCCTGGAGCTGGGGCCTGAGCCAAAGCGGGACCTTCCACGGCGGCGGGGGTGGCGGCGCCGGCAAGGTCAACGTGCAGGACATCTCGATCACCAAGTATGTCGATAGCAGCAGCACGGCACTGGTGGTGGCCGCCTGCAAGGGAACGCACATCACACAAGCCGTGCTGACGGTGCGCAAGGCGGGTGACAAACCGCTGGAGTACATCAAGATCACGCTGGACAAAGTGCTGGTGTCCTCGCTGTCCACCGGCGGTAGCGGCGGTGAGGACAAGCTGACCGAGAACCTCAGCCTGAACTTTGCGAAGTTCAAGGTCGAATACACCAAGCAGGCTGATGCGGGCGGCAAGGACGCCACCAGCACGGCGGCCTGGGACGTTCCCGCGAACGAGCCGTACGGCTGAGGAAACTTTCGCCGCAGGCGCCGCGGCCTCCACTGGCCGGGCGGCGCGTGCGTCATTCATCCCAGCATTCGTCGAGGAGCGGCCATGGCTCGCGCAGACATGTTCCTGAAGGTCGAAGCCGCCAGGCAGGGGCAGATCAAGGGCGAGGCCAGCGACCCCTTGCATGCGAATGAAATCGAAGTCAGCGGCTGGAGCTGGGGCATGGACGGCAACGGCACTGCTTTCGGTGCCAAGGGTGCGCCCACCACACTGCAGGAACTGGTGGTGCGCAAGCCGGTGGACAGCGCCTCGACCGGTCTGATGTCGGCGTTGCGCAACAACGAGGTCATCAAGAAGGCGGTTCTGACCGTGCGCAAGGCCGGCGGGGTGGCCTCGGTTCCGTTCCTGACCGTCACGGTCGAGAAGGCGCGCATCGTGTCGCATCGGCTGAACAGCATCGAGGACGGCGCCCCGGAGCTCACCGAAGAGATCCGAATTGCCTTCTTCAAGGTTCAGGTCGAGTACCGGCCGCAGGACGACGCGGGGGCGGGCAAGGGTGTGAACACCTTCGAGACCGAAGTGCTGCCGGCTGGCTGATTCGCTTAACGGTTGCGGAGCCACACCATGACACCCATTGAGAGCGCCGAACAGGCCCTGCGCGAGGGCAATCTAGACGCGGCGCTGAAAAGCCTGCAGGACGGCGTGCGTGCGCAGCCCGCCAACCCCAAGCTGCGTGTTTTCCTGTTCCAGCTGCTGTGCGTGATGGGCCAATGGCCGCGCGCCCTGACCCAACTGAACGTATGTGGTGATCTCGACGCCGGCACCTTGGCAATGGTCAGCACCTACCGTGAGGCGCTCAAGTGCGAAGCCTTGCGCGAGGCCGTGTTTGCCGGCAAGAACACGCCCATGGTGTTCGGCAAGCCGCAAGCCTGGGTCGCGCTGATGATCGAAGCCTTGCGTTGTGATGCGCGTGGCGACGGGCTTTCAGCGGCGCGCCTGCGCGATGACGCATTCGATGCGGCGCCGGCTGTGTCCGGCAGCCTG
Organism: Methylibium sp.; assembly: GCA_031378125.1. GTDB lineage: Bacteria > Pseudomonadota > Gammaproteobacteria > Burkholderiales > Burkholderiaceae_C > LGRD01. Next base: position 8,347 of record JANNDW010000180.1, on the reverse strand, counting down.
GATGGGGTGGCGTTCGAGTGGATCGCCGACGCCGATTCGCGCCTTGGCCCGGTGCTCGAGGCTGTCATCAACGGCCAGTACTGTTGGGTGCCATTCACCGCGCTCGCCAAGCTCACGATCGAAGCCCCCACTGATTTGCGCGACCTGGTGTGGAGCGCCGCGCAGCTTGAGTTCACCAACGGTGGCGGCTCGGTGGCCTTGATTCCGACCCGCTACCCAGGCAGCGCCGAGCAAGCCGACAATGCGCTGCGGCTGGCACGCCGCACCGACTGGCTGGAACTCGGCGCCACGCATTTTCGTGGCCTGGGCCAGCGTGTGTTGACGACCAGCGCGGCAGATGTCGATCTGCTTCAGGTTCGCGAGATCGCGTTGCTACCGGCGGCCGATGCGGATGCCGAACCCGCTGCGTCAGCCGCAACATGAGCCGGCTGATCTGAACCCTGCCCATGGCCACCCATGACGCACGCGACCGCCTGCAGCCGGTGCTGCTCGACCGGCTGACCGACCTGGCGCCCGCGTCAAAGCGGGAGGCCGACGACACCCGTGTGATGAACAAGGTGCAGATTCGCGAGGCGGTGCTGCGCGACCTGGCCTGGCTGCTCAACGCCGTCAAACCCATGGGGGCGCAGGCCGAGGCCTATCCGCAGGTGGCCGACTCGGTGCTGAACTACGGCCTGCCGCCGATGTCGGGCCAGATGGCTTCGCGCATCGACATCACCCTGCTGGAGCGCACCATCAAGCAAGCTATTTTGCAGTTCGAGCCGCGGGTGATGCATGACTCACTCGAAGTCAAGGCGATCGAGGCATCGAGCATGCTCGACACCCACAACGTGATCGAGTTCGAGATCCGCGGTTTCATGTGGGCCCAGCCGGTGCCGCTGGAATTGTTGTTGCGCACCCAAGTGGACCTGGAGGCCGGGCAGATCGATGTTCGCGACATGATCGGCGGTCCACCGCGCAAGAGGGCGGCTTGATGGACCCGGGCCTGCTGCGTCTGTACAACGACGAACTCACCCACCTGCGCGAGGTGGGCGCGGAATTCGCGGCGGAGTTTCCCAAGATCGCCGCGCGGCTGTCGATGGACGGCGTGGAGGTCACCGACCCGTACGTCGAGCGCTTGCTCGAAGGCTTTGCGTTCATGGCCGCGCGGGTGCAGTTGAAGATCGATGCCGAGCACCCGCGCCTGGTTCAGCATTTGCTGGAGACGGTCTACCCCGGCTTTCTGTCGCCGGTACCTTCGATGCTGATCGCGCGCATGCGGCCCGATCCGCTGGACCCAAACCTGGCGCGCGGCTTCACCGTGCCGCGCCACAGCGCGTTGACCAGCGAGACGGTGCGCGGCCAGAACACACGCTGCGAATTTCGCACCGCGCATGACGTGACCTTGTGGCCGATCGAGATCGAATCGGTGCAGTACTTCAGCTTTGCGCCCGACCTGCCGTTGACGCGCCTGCCGGTGGCCAGCCCGATTCGCGGCGGCTTGCGCGTTCGCCTCAAAGCCCACGGCGGATGCAAGTTCAACGAGTTGCCGCTGGACCGGCTGGCCCTCTATGTGGCCGCGCCCGACGACGTTGCCTATCGCTTGCATGAACTGGTGCTCGGCGCCGGGCTGGGCACCTGGGTCGGCGGGGTCGGTGCGAAGGGTGTGGTCCGCAGCCCGGCGCAGGGCTTTGCCGACAGCGAGTCGGTGCAGCCACTGGGCTTCGACGACGAACAGGCCGTGCTGCCCGAAACCCTGCGCGGCTTCAGCGGCCACCGCCTGCTGCAGGAATACGCCGCAATGCCGCAACGGCTGATGTTTTTCGAGGTGACCGATCTGGCGCGCCGTCTGGCGCAGGTGGCCAGCAGCGAGGCCGAGATCGTGCTGCTGTTTTCGCGCGGCGAGGCGGCTCTTGAATCGCTGGTCAACGCGGGCAGCCTGACGCTGTTCTGCACCCCGGCCGTCAACCTGTTCCGCAAGCGGCTCGACCGCATTCAGCTGGGCCCGGGCGCCTGGGAGTACCACGTGGTCCCGGACCGAACGCGGCCGATGGACTTCGAGGTGCACAGCATCGAATCGGTCACCGGCTATGGCACGGGTTTGGTGGCCGAACAAAGCTTCCTGCCGCTGTACGCGAGCTTTCACGACGCCGCGCGCAACCACGGCGCCTACTACACGGTGCGCCGGGAGCCGCGCTTGCTGTCAGCGCGCCAACGCCTGGAAGGGCCACGCTCGGCCTACGTCGGGCAAGAGGCTTTTCTGTCGCTGGTCGACCCCAACAACGCGCCGTACCGGGAAGACATACGCCAGCTCTCGCTGACAGCGTTGGTCACCAACCGCGACCTGCCGACCTTGCTGCCCGGATCCAGCAGCACCTGGGTGCTCGACGGTGCCGGCCCCGCGGGCCGCATCGAAACCTTGCGCGGTCCCACGCGGCCGGTGCAACGCCTTGCGCGCGGCGATGTCGGCTGGGCGATGGTGAGCCTGCTGACGCTCAACTACCTCAGCATCGCAGGTGTTGACAGCGCGCGCACCGCCAGCGCCCTGCGCAGCTTGCTGGCCTTGCATGGCCCCGAGCAGGACCCGGCCTGGACCAAGCAGGTCGACGGCATCCAGGAGGTCAACGCCCACTCGGTGGTGCGGCGCCTGCCTTTCCCCGGGCCGCTGACCTTCGGCTGCGGTGTCGAGATCAGCGTCACGGTGGACGAGATGGGTTTTCAGGGCGGCAGCGCCTTCCTGTTGGGAACGGTGCTGGACTGCTTCTTCGCGCGCCACGCGTCGGCCAACAGTTTTTGCGAAACCGTGCTGCGCTCGGCCTCGCGCGGTGAAATCATGCGCAGCGGTCCGCGCATCGGGGCGCGTGCGGCGTTGTGAGACGGCGATATGGTTCAGCCACGCCTTCACCCTCACCCCAGCCCTCTCCCGCAAACGGGACAGGGAGCAGCTTCGGGCTCCCTCTCCCCTGTATTCGGGGGAGAGGGCGGGGGTGAGGGGGCAGTGCGCGACATCGCTGATCGGGGCCGTCAATCAGGCAGCCGCTTGTTCGACGCGCTGTCCCGCGAGCCCTGGGCGTTTGATTTCTTTGCGGTATTGCGCCAGATCGAAGGCTTGTTCGGCAACTCGCCCAGGCTGGGCGCGGCCCTGCGCCCGAGCGCCGAACCGGTGCGGCTGGGGCAGGACCCCGAGCTCGACTTCGCGCCCGCCGCGGTCATGTCGTTTCGCACCAGCCCGAACGCGCCGCCGCGCCTGGGGGTGCGTTTCCTCGGCCTGTTCGGCCCGATGGGCCCGCTGCCTCTGCACCTGACCGAGTACGCACGCGACCGCCTTCGCAACCACGGCGACGCCACGCTTGCCGCCTTTGCCGACATCTTTCACCACCGCACGCTGCTGCTGTTCTACCGTGCCTGGGCGCAGGCCCAGCCGGCCGTGCAGGCCGACCGGGCCAGCGACGATCAGTTCGCCAAATGGGTCAGCGCGCTGTTCGGCCAGGGCCCGGCCCCGTTGCGCCACGCCGACAGCGTGCCAGATGCGGCCAAGCGCCATGTCAGCGGCCACCTCGCCCGGGCCACGCGCAACACAGAGTCGATCGCCAAGGTGCTGCGCCAGTATTTCAGCGTGCCGATCCGGGTCGAGTCCTATGTCGGCCACTGGATGCAATTGCGCCATGAGGACCGCAGCCGCCTGGGCGGGGCAGGGGCGCGCCGCACCGCGGCCCTTGGCGTGTCGGCGGTGGCTGGCGCGAAGGTCTGGGACCGGCAGTACAAGCTGCGCCTGCACATCGGCCCGCTGACCCACGCCGAGTACCGCCAGTTCCTGCCGGGGCAGCGCTCGCTGATCGAATTGCGCGACTGGATGCGCCAGTTGCTCGGCTTTGAGATGTTGTGGGATGTGCGGTTGCTGCTCAAAGGCGCCGAGGTGCCCAAGCTGTCGGCCGGCGCCGCACCGCACCCCAAACCGGCCCCTCCCTGCGCGCTCGGCTGGGACACCTGGCTGCACTGCAAGGGCCCGCACCCGGACGGTCGCGCGCTCGTCTTGAACCCGTCGCGCATCGCTGCGCATCCACCCCTGCAAAGGACAGACCATGGCTGAGATCAGTCGCACCGCCTTGTTCGGCAAGCTCAATCCGCTGGCTTACAAGGCCATCGAGGGCGCCACGGTGTTTTGCAAGTTGCGCGGCAACCCCTACGTGGAGTTGCAGCATTGGCTGTACCAGATATTGCATGCGCAAGACAGCGACCTGCACCGCATCGTCAAGCACTACGAGCTCGACGGCGCGCAACTGGTGGCCGACCTGACCACGTCGCTGGACCGCCTGCCGCGCGGCGCGTCGTCGGTGACCGACCTGTCCAGCTTTGTCGAAAATGCCGTCGAGCGCGGTTGGGTGTACGGCTCGCTGATGTTCAACGACCGCCAGGTGCGCACCGGCTATTTGTTGATCGGCCTGCTGAAGACGGCGTCGATGCGCGGCGCGCTGCTGTCCATCAGCAAACAGTTCGAGCGCATCAAGCTCGACGACCTGATCGAACGCTTTGCGTCGCTGCTGGCGGCCTCACCCGAACAGTCGCAATCGGCCTCCGAGTCGGGTGCCGCGCCCGGCGAGGCCAGCGACGCGATTTCGCCCGCCGCCATGGGCAAGCAAGAAGCCTTGAAGCGCTTCACCACCGACCTGACCGAGCAGGCCCGCGGCGGCAAGATGGACCCGATCGTCGGCCGCGACGACGAGATCCGCCAGGTGGTCGACATCCTGATGCGGCGGCGCCAGAACAACCCGATCCTGGTGGGCGAGGCCGGCGTCGGCAAGACGGCGGTGGTCGAAGGCTTTGCGCAACGCATCGCGCGTGGCGACGTGCCACCGGCCTTGAAGGATGTGGCCTTGCGCACGCTCGACGTCGGCCTGCTGCAGGCCGGCGCCAGCATGAAGGGCGAGTTCGAGCAGCGCCTGCGCTCGGTGATCGACGAGGTGCAGGCCAGCGCCAAGCCCATCATCCTGTTCATCGACGAGACGCACACCTTGGTGGGTGCGGGCGGCGCGGCCGGCACTGGCGATGCCGCCAACCTGCTCAAACCCGCGCTCGCGCGCGGCCAGTTGCGCACCATCGGCGCGACCACCTTTGCCGAGTACAAGAAGTACATCGAAAAAGACCCCGCGCTGACGCGCCGTTTCCAGAGCGTGCAGATCGACGAGCCCGACGAGCCCAAGGCCATTTTGATGATGCGCGGCGTGGCCTCCACGATGGAGGCGCACCACAAGGTGCAGATCCTCGACGAGGCGCTGGAAGCGGCGGTCAAGCTGTCGCACCGCTACATTCCCGCGCGCCAGTTGCCCGACAAGTCGGTCAGCCTGCTAGACACCGCCTGCGCGCGCGTGGCGGTGAGCCTGCACGCCACGCCGGCCGAGGTGGACGATTGCAGCAAGCGCATCGAGGCGTTGGAGACCGAGGAGGGCATCATCGGCCGCGAGGCGGCGATCGGCATCGACACCGCGGCCCGTTCGGGGTTGGTGACCGAGCTGCTCGCCACCGAACGCATCCGGCTCGAAGGTCTGCAAGCACGCTGGCAGGCCGAGAAGGCCTTGGTCGACCGGCTGTTGGGTCTGCGTGCCAAGCTACGAGGTGTTGCCGGGCCGGTCGAAGGCACCGGCAGCAAGCTGGAGAAGAGCGCTGCCGAGGTCGCGCCCGAGTTGCCCAAGTTGACCGACGGCGAACGCAGCGACGCACTGGCCGAGCTGAAGACCGTGCAGGACGAACTGAGCGCGCTGCAAGGCGAAACCCCGCTGATCCTGCCGACAGTGGACTACCAGGCCGTGGCCAGCGTCGTCGGCGACTGGACCGGCATTCCGGTCGGCCGCATGGCGCGCAACGAGATGGAGACCATCCTCAAGGTGGCTCACACCCTGAGCCAGCGCGTGATCGGCCAGGACCATGCGATGGAGATGATCGCCAAGCGCATCCAGACCTCCCGCGCCGGCCTGGACAACCCGAACAAACCGATCGGCGTGTTCATGCTGGCCGGAACCTCCGGCGTGGGCAAGACCGAAACGGCGCTGGCGCTGGCCGAAGCGCTGTACGGCGGCGAGCAAAACCTGATCACCATCAACATGAGCGAATACCAGGAGGCGCACACCGTCTCCACGCTCAAGGGCGCGCCGCCCGGTTATGTGGGCTATGGCGAAGGCGGCGTGATGACCGAAGCGGTGCGCCGCAAACCCTATTCGGTGGTGCTGCTCGACGAGGTGGAAAAGGCCCACCCCGACGTGCACGAAATGTTCTTCCAGGTGTTCGACAAAGGCAGCATGGAAGACGGCGAGGGCCGTTTCATCGACTTCAAGAACACCCTGATTTTGCTGACCACCAATGCCGGCACCGAGTTGATCGCCAACATGTGCAAGGACCCCGAGCTGATGCCCGATGCCGAAGGTTTGGCCAAGGCGCTTCGCGAACCGCTGCTGAAGATATTTCCGCCGGCCTTGCTGGGGCGGTTGGTGACGATTCCGTACTACCCGCTGTCGGACGAGATGTTGGGCAAGATCGTGGTCCTGCAACTCAAGCGCATCAAGAAGCGCGTCGAGGCACGCTACAAGATCCCGTTCGAGTACGGCGACGACGTGGTCAAGCTGGTCGTGTCGCGCTGCACCGAGAGTGAATCGGGCGGGCGGATGATCGACGCGATTCTGACCAACACGATGTTGCCGGATATCAGCCGCGAATTCCTGACGCGGATGATGGATGGCCGTCCGATCGAGCGTGTGGATGTCAGCGCGGCAGACGGCCAGTTCCAGTATTCGTTCGGCGGCGACGCAGGACCGTCGGCGATGCAAGCCCAGTGACATCAGCAACGCGGCATCGGCCTTCGTGCCGGCGCTTTCGACTCACTCGAAAAAATGGAGAAGCTTAATGAGTAACCAAAACTGGCTGACCCGGATCCAGAACGATCCGATGCTGATCGACATGGTGATCCCCGGCAGCCATGACGCCGGCGTCTACGGCACGAGCCTGAGCACGCGCAAGGCGCCTGAGGCCTGGGCGCGCTGCCAGGGTTCGAACATTTACAACCAGGCGATGTGCGGCTCGAGGATGTTCGACTGCCGGGTGTTCCTGAAGAAGGACTCGGCCACCAAGAGCCTGGTGCCTACGATGGGCCACTTCGGACGCGAAAAGAAAAAACATGCCGGCGGGGTGGGCTCGCTCGGCGCCTACGGGGGCACCCTGATCACGGCGGTCAACGACGCCATCGCGTTCGTGCGGACCTATCCCAGCGAATTCCTCATCCTTCGTTTTTCGCACACCTATTGCCCCGGAGAGGTGGGCATCGCGCTGGGCGATCTGATGCAAAAACAGGGCACGCTGAACTACATCTACACCGACCAGGACAACATTGCACTGTGCCCGTTGAGCCAGTTGCGGGGCAAGGTCATCATGGTGTTCGCGAGCGAGTTCCACACCAACTTCAGCGCTGACGACGGCTACCTGCCTTTCTACAAATACTCGAACGGCATCAACGTTCCCTTCGGCCTGTGTACCTGCGGAATCTACAAGGGCTCGGCCAAGATGACCACAGTGCACAAATCGGCGGCCACCGCAGCCACCGATCACAAGGCGCACCCCAGGAATCACCTGCATTTTGTCTATTGGCAGCAAACCATGACGGCCGGGGCCGGCGACATCCACAAGAGCACGGTCGCATCGAACAGCCGCACCCTCATCGGCAAGAAGGAAAAAGACTACACCGGCGGAGCGCACGCCAACCTCGGCGCCTACGTCGACGAGATCAAAGCCAACATGAACAGCGGAAGCTGGGATCTGCCCAACGTCATCTCGCATGATTTCGTGACCGACCAGACCTGCAAGGCGATCTTCGAGCTGAACCCGAACTACGTCTGATGGTTTGGCCCGCTTGTGCCTGACGGGCGACCATCACACCTCTTCGGTGGAGCCGGGGTCAGGTCTTGAGTCGGAGTCAGTCGGAGTCGGGGTCAGGTTTTGCGTTTGAGCCCGCTCTTGCACAGCCCGGCCAAGCAAGGGGCACCCGGGATCCTGGATCGGATCCGTAGCGCGTTGAGCGGCTACTCGCCGCTGCCGTGGACGTCGTCACCGTACGCCCACTGCTTTCCGGCGGCGACTCCGCCGACAGCGGGGCCTCGGGAACGCTGCGCCGACTCAACCCCAGGGCCCGGCGAGTGGCTGCGGCGGCTCTGCGATCGACTGCATGCGCACCAGACGCACCGCTGCGCGCTGTCGATCGCCGAGCAGCGGCATCAGGCCGCGCTCCAGAAGGGCCTGGCCGGCGCGCTCGCCCAGCCAGGCCTCGGCACAGGGCTGCAGCCGCGGCTCACCGTCGCGGCTGAAGGTGTAGGCCGGCAGGTCGTCC
>JANNDW010000141.1:0-2243 GCA_031378125.1 Methylibium sp. | reverse complement strand
CGCACCGGGCGCAACTCTTCGCGCAGCAGGAATTCGTTGTCGGTGAACGCCAGCCGGTACGCGCTCTCCGGCCCTTCGTAGCGCGAGGGCGCCTTCACCAAGTCGGCGTCCTCCTGGGCGGTGGGAAAGTTTCGGGCGGTGAGATCGATGCGTTTGTCCATGTTCACAGCTTAAGGCAAGCGCGCTCACTCACTCCGTCTTGCCCGCCGGGCGGGACAGCAGGTTCACGTAGTCGTGCCTGGCGGTGTTGATGGTCGACACCCGGTACTCCACCGGCCGGTCGCCGAAGGTCAGCGCGGTGCGGTGCACCTGCATCAGCGGCGCGCCGAGCGCCACGCCCAGAATGCGCGAACTGCCGCGCTCGGCAATCGCGGCCCGGGCGCGCTCGATGGCCCGCAGCACGGTGATCCCGAACTCCACCTGGTAGAGCTGATAAATCGTTCCCGGCCGCTCGCGGAAGCGCTTTTCGTTCAAGCCCTTGAACAGCGCCGACGGCAGCGTCAGCCGGTCGTGGATCACGGCCGAGCCCTGCAGCCGCAGCCGATTCTCGATCTGGATCACCGGGTCGTTGGCGCGCAGCTGCAGCGCCGCGGCGGCGGCGTCGTCGGCCCGCAGGCGCTCGAACGACAGCAGTTCCAGCGCGGGCGCTTCGCGCAGCCCGTCGCTGCGCTCGATGTGAAAGAACTGGAACAAAAAGCGGTCGGTGCCGTGGGTGGCGACAAAGGTGCCGCGGCCCTGGCGGCGCACCACCACATGCTCGGCCACCAGCTCGTCGACAGCCTTGCGAACCGTGCCGATCGAGACGCCGAACGCGGCCGCCAGATCGGTTTCGTTGGGCAGCGCGCGGCCGGGCGCGCAGGCGCCGCTCTCGATGGCCTGCAGCAAGGCGCGTTTGACGGCGCGGTACAAGGGCATGCCGGTCGATTCGGGGGCGATGGCACCGAACAGGGCAGGGCGGGCGGCAGCGGGCATGGCGGGCCAGTGTAGCCGTCCCGCGATGAGATCAACCAGGTCATATGAATGACCTGTTTGACAAGCCGAAGTGTGCGCCCAAAAATGCGGACTTCCGATTCAAGCCAGCCCGAAAAGGAGTTGCCGATGATTCATTTTGTACTGCACGACACCAGAGACACCGTGGCCGTGGTGGTGGTTGAAGGCGTCAAGGCCGGCACCTCCATGACCGGCTGGATCATGGACGAAGACAAGACCCTCACCGTCCAGGCCCGCCAAGACATTCCGATCGGCCACAAAGTGGCCTTGAAGGACATGGCCGTCGGCGACACGGTGCTGAAGTACGGCATCGACATGGGCAAGGTGGTTGCGCCCATCAAGATGGGCGAACATACCCATGTGCACAACATCAAAACCAAGCGCTGGTGAGCCGAGGAGGGCGAAAGAGGGGCCCCACGCAGTGGGGATCGCAGCCCGTATCGGCTCGCGGCTCGAAGAGCCGCTCAGCAACCTGAACAGGAATCCAACCCATGCCCATCATCTCCAAAACCACCACCTTCCTCGGCTACCGCCGTGAAAACGGCCGTGTCGGCGTCCGCAACCATGTGATCATCCTGCCGCTGGACGACCTGTCCAACGCGGCGGCCGAGGCCGTGGCGCACAACATCAAGGGCGCCATGGCGATCCCGCACCCGTACGGCCGGCTGCAGTTCGGCGCCGACCTGGACCTGCATTTCCGCACCTTGATCGGTGCCGGCTGTAACCCGAATGTGGCGGCGGTGGTCGTCATCGGCATCGAAGACGGCTGGACCCAAAAAGTGGTCGACGGCATCAAGACCACCGGCAAGCCGGTGATCGGCTTCGGCATCGAAGGCCATGGCGACCACGACACCATCCTGCGTGCCAGCAAGGCCGCGCGCGACTTCGTGCAATCGGCCAGCGAGAAGCAGCGCGAGGTGTGCCCGATCCACGAACTCTGGGTCTCCACCAAGTGCGGCGAGAGCGACACCACCAGCGGCTGCGGCGCCAACCCGACGGTGGGCAACGCGTTCGACAAGCTGCACCCGCTGGGCAGCACCCTGTGTTTCGGCGAGACCACCGAGCTGACCGGCGGTGAACAAATCGTCGCCGCACGCTGCGCCAACGACAGCGTGCGCGAGCAGTTCATGTTCATGTTCAACCGCTACCAGGACGTGATCAACCGCCACAAGACCAGCGACCTGTCCGACAGCCAGCCGACCAAGGGCAACATCGCCGGGGGTCTGACCACCATCGAAGAAAAGGCGCTCGGC
>JANNDW010000132.1:0-19673 GCA_031378125.1 Methylibium sp. | reverse complement strand
CCCCGCCCCGGCATTGGCCATGACCACCTCCGCCGTTTCCGCTCCGGGCGCGCTGCGGCGCTTCTTCGACGGCGATGTCTGGCACAGCTTTCGCACCTCGCCGGTGGCCATGTTCTCGGCCTTCGTCGCGTTGCTGTGCATTGCCGCTGCCGTGGGGGCGGACTTCATCGCACCGCACAACCCGTTCGACCTGAAGACGCTGGAGCTGAGCGACTCGATGCTGCCGCCCGCGTGGATGGAAGGCGGCAAGGCCAAGTACTTTATGGGCACCGACGAACAAGGGCGCGATGTGCTGTCGGCGCTGATGTACGGCGCGCGCATTTCGCTGTTCGTCGGCGGTGCGGCGGTGGTCTTTTCGGTGCTGATCGGCGTGGGCCTGGGGCTGCTGTCGGGTTATGTCGGCGGCCGGGTCGATGCCTTCATCATGCGCCTGTGCGACGTGATGCTGTCGTTCCCCGCCATCTTGATCGCCTTGCTGATTTCGGGTGTGGGCCGCGCGTTGTTTCCGCAGGCCAACGATTCGCTGGCCTTCGTTGTGTTGATCATCGCCATCACGCTCGGGGGCTGGGTGCAGTACGCGCGCACGGTGCGCGGCTCCACCATGGTCGAGCGCAACAAGGAGTACGTGCAGGCCGCGCGCGTGATCGGCGTGACGCAGCTGCGCATCATGTTCAAGCATGTGCTGCCCAACGTGATGGGGCCGGTGCTGGTGCTGGCCACCATCCAGGTCGCCACCGCGATCCTGACCGAAGCGACCCTGTCGTTTCTGGGCGTGGGGGTGTCGCCCACCTCGCCGTCGCTGGGCACCTTCATCAACGAAGGCAACAAGCAGCTGTTCAGCGGCGCGTGGTGGCTGGTGATCTTTCCGGGTGCGATGCTGGTGCTGATTGCGCTGAGCATCAACCTGTTCGGCGACTGGTTGCGCGATGCGCTGAACCCGAGGTTGAGATGAAGACGATGGTGGCAAGCGCGGGGGCCGAGCGCCGGGCCGCTTTGGACCACGAAGGGGCCACACGTGGCCCTCGGCCGGCCCGCATCCCAAGGGCCACGAAGGGGCCCCTAGTGGCCCATGGGGATCGGCCGACGTACTCGTCGGACGAGGGGCTGTCATGACTCCCCTGCTCGAAGTGAAGAACCTGCGCGTCGAATTCCCGACCCGGCATGCCACGCTGGTCGCGCTGGACGATGTTTCATTTGACATCGCGCCGGGCGAGATCCTCGGCGTTGTCGGGGAGTCGGGCGCCGGCAAGTCGCTCACCGGCTCGGCGATCATCGGCCTGCTGGACCCGCCGGGCCGGGTGGCCTCGGGCGAAATTCGGTTCGACGGGCGGCGCATCGACAACCTGCCGTACGACGAAATGCGCAAGGTGCGCGGGCGTCACATCGGCGCCATTTTTCAGGACCCTTTGACGTCGCTGAACCCGTTGTACACGGTGGGGCAGCAACTGGTGGAGACGATCCAGACGCACCTGCGGCTGGGTGCCCTTGAGGCCCGCAAGCGGGCCGTGAAGCTGCTCGAAGAAACCGGCATCCAGGCGGCCGAGCAGCGCATCGACCAGTACCCGCACCAGTTTTCCGGCGGCATGCGCCAGCGCGTCGTGATTGCGCTGGCGCTGGCGGCCGAGCCCCGGCTGATCGTTGCCGACGAGCCGACCACCGCACTGGACGTGTCGGTGCAGGCGCAGATCATTTCGCTGCTGAAGCGCCTGTGCAAGGACCACGGCGCGGCGGTGATGCTGGTCACCCACGACATGGGTGTGATCGCCGAAACCTGTGACCGGGTGGCGGTGATGTATGCCGGGCGGATTGCCGAAATCGGGCCGGTGCACGACGTGATTCATTCGCCGGCGCATCCCTACACGACGGGGCTGATGGGCTCGATCCCCGCGATGGACGAAGACCGCGAACGCCTGCTGCAGATCGACGGTGCGATGCCCAGGCTGACGGCCATTCCACCCGGTTGCGCTTTCAACCCGCGCTGCCCGCAGGTGTTCGAGCGTTGCCGCGCCGAGCGGCCCGACCTGCTGCCCGCGGGTGCCACGCGAGCGGCATGTTGGCTGCATGCCGCCACGCTGAAAGAAGCGGCATGAGTCTGAAGGAAACGGCGCCGGCGCCGCTGGTCGAGGTGCGCGGCCTGTCCAAGACCTTCGACGTCTCCGCGCCGTGGCTCAATCGCGTCGTCGAGCGCAAGAGCCGGCAGTTTGTGCATGCCGTGGACGGCGTGGCCTTCTCCATTCAACGCGGCCAGACGCTGGCGCTGGTGGGTGAATCGGGCTGCGGCAAGAGCACGGTGGCCCGCCTGCTGGTTGGGTTGTATGCGCCGACCCGGGGGCACGTGAACTTCGACGGCATCGACATCGCAGCCACCTTGGGATCAAACGGCGCGCAGGCGCTGCGCCGCCGCATGCAGATGATCTTTCAGGATCCGTACGCCAGCCTGAACCCGCGCTGGAAGGTCGAGGACATCGTCGGCGAACCGCTCAAGGAACACGGGCTGGCGGGGGTGTCGGGCGCGGCCTCAACGCGGGTCGGCAAGGATGAGCTCAAGGCACGGGTCGGCGAGCTGTTGAAGTCGGTAGGACTGGCCGCGGCCGACATGGCGAAATACCCGCACCAGTTCTCGGGCGGGCAGCGCCAACGCATCTCGATCGCGCGCGCGCTGGCCACCGAGCCCGAGTTTCTGGTGTGCGACGAGCCCACCTCTGCGCTGGACGTGTCGGTGCAGGCGCAGGTGCTCAACATCATGAAGGACCTGCAGCGCAAGCGGGGCCTGACCTACCTGTTCATCTCGCACAACCTGGCGGTGGTGCGCCATGTGAGCGACCAGGTCGGCGTGATGTACCTCGGCCGCCTGGCCGAACTGGCCGACAAGAGCACGCTGTTCTCGCAGCCGCGCCACCCGTACACGCGCATGCTTCTGGATGCCATTCCGGACATTCACATGAGCGGCCGCGCCCGCACGCCGGTCCAGGGCGAAGTGCCCAACCCGCTCAGCCCTCCGAGCGGCTGTTCGTTCCACCCGCGCTGCCCGCATGCCAATCAGCGCTGCAAGCAAGAGCGCCCGGCATTGAACAGCTTGAAGGGCGTGTTGATTGCCTGCCATGCGGTGGAGGAAGGGCGGATTTGAGTCAGCCCCCCAGTCGCTGCACTCCTGCCCCCAAGGGGCGCCAACCCGACGCCCGGGGAACCCGTGCGTGGGTCGTGGCTTGAGGTGCGCCGCCGCTGTGGTCGCTCAGGTCGGCGGCAGCAGGTGTTCGCCGCGAAAGAGTTCCGTGCCCAGCTCGCGGTCGCGGATCGGCCAAGCCCGGTCGCCGTCGACCATCACCTCGGCGGCGCGGCCCCGGCTGTTGTAGTTGCTGGCCATGCTCATGCTGTAAGCGCCTGCGGACAGCACGGCCACGAAGTCACCGGCAACGACCGCCAGCTCCCGGTCATGCCCCAGCCAATCGCCCGATTCGCACACCGGGCCGACCACATCCCAGGTCATCGCAGGCCCCGCGCGCGGACGACAGGCGACGATGCGCATCCACGCGTCGTACATGGCAGGGCGCACCAGATCGTTCATCGCGGCGTCGACCACGCAGAAGTTCTTCTCTTCGCCCGGCTTGAGGTAGAGCACTTCGCTCACCAGCGCACCGGCATTGCCCACCAGTGAACGGCCGGGCTCCAGCAGAAGCTTGCGATGGGCGTGCCCCCTCGCGTCGATGCGTGCGAGCAGGGTGCGCACCAGCGCCTCGGCGGCGGGCGGTTGTTCGTCGGTGTAGGTGATGCCCAGGCCGCCACCGAGGTCGAGGTGGGGAATGGCAATTCCGCGCGCCTCGACGGTCTCGACGAGGTCGAGCAAACGATCCAGCGCGTCAAGGTACGGGCCGGTCTCGGTGATCTGCGAGCCGATGTGGCAGTCGATGCCGACCACCTGCAGGTGCGGCAACTGGGCGGCTCGCAGGTAGCTCGCCACCGCACGCGCATGGGCGATGCCGAACTTGTTGCCCTTCAGGCCGGTGGAAATGTAGGGGTGGGTCAACGCATCCACATCCGGATTGACGCGCAGGCTGACCCGCGCGGTCAGGCCGGTCTGCGCCGCGACCTCCGACAGCACATCGAGTTCGGCCTCGCTCTCGACGTTGAAGCACATCACGCCGGCCTCGAGCGCATGTTTCATTTCAGCGCGCGTCTTGCCGACGCCGGAGAAAATGACTTTCGACGCCGTACCGCCCGCGGCAAGCACGCGTTCGAGCTCGCCGCCAGACACGATGTCGAAGCCGCAGCCCGCCTGGGCGAACGTCTGCAGCACCGCCAGGGTGGAGTTGGCCTTCATCGCGTAGCAAATCAGATGCTCGCGGCCGGACAGCGCACGCTGGTAGCCCGACAGCGCGTCGAGCATCGAGGCTTTCGAGTACACGTACAGCGGGGTGCCGAAACGCCGCGCCAGACCGCTCAGCGCGCAGCCGTCGATGAAAAGTTCGCCGTCTCGGTAGGCAAAGTGGGGTGAGCCGGGAAGCGTCATTGGGCCGGCGCGGGAGATGAGGCCGGCGTGGCGCCGATCGGCGCTGTGGGTTGCGTCTGCAGGCTCAGCGGGCCTTTCTGGCCGCACCCCGCCACCCCAGTGAGCAGTGCAATGGCAAGGGCCGTCAAAGAGCCTGCGGCCGTCATCCCTATCGCCTGGATCGCTACACTTGTCTTGCACTGCAACATGATTTCATTCTACCGGCCATGACCGCACCCACAGCCCCCGACACGCTGACCGACCGCGCCTACCACACGTTGACCGCGGCGGTGCTCGGCGGCATCGAAGCCGCTGTGGACGCCTGGTTGCAAGACGATGTCGTCGACATCGATGCCAGCCGCACCGGCGGCTTGCTGGAGCTGAGCTTTCCGAACGGCAGCAAGATCGTCATCAACACCCAGCCCCCGCTGCATGAACTCTGGCTCGCCGCGCGTTCGGGCGGGTTTCACTTCCGCTGCGTTCAAGGCCGCTGGACAGACACGAAAGACGGCCGCGACTTTTATGCGGCGCTGTCAGACTGTGCCAGCGCGCAGGCCGGCCGAGCATTGCGGTTTTTGCCTGTAGCGTGAGTTCGGCGCCGGGCCAACCTTCAGGGGCAACGCGAAGCAGGCGCTCTCAAGCCACAACTCATGCACGGGTTTCCCGGGCATAGAGTTGGCGCCCCTCGGGGGCAGGAGCGAAGCGACTGGGGGGCACTGTTCAACGCCGGAACAGATCGAGGATGCCCCTGCGCTCTTCTTCGTTCGGTGGTGGGGCCGCGGCCGGCTCTTCCAGCCCCAGGCTGCTGACGCCGCCGCCGTGGGAATACTCTTCGTAGTACCACTCGTTGTTGAGGTTGACCACGCCTGGTGGCGCCTTGGGCTCCTGCACCGGCACGCCTTTGAGTGCAACGCCCATGTAGTCAATCCAGACCGGCAGCGACATGCTGCCGCCGGTTTCCCTGTCGCCCAGCTTGCGCGGGGTGTCGTAGCCCATCCAGACGACCGCCACCACATTGCGCTGCCATCCGGCGAACCAGGTGTCGAGCGAGTCGTTGGTGGTGCCGGTCTTGCCGTAAACATCGGTCCGCTTCAGCTTGGTCTGGGTTCCCGCCGCCGTCCCGCTGCGCGTCACTTCCTGCAGTAGGCTGGACATGATGAAGGCGTTGCGCGCATTGATGGCGCGCAAGGATTCGTCCAGCACCGGCGCCTTGGTCTCGTTCAGCACCCGGCCTTTGGAGTCGGTGACCTTGCTGATCAAAATTGGATTGACGCGGTATCCGCCGTTGGCAAAGACGCCATACGCGGTCGCCATTTGCAGCGGGGTCACCGAGCCGGCGCCGAGGGCCAGCGTCAGGTAGGCCGGGTGTTTGTCGGCTTCAAAGCCGAAGCGCGCGATCCAGTCCTGCGCGAACCCCGGGGTGATGGCCTGCAGGATGCGGATCGAGATCATGTTCTTCGACTTGGCCAGCCCGCGGCGCATCGACATCGGGCCATCGAAGGCGCCGTCGTAGTTCTTGGGCTCCCACGGTTGGCTTCCGGTGGCTTCGGCGTCGAAGAACAGCTGAGCGTCGTTGATCACCGTCGCGGGCGTGAAACCTTTTTCGAGTGCCGCGGAGTAAATGAACGGCTTGAAGCTGGAGCCCGGTTGGCGCCATGCCTGCGTCACGTGGTTGAACTTGCTCTTCGAGTAATCGAAGCCGCCGACCATGGCCCGCACCGCGCCGGTCTGCGGATCGAGCGCGACGAACGCGCCTTCAACCTCGGGCAATTGGGTGATGCCCCAATCGCCCTTTGCGTTCTTGATCAAGCGGATCACCGCACCCCGGCGGATCTGGATCTTGGGGTTGGCTTTCGGCGCCAGCCCCGAGCTTGCGGGACGCAGGCCCTCGCCGATGACCGTGACCGACTCTCCGGTCTCGAGTACCGCGACGAGTTTCTTGGGCCCGGCCTCCAAGGTGACGGCGGCTTTCAGTTCGTCATTGTCGGGATGCTCCTGGAGCACCTCGGCGATGCGGGCATCCAGATCCTTGGGATCGGCCGGCAAATCCGCGTAAGCCTCGGGGCCGCGATAGACCTGGCGCCGCTCGTAGTCCATGATTCCCTTGCGCAGCGCGCGGTAGGCCGCCAGCTGCTCGGTGGACGTGAGGGTCAGGTAGACGTTCAGGCCCCGCGTGTAAGTGTCGTCGCCATACTGGCTGAAGATCAGCTGGCGGGCGGTCTCGGCCACATATTCAGCATTCGGCGGCACCTCCGACAGCGAGCGGTATTTCAGCGTCTGTGCTTTTGCCGCGTCGTGTTGTTCCGCGCTGATGAACCCGTTCACCAGCATGCGGTCAATGATGTACTGCTGGCGCTCGGTGGCCCGCTTCGGGTTGGCAATCGGGTTGAAGGTCGACGGTGCCTTGGGCAAACCGGCCAGCATCGCCGCTTCGGCCAGCGTGATGCCCGCCAGCGGTTTGCCGAAGTAGATCTCGCTGGCCGACGCAAATCCGTAGGCGCGCTGGCCCAGGTAGATCTGGTTCATGTAGAGCTCAAGGATCTCGTCCTTGCTCAACTGGCTTTCGATCTTCAACGTCAGAAGGATCTCGTAGATCTTGCGCGTGTAGGTGCGCTCGCTGGTCAGGTAGAAGTTGCGTGCCACCTGCATCGTGATGGTCGAGGCGCCCTGGCCGCGTGCATCGCCGAGGTTGGCACGAACCGCGCGCAGCACGCCTTTGTAGTCGACCCCGCCATGGTCATAAAAGCGCGCGTCTTCGATGGCCAGCACAGCGTCGCGCATGACTTTCGGGATCTGCGCGATGGGCAGGAAGTTGCGCCGCTCCTCGCCAAATTCGCCGAGCAACACGCCGTCGGCCGCGAAGACACGCATCGGCAGCTTGGGCCGGTAGTCGGACAGCCCGCTGATCTCGGGCAGATTCGGATAAGCCACGGCCAGCGCAATCGACGCGACCAGGACGATCGACACAGCGGCTGCCAGCGTCAAGCCGACGATCCACGCGCCGGTCTTGCCAAGCCATCGCACAACATGGGCCAGCGCGAATGCGGCCGGATTGCTCGCAGACGCTTCGGCAGGCCGCTCGGGCGCGCTCTCGGATTCGCTCATGAGACTCCAACGTTGATGCGCCGCATTATAGAAAGCATGAGAACCGCAATCGGAAGCGTCGCATGCCGTGCGAACCGCTTTCGCGGACCCGCGGCCCAGCCTTTCGGCGAACGATCAGCGAGCCCGCTTACCGGGCGGGCGGCAGGTGTGAGATTTGCAACGCGAGCGGGCGCGCAGCAGAGCAAACATCTTTGGCGTTCATAGGCTTTACTGCTAGCATTCGCGCAGCTTATTAACAGTCCAGCACTCGGATTCTGCCGCTGGGAGAAAGGCGTCGTGAGCTTCCTTGACACGTTGTTGGGCCGCAAGCATCCGCCGATGATCGGGCTGGATATCAGCTCGTCCAGCGTGAAGTTGGTGGAGCTGGGTCAAAACGCCGCGGGCGAATATGTTTTGGAGCGTTTCGGCGTTGAGAGCTTTGAGAAGGGCTGGATCGCCGACGGCCAAATCGAGAAGTTCGATGAAGTGGCCGAAGCGGTCAAGCGGGTCGTCACCAAGAGTGGGACCAAGACCCGCCATGTGGTCATGGCCATGCCCCAATCCGCGGTGATCACCAAGAAGATCATGCTGCCGGCCGGCTTGCGCGATGAAGAACTTGAACTGCAGGTCGAGTCCGAAGCCAACCAGTACATCCCTTTCTCGCTCGACGAGGTCAGCCTCGATTTCTGCGTCATCGGGCCAAGCCCCACATCGGTCGGCGATGTTGAAGTGTTGATTGCCGCCTCGCGCAAAGACCGTGTGCAGGATCGGCAAGGGCTGGCCGAGGCGGCCGGCCTCAAGCCCATGGTGCTGGACATTGAATCGCATGCGTCGCGCCTGGCGATGGGCCGTGTGGTGATGAGCTTGCCCAATGAAGGCAAGGATGCGTTGGTTGCGCTGTTCGAAATCGGCGCCGACACGACCAGCCTCAAAGTGCTGCGCGACGACGAAATGCTTTACGACCGCGATCAGGCGTTCGGTGGTTCGCAGCTCACGCAATTGATCTCGCGCCAGTACGGTTTCTCCTACGAAGAAGCGGAGCAGAAAAAGCTGGCCGCCGATCTGCCCGAGGACTACGAGTCTTCGTTGCTCGCTCCGTTTGTCGACAGCCTGTCGCAGGAGATCGGGCGCGCCCTGCAGTACTTCTTCACCAGCACGCCGCACCACAAGGTGCACTACGTCATGCTGGCCGGCGGAACGGCCACCTTGCCTGGCCTGAAGGACCGGGTGACCGAGTTGACCGGCTTCGCCTCCATGGTCGTCAACCCATTCGAAAACATGAAGCTGGGCTCCGCGGTGCGTGAAAGCAAGCTGCGGCGCGAGGCGCCTTCTTACCTCACCGCCTGCGGCTTGGCCATGCGGAGGTTCCTGCAGTGATCTTGATCAACCTGCTCCCGCACCGGGAAGAAAAGCGCAAGCGCAAGAAGATTGCTTTCTTCACCGGCCTCGGCTTGGCCGCCGTGGCCGGGTTGGCTGCGGTGGGCGTGTGGTACGTCCTCGTTCAACAATTGACCTCGGCCCAGCGCGAGCGAAACCAATACCTGGTGTCCGAGATCGCCAAGCTCGAGATCCAGATCAAGGACATCGCGACCCTGAAGGCTGAAATCGAATCGCTCAAGGCGCGTCAGAAGGCAGTCGAAGATCTGCAGATCGATCGCAACCTGCCGGTGCATCTGCTAAACGAGCTGGTCAAGCAAACGCCCGAGGGCATCTACTTCACGGCGGTCAAGCAAGACGGCCAGGTGCTCAGTGTGACGGGTATCGCGCAAACCCAGGAGCGCGTTTCAGAGTTTCTCCGCAACACGGCAAACAGTTCGGAATGGCTGGTCCGCCCCGAGCTCGTTGAAAGCAAGGCTGCCACGGTGCAAGCGGCTAACAAGGACCAGAAGCGCTTGTTCGACTTCTCGGTTCGCGTGACCGTGAAGCGTCCGCAGGACAAGCCTGCCGCTGTGGCCGAGGTGCCCGCGCCCGGCAAACCCGCCAGCGCGGCTGCGCCAAAGAAAGCCTGAGAACGACATGGCGACTCAAGCGAAATCGATGAACATCGACCTCAACTCGGTGCTGGGCGGAGCCGCGTCGCAGTTCCGCGGCCTGAATGGCAGAGAGCCAGGCCAGTGGCCGATGCTGCCGAAGATGTTG
This sequence comes from Methylibium sp., assembly GCA_031378125.1. GTDB lineage: Bacteria > Pseudomonadota > Gammaproteobacteria > Burkholderiales > Burkholderiaceae_C > LGRD01. The sequence goes on along the minus strand of JANNDW010000132.1, from coordinate 9,964 downwards.
GCATGGACGGCGGTGGCCATCGCCGTGGTGTTGATCGGCTGGTTTGCCCTCTTGTCCACCGCGCATGAAGAACTGGACGCGGAGCGAAACAAGGAACCCGCGCTCAAAATCGACTACCGGGCCAAGCTGGGACAGGCCGTCAACCTGGGCGAGTTGCGCAAGCAAAAGCTGCAGGTCGAAGAATACGTGACGCAGCTGGAAAAGCAGCTGCCAGGCAAGGCCGAGATGGACGCCCTGCTGTCCGACATCAACCAGGCCGGCTTGGGGCGGGGCCTTCAGTTTGAGTTGTTCCGCCCCGGCCAGGTTGCGGTCAAGGACTACTACGCCGAGTTGCCCATCGCCATCAAGGTCAGCGGCAGGTATCACGACCTCGGGGCGTTCGCCGCCGACATCGCCAATCTGTCGCGCATCGTCACCTTGCACAACCTAAGCATCGGCACGGTTCGCGACTCCGCCGGGCTCTTGTCGATGGAGGCCACGGCTCGCACGTACCGGTATCTGGACGCGAGCGAACTCGAACAGATCAAGAAGGCCGCTGAGAAGACCAAGGCGGGGGCAAAGAAATGACGGGCAAGCTGGAGCGATGGAAACTGCTCACATCATTGGCGGCGTTCTCGATTGCCCTGGCGGCTTGCAGCGGCGAACAGGAAGAATTGGCGCAGTGGATGGAGCAACAGCGTCGCGAGGTCAAGCCCGACGTTCCACCCTTGTCCCCGCCCAAGAAGTTCAACCCGCAAAGCTATTCGGCACTGACCGGTGTCGAGCCCTTCAGCACGCAGAAGCTGAGCGTGGCGCTTAAGCAGGAAGCCAGGCAACCCAATTCGCTGCTTTCGGCTGAAATCAACCGCCGCAGAGAGCCGTTGGAAGCATACCCGCTGGACAGCATGACGATGGTGGGCAGCGTGGTGAGGACCGGGCGGCCCTATGCGCTGCTCAAAGTCGACAACTTGCTGTACCAGGTCAAGCCGGGCGACTACCTCGGTCAGAACTACGGAAAGATCACCAAAATTTCTGAAACCGGTGTCTCGCTCAGGGAGATCGTTCAGGATGCAGCGGGCGAATGGATAGAGCGCGCCAGCGCCCTCCAGCTCCAGGAGAAGGCGCGATGAACAGAAGTCAGGAGAAACAGATGATGAGTAAGTGGCGCGCACGTGCCCTGGCGTTCGCGTTGTTTGTCGGCGCGCCTGCCTTGGCGATTGCCCAGAATGCGATCCAATCGATCAACAGCACCCAGCAGGCCGGGTCGGAAGTGGTCCGCATCGAACTGACCGAGCCGTTGGCCTCGGTCCCGGTGGGGTTCACCATCCAGACGCCTCCCCGCATTGCGATCGACCTCCCCGGCGTGGGCAATGCCATGGGGCGCTCCAGCGTCGAGATCAATCAAGGCAACCTGCGCTCGGTGAGCGTGGCGCAGGCGGGTGAACGCACCCGACTGGTTTTGAACCTCAAGCAAGCCACCAACTACCGTGCGCAGCTCGAAGGCAAGGTGTTGTTGTTGGTGCTCGACAGCGCCCCTGCTCCGGTGATTGCCGGCGCACCCGCTGCCACCACGGCGCAGCGCTTCGCGGAAAGCCTGAACACCACCCAGCTGGCGCTCAAAGGCATTGATTTTCGGCGTGGGCCCGACGGCGCTGGCCGTGTCGTCGTCGACCTTCCCAACAACCAGGTTGGTGTTGACATCCGCCAGCAGGGCAAGGGCCTGGTCGTCGAGTTCCTGCGCTCGACCTTGCCCGAGAACATGCGGCAGCGCCTCGACGTCACCGACTTCGGCACGCCCGTTCAGTTCGTGGCCAGCACGCAAGCCGGCGACCGGGTGCGCATGGTGATCGAGTCGCGCGGCACCTGGGAACACAGCGCCTACCAGAGCGACAGCCAGTTCGTGCTGGAAGTTCGCCAGCAAAAAATCGATCCCAACAAGCTGACCCAGGGCCCGGGCTTTGCGGGCGAGAAGCTGTCTTTGAATTTCCAGAACATCGAAGTGCGCGCGCTGTTGCAGGTGATTGCCGACTTCACCAACTTCAACGTTGTCACCAGCGACACCGTCACCGGCAACGTGACCCTGCGCCTCAAGGATGTGCCCTGGGATCAGGCGCTGGACATCATCCTGCAGGCCAAGGGGCTGGGCTTGCGGAAGTCGGGCAACGTGATCTGGATTGCGCCCAAGGACGAACTGGCGACCAAAGAGAAGGTCGAGCTTGAATCGAAGGCGCAGATCGCTTTGCTGGAGCCGTTGCGCACGCAGTCCTTCCAGTTGAACTACACCAAAGCCGAAGAGGTGGCCAAGGGCCTGACCGGGCAATCGTCCGGGGGCGGCGGAGGTGGCGGCGCGGGCGGCGTCACGTCCCGCATCCTGTCTAACCGCGGCAGCGTTCTTTTCGAGACGCGCACCAACCAGTTGTTCGTCAGTGACATCCCTTCCAAGCTGGAAGAGATCCAGAGCATGATCGCCAAGATCGACATCCCGGTGCGTCAGGTGCTGATCGAGGCTCGCATCATCGAAGCCGACGACAAGTTCGGCCGGTCGCTCGGGGTCAGGCTCGGAGGCAACGACCTGCGCGGCGTGCGTGGAGGTCTTCCGGGATACAGCATCGGTGGCGGCAATCAAGCCACGGTGGGCGGCAACCTCAACGCAGTCGGCGCACAGACCGGGCAGACCGGGACCGGTGTTGCGTTCAGCGACACCCAGTTCGTCAACCTTCCGGCCGTGCTTCAAGGCATCGCCAATCCGGCAGCGACCTTTGCGCTGTCCTTGTTTGGTGCCTCCTCGAACCGATTCCTCAACCTTGAAATCTCGGCGCTGGAGGCCGACGGCAAGGGCAAGATTGTGTCGAGCCCGCGCGTCATTACCGCCGACCAGGTCAAGGCACTCATCGAACAGGGTACCGAGTTGCCTTATCAAACCGCCACGTCCAGCGGCGCAACCGCGCTTCAGTTCCGCAAGGCAAACCTCAAGCTTGAAGTGACGCCGCAAATCACGCCAGAAGGCAATGTGATTCTTGATGTGGACGTTACGAAGGACAGCGTTGGCCGCTCCACCTCGGCGGGCTTTGCCATCGACACCAAGCACGTCAAGACGCAGGTGCTGGTGGAGAACGGGGGCACCGTCGTGATCGGGGGCATCTTCGAGCAGTCTGACCGGGAAGAGGTTGTCAAGGTGCCTTTCCTCGGCGACATCCCGTTCCTGGGCAACCTTTTCAAGACCCGTTCCAAGCAATCCGACAAAACCGAGTTGCTGATCTTTCTGACCCCGAAGGTGTTGAACGACAAGTCTGCAACACGTTAGAGCGGGGCCTTGTGCTCGTGAAAAACTTGTCCAGCCCAGGCTCGCCGGCCGTGCTGGAGCATTGAATAGGTGTTGAAGATGAAATCAATGACCGTTGCGGTTCCAGTTCTTTTCTCGCTCGCCTTGCTCGCTGGTTGCGGTGGGGGCGATGCAGATCTGTCCGGCTCGCCCACTGCGTTCAGCGTGCAGCCGGCTGAAATTACCGTGAACGTTCCGACCGGGTCGGCGGGTTGCTACGCGGGTCCGGTGGGTGACGTCTTCATCTATGGCGGGGCGCCGCCTTACCGGCTTGCGAATTCCTTTCCGGATCAGGTCGCTTTGAGCACTGCCCAGGTTAACGATGCGGGCGGCAAATTCTCGGTCAGCTACATCGGTGGCGGATGCATTGATCCCGGGACGGTGATCGTGGAGGACAGTCTCAAACGAATCGTCACGCTGAAACTGACCAACAAGATCGGTACCTGATTCAGATCTTGTGCCCCGCGCCTTCCCAGGCGCGCGGGCTGTATGACCTGCTACGCTAGCCTCCTTGGCTGGCATCCGGCGCGGCCGAGTCCTTGGCTGACATTGCGGCGGAGAATTCATTGCACCATCTCCAATCATGATCCCGCTTTCTTTGGTGGGCATGCCCGGCGGTGGCAAATCCACCGTCGGCCGGCACCTGGCGCGCAGTTTGCAGACCCGGTTCGTCGACTCCGACACTGAGATCGAGCGTCGCATCGGCTGCCCCATCCGCGTCTTCTTCGAACGCGAAGGTGAGGCGAGTTTTCGAGACATTGAAGAAGAGGTCGTCGCCGAGTTGATCGCGGGATCCAGCGGCGTCATTGCCACCGGTGGCGGCACCGTGCTTCGAGAAAAAACTCGCCACGCGCTTCACAGGCAAACCACGGTCGTCTACCTGCGCTCCACGCCGGAGGAATTGTTTCGCCGGCTGCGGCACGACATGCACCGGCCGCTGTTGCAGGTGGCCGACCCCATGCGCAGGTTGCGTGACCTCTACGCCGAGCGCGACCCGCTGTACCGCAAGACCGCGCACTTCATCATCGAGACCGGGCGCCCTTCGGTGCACACGCTGGTGAACATGGTGCTGATGCAGCTGGAATTGGCCGGCTTGGTGCGGCCAGACCTGGTGCCCTCATCGGTGGAGCCGCGTCCCGCATCAAGATGAACGCGGAGCACCGGCCGTACACTGGCGGCCATGGTCGACTCCCCTGCCGCGCACATCCGGGTGCCCATTGAATTGGGCGAACGGCGCTATGACATCCTGATCGGCTCGGGGCTCTTGAACCAGCCGTCCGCATGGTCGGGGCTGCCCGGGGCGGCCTGCGCGGTGATCGTCACCAACACCACCGTGGCGCCGCTGTATTCGCGGCAGTTGCAATCCGCGCTTCAAGGGTCCTATTCAAAGCTGCAGGTCATTGAGTTGCCCGATGGCGAGGCCCACAAGGATTGGGCGGCCATGAACCAGATTCTCACCGCCATGCTGGAGGCCGGGTGCGATCGCAAAACGGTGCTGTTCGCGCTCGGCGGTGGTGTGGTCGGCGACCTGGCGGGCTTTGCCGCCGCGTGCTACATGCGCGGCGTTCCGTTCGTGCAAGTGCCCACGACCTTGCTGGCCCAGGTCGATTCATCGGTGGGTGGCAAGACGGCCATCAACCACCCGCTCGGCAAGAACATGATCGGCGCCTTTTACCAGCCGCTGCGCGTGGTCGCCGATCTCGACACGCTGGCAACATTGCCCAACCGCGAACTGGTCGCCGGGCTGGCCGAAGTCATCAAGTACGGGCCGATTGCCGATGACGCCTTCCTCGGCTGGGTCGAAGCGAACCTGGCTGCGCTGATCGCTGGCGACAAGCGGGCGTTGACCCATGCGGTTCGGCGCTGTTGCGAAATCAAGGCCCAGATCGTCGGGCAGGACGAGCGCGAATCCGGCCTGCGCGCGCACCTGAATTTTGGCCACACGTTCGGGCATGCGATCGAGACCGGTTTGGGCTACGGCGAATGGCTGCACGGCGAGGCCGTGGGTTGCGGCATGGTGATGGCCGCGGACTTGTCGGTGCGGCTGGGGTTGATCGAGCCCGGCTATGCCCGGCGGCTGGCTCGCCTGATTCGCGCCGCTGGCTTGCCGGTGAATGGCCCCCGTCTTGGCGTCGACCGCTACCTGCAACTGATGCGGCACGACAAGAAGGCGGAGGGCGGCGAGATCCGCTTTGTTGTCATCGAGGCCCCGGGCCGCGCGGGCCTGCGTGCCGCCCCGGACGAGATGGTGAAACAGGTCATCGAGGCGCACACGGCCTGATCGCGGCGCCCGGTCCGTTTGTCCATGCTGAAACCGTTCGCCAGTGACCCGGCACGCTCGCGCGGCAGGCGATTCCCCGAGCCGCCCGCGACCGATCGCGATGAGTTTCAGCGCGACCGGGACCGCATCATCCACAGCACCGCTTTTCGCCGGCTCGTCTACAAGACCCAGGTTTTTCTCAACCACGAGGGGGACCTGTTCCGCACCCGCCTGACGCATTCGCTCGAGGTGGCGCAGCTCGGGCGCTCGATCGCGCGCACGCTGGGATTGAACGAAGACCTGGTCGAAGCCATTGCCCTCGCGCACGATCTCGGCCACACACCGTTCGGCCATGCCGGGCAAGACGCGCTGGACGAATCGCTGAAGCGTGTCGACCCGGAGCAAAGCGGCTTCGAGCACAACTTGCAGAGCCTGCGTGTCGTCGACGAACTGGAACACCGCTATCCGTCCTACGACGGGCTCAACCTCAGCTTCGAGACCCGCGAAGGCGTGTTGAAGCATTGTTCGGTGCGCAATGCCGAGCGCCTGGTCCGCGCTGATCCTGGCGGCGTGGCCCAGCGGTTCATCAATCACACCCAGCCCAGCCTGGAGGCGCAGCTGTGCAACCTGGCCGACCAGATGGCCTACAACGCACACGATATCGACGACGGCGTTCGCTCCGGTCTGCTGTGCATGGAGCAACTGGACGATGTGGTCATGGTCAACCAATGCCGCGCGGCCGCGCTGCACGAATTTCCAACGCTGGCCGGGCGGCGGCTGCTGTTTGAAACCATCCGCCGGATGCTCTCATTGCAGGTCTCGGACGTGGTGGCGGCCACCTCCGAGTTGCTGGCCGAACATCGACCGATCAGTGCCGATGCGGTTCGGCAGATGCCCTTGCTGGTGCGCTTCAGCGAACCGGTGTCGCAGCACAGTTCGCAGCTGAAGCGCTTCCTGCGCGCCAACCTGTATCGGCATCCCCAGGTGGTTGAAACCACGGATCGCGCCAAGCAGGTGATTCGCGATCTGTTCAATGCCTACAGCGATGACCCGGCCCAGATGCCGCCCGAGCACGCCCAACGCACCGAGCCGCATCGGAGCGTGGCCGACTACATTGCCGGCATGACCGACCGCTTTGCGCTGCGCGAGCACGAACGCATCACCGGCAGACGGCTGTTTGTCTGAGCCCGCAGTCCAGCGCCGTTCACTGTCATGGCCCGACTCGCACGCCTGTCCATCGCGGGCCAGGTTCACTTGGCGGTCCAGCGTGTTCATCAGGGTCAACCGGTGTTCGCCGACCCGGCGGACCGACGAACCTATTGGCTGTGCCTGGGCGAGGCCGCCGCAAAGCTCGGCGTGGCCCTGCATGGCTATGGCTTCTCGGCCACCGAGGTTCGACTGCTGGCCACTCCGCCGGACGCGCAAGCGCTGGGGCGCATGGTCCAGTTCATCGGCCGCCGTTTTGTTGCGGGCTACAACCGCCGACATCGGCGCCGCGGAGCCTTGTGGGAAGGGCGCTTCAGGGCGACGATTGTCGAACCCGTCGAATTCTTCCTGCCGTGCCTCCGCTATGTCGAGGGCATGGACGAACCCGGGTCACCCTGCGAAGGCGGTGACGACGCGCCATGGTCCAGCGGCGAGCACCACGCGGGCCACCGGAGCGACCCATTCGTCACCGAGCATGCGCAGTTCTGGTCGCTCGGCAACACGCCCTTCGAACGCGAAGCCGCCTACCGGCGCGCAATGCAGCGGCCCATGGCGCCCTCGCAAGCCGAAGGCATAGCCCTTGCTTCGCTGCACGGGTGGGTGCTGGGTTCAGAGCCGTTCGTGAAATTATTGGGAGCGCAGGTCGAGCGTCGGCTGCGTCCGCTCCCGCCGGGAAGGCCGTCGCTGCAAGCCGCCCCGAGATCGACGAAAACATCTGACCCCAATTAGTTCTTCTACACGCCGTCGCAATTTGTATCGGGGACAGACCCTGTTTAATACTGCTTGAGCGATTTGCTGCGCCGCAGTATTCTTGGCTGCCCTGAATATTCCAACCTGGAGAGCGCCATGTCTCAGACCAGTCCGCGGGGCGCTTCCCCCGAAGAGCTTCGCCGGTCGACAACCCACGGCCTGTACGACGCCAGCCGCGAACACGATGCCTGCGGCGTCGGTTTTGTCGCCCACATCAAGGGGCTCAAGGCGCACAGCATCGTTCAGCAGGGGTTGAAGATCCTCGAAAACCTGGACCATCGGGGCGCCGTCGGTGCCGACAAGCTGATGGGTGATGGCGCCGGCATCCTGATCCAGATTCCGGACGAGTACTACCGTGCCGAGATGGCAGACCAGGGCGTGCGCTTGCCGCCACTTGGCGAGTACGGCGTGGGCATGATCTTCCTGCCTAAGGAACATGCGTCCCGGCTGGCCTGCGTGCAGGAGTTGGAGCGCGCCGTCAAGGCCGAAGGCCAGGTGCTGCTGGGCTGGCGCGACGTGCCGGTGGACGCCGAGCTGCCGATGTCTCCCACGGTGCGTGCCAAGGAGCCGGTGCTGCGGCAGATCTTCATCGGCCGCGGGCCCGACGTGATCGTGCCCGATGCGCTGGAACGCAAGCTGTACGTCATCCGCAAAACCGCTTCGAGCGCCATCCAGGCCCTCAAGCTCACGCACAGCCGCGAGTACTACGTGCCCAGCATGAGCTGCCGCACCATCATCTACAAAGGCCTGCTGCTGGCCCATCAGGTGGGCAAGTACTACAAAGACCTGGCCGATCCGCGCGTGACCTCGGCGCTTGCGCTGGTGCACCAGCGCTTCTCGACCAACACCTTCCCCGAATGGCCGCTCGCCCACCCGTACCGCATGGTCGCGCACAACGGCGAGATCAACACCGTCAAGGGCAACTTCAACTGGATGCGCGCCCGTGAAGGCGTGATGAAGTCGCCGGTGCTGGGCGACGACCTGCAAAAACTTTACCCCATCAGCTTCGAAGGCCAGAGCGACACCGCGACCTTCGACAACGCGCTGGAGTTGCTGACGATGAGCGGCTACTCGCTGGCGCATGCCGCGATGATGATGATTCCCGAAGCCTGGGAGCAGCACGCCACGATGGACGAACGCCGCCGCGCCTTCTATGAGTACCACGCGGCGATGCTGGAACCTTGGGACGGCCCGGCGGCGATGGTCTTCACCGACGGCCGCCAGATCGGCGCCACGCTGGACAGAAACGGACTGCGGCCTGCGAGATACATCGTCACCGACGACGACCTGGTGGTGATGGCCTCGGAGTCCGGCGTGTTGCCGATCCCCGAGAACCGCATCGTCAAGAAGTGGCGCTTGCAGCCCGGCAAGATGTTCCTGATCGACTTCGAGCAGGGTCGCATCGTCGACGACGAGGAGTTGAAGAACCAGTTCGCCTCGGCCAAGCCGTACCGCCAGTGGATCGAAAGCGTCCGGATCAAGCTGGAGCACCTGCCGGCACATGCCGAACCGTCAACGTTCAGCGAGAGCCTGCTCGATCGCCAGCAGGCCTTCGGCTACACCCAGGAAGACCTCAAGTTCCTGCTCAGCCCGATGGCCCAGGCCGGCGAAGAAGGCATCGGCTCGATGGGCAACGACTCGCCGCTGGCGGTGCTGTCCGACAAGAACAAGCCGCTCTACAACTACTTCAAGCAGCTGTTCGCGCAGGTCACCAACCCGCCGATCGACCCGATCCGCGAAGCGATCGTGATGTCGCTGGTGTCCTTCGTCGGCCCCAAGCCCAACCTGCTCGACATCAATGCGGTCAACCCGCCGATGCGCCTGGAGGTGCCGCAACCGGTGCTCGACTTCGACGACATGGCGCGCCTGCGCCAGATCGAAAAGCACACCGGCGCCAAGTTCAAGAGCTACGAACTCAACATCACCTACCCGCGAATCTGGGGTGCCGAGGGCGTTGAAGCCAAGCTCGCCTCGCTGTGTGCCCAGAGCGTGGACGCGCTCAAGAGCGGCCACAACATCCTGATCATCAGCGACCGCCGAATGGACCGCGACCATGTCGCGATCCCCGCCTTGCTGGCGCTGTCCGCCGTGCACTTGCACCTGGTGCGCGAGGGCCTGCGCACCACGGCCGGCCTGGTGGTGGAGACGGCGTCGGCACGCGAGGTCCACCACTTCGCGGTGCTGGCCGGCTACGGCGCGGAAGCCGTGCACCCGTACCTCGCAATGGAAACCCTGGCCTCGATGCACAAGGAACCGAAGGGCGATCTCTCAAGCGACAAGGCGATCTACAACTACGTCAAGGCAGTCGGCAAGGGCCTGTCCAAGATCATGTCCAAGATGGGCGTGTCGACCTACATGTCGTACTGCGGCGCGCAACTGTTCGAAGCCATCGGGCTGGAGGCGACGCTGATCGACAAGTACTTCCGCGGCACCGCCAGCCAGGTCGG
>JANNDW010000105.1:0-1597 GCA_031378125.1 Methylibium sp. | reverse complement strand
CGACTTCATCGACTACAAAAAACAGGGCGTGCCGCCCGGCCCGCTGGCCGCATGGATGGCCGCGCTGGGCTGGGAGGTTTTGCTCAACCGCAAGGGCACGACCTGGCGGCAACTCGACGAGGCGCTGCGCGCCAGCGTGACCGACACCGCCAGCGCAAAACGCCTGATGCTCGATCAGCCCAGCGTGATCAAGCGGCCGGTGATGGAGTGGGCCGATGGGCAGACCACGGTCGGCTTTGATGCGGCGCAATGGTCGGGCCGCTTTTGATGGCAGCCCACGCCACGGAGGACGTGGGCCTGCGCAGGCCCGAAGCCCCGCGCAGGCGGGCCCTCGGGTCCGACTCAGAGCCGCAGGTCGAAGGCCGCGCACGCCACGATATCGCCGTTGATGCGCAGATCGACCTCGTGCCGGCCGGCGTGGTAGCGCCGCGTCGAGATCGGACGCATGGAATGGCGCTTGTTCAGCAGCTTCTCCTCATGCGCCTCCAGCGCCAGCAGCCAGCCCTTGAACACCTTGGCCGAGACCTGGCCGTTGGCCTTGACATGGTGAACCGCGTAGTCGATCAACAGCTTCTGCGCGCGCGGCGAGCTTGAACGCAAGCCCACGGAAAGGCTCAGACTGTCGCCCACCGCCACGCGTTTGGGCGAGACCGTCAACGAGGCGTCGCCGCACAGCCGCTGGCCCAGGCCCCAGGCTTTCAGGATGCGCGCATCGCCTTGCTTGACCAGCGTGCGGCTCGCCTGCTTCAGAAGCGCTTGCCGCTCCTTCGATGCGCCGGCCAAATGTTTCTCGACCCATTCGGCGACCAGGGCAGGGTGGTCTTTTGCGATGTCGTTCAGATGGTTGGCCACGCTGCGGCGAACGTACTCGCTGGGGTCGTCCTGCAGCGCGCGCAGCAAGGGCAGCGTGGGGGAGGGGTCCTTGATCAGGCCCTTGAGCTGCAGCCCCCAGGGCAAGCGAGGGCGGCTGCCTTCGCTGACCAGCCGGCGCACATGCAGGCTGGGGTCATTTGCCCAGCGCGCCAGCGAGGCCCAGCACAGCTCGGGGTGTTCATGGATAAACGGCCGGATCGCCCATTCCGCCGTGAAGCGCTGCGTCAGAGCGTGCAGCGCGGCCAGCGCGCGCTGCGGCTTGGCCAAACCACGCCGCACCACGAACTCGCCCACTGGCCACAGCACCCAGCCCGCCAGGCCAGCCTGGCCGGACTGCGACGCGATGCCCGATTCGTCGGCCAGCGGGGGCGCCAGGCTGGCTTCGATCAGCGTGGCGGCAGCGTCGAAGTCGGACGGCAGCGTTGCCTCGAGCGCATCGGCGATGTGCATTGCGCGGGCCTTCATCTCCAGCGCATCGAGTCCCTTCAGCGCCTGCCGTTCAAAGGCCGTGGAGTCGAACCCCGGCCAGGCACGGTGCAGGTGGCGAGCGGCGGTGCGCACCGTGGTGTCGTTGAGCAGGTTTTTGAACGGCTCGGCCACAGCGGGGGCTCAAGCCGCCAGCAACTGGCGCAGCACAAACGGCAAGATGCCACCGTGCTTGTAGTAGTCCACCTCGATGGCCGTATCGATGCGCAGGACCAGGGGCACTGATCTGCGCTTGCCG
>JANNDW010000085.1:0-9730 GCA_031378125.1 Methylibium sp. | reverse complement strand
GCCAGCGCGCGCTCGATGCGGCGCCGTGCCACACGCGTGCGCGGCACCGGCCCGCTGAACCAGCTGCGCACGTCCTCCTCCAGCCCGATGCCGTGCATGTAGTTGTACAGCGCGCGCTGAAGCGCAACGCCCATGGCGCCGTGGTCGACGCCGGTCGGGTCATCGAAGCCGATGTCGTTCTTGGCGAACGACACCGGCGGCAGCGGCAGCAGCGTGACGCCATAGTCTTGCGGGTTCTTGCCCACCGGTGAATGCACGGTGCAGGCGAAGCGGTGGAAAAAGCCACTCTGGATGCAGCCGGCGTTGAACAGCTGCCGCACGAGTTCGAGCGCGTCCACCGTGTCTTGCACGGTCTGGGTCGGAAAGCCGTACATCAGGTAGGCGTGCACCAGGATCCCCGCATCGGAGAAGCCGCGTGTCACGCGCGCCACCTGGTCGACCGAGACGCCCTTTTTCATCAGCTTGAGCAGGCGGTCGCAGGCGACCTCCAGCCCGCCCGAGATGGCGATGCAGCCGCTGTCGGCAAGCTGCTGGCACAGCTGCGGGCTGAATGATTTTTCAAAGCGGATGTTGCCCCACCACGAGATCGCCAGCCGGCGTTTTTGCAACTCGGCGGCCAGCGCCTTCAATGCCTTGGGTGGCGCCGCCTCGTCGACGAAATGAAACCCGGTCTGGCCGGTCTCGGCGACGATGGCTTCGATCCGATCGACCAGCAACGCGGCGGTGGCGCCCTCGTAGCGCGAGATGTAGTCCAGGCTCACGTCGCAGAAGCTGCACTTCTTCCAATAACAGCCGTGCGCCACCGTCAGCTTGTTCCAGCGCCCGTCCGACCACAGCCGGTGCATCGGGTTGAGCATGTCCAGCAGCGACAGGTAGCGGTCCAGCGGCAGGCCGTCCCAGGTGGGTGTGCCGACCTCGGAGAACGGCACGTCGGGCTCGACCATGTTGATGTAGCGCACGTCCGATGAATTGGCAGTGCGCACAAACGTGCGCACCAGCCGGCTCAGCGAACGTTTGCCCGCCAGATGCTCCAGCAAGGCCAGCAACGGGCGCTCGCCGGCGTCCAGCGTGACGTAGTCGAAATGATCGAACACCCGAGGCTCGGTAAGTTCGCGCAGCTCGGTGTTGACGAAGCCGCCGCCGAGCGCGGTGACGATTCGCCGGTCGTGCGCCTTGATGGCCTGCGCGATGCGGAACGCCGCGTACACCGCGCCGGGGAAGGGCACCGACACCAGCACCAGTGTGGGTGCATGGCGCGCCAGCGCCGCCAGCGTCAGTTCACGCAGCGTGTTGTCGACCAGGTTGAGCGGCGCCGCCAGGGCTTCGGCCAGTGGGTCGAAGCTGGGTTGGCTTTGCGCCAGGCTTTCCGCGTAACGCACGAACTCGAAGCGCGGGTCGACCGCGTCGCGCAGCACGTCGGCAATGTCGTTGAGGTACAGCGTGGCCAGGTGGCGGGCGCGGTCCTGCACGCCCAACGCGCCGAAGGCCCAGGCCATCGGGTCGCCGCCGTCGGGGTCCATATACACGTCGAGCGACTCGAAGCGCGGCCCTTCGGGCAGGAAGTGGCGGCCGCAGATGCGGTGGCCCAGCGTCGAATCAAAGCCCTGCAGGAATGCGATCGTGGGCCCGATCGTCTCCAGGTAGCGCTCGAACTGCTCGCTGAACGCATTCACGAGCGGAGTGCGTTTGCCCACAGGCAGGGTTGAGATGCACTCGCGGACCGCCACCAACCCGTCGGTGGACAGCAGCTTCAGGATCAAGGCCAGCGCCAGGTCTTCCTGCACCGCGTCGACGCCGCGCGAGCGCAAAAAACCGGTCAGGTAAGCCGTCGACGGGTACGGTGTGTTGAGCTGCGTCATCGGGGCGATGACGGACAAGACGCGGACGGGACTGGAGGGCATGGTGGCTGATGCGTTTCGCACTGTGGGCGCGCGGGCCCAACCCGGCGGCCTTGGTGCGCTCAGTAGCTGCCGATGTAATCCTTCTTGCCCACCTCAACCCCGTTGTGGCGCAGGATCGCGTAGGCCGTGGTGGTGTGGAAAAAGAAGTGCGGCAGCCCGTAGTTCAGCAGGTACGACTGGCCGCTGAAGCGCTTTTCCTTCGGCGTGCCGGCCTGGGTGACGATCTCGCGCGTTTCGCTGCCCTCGTACTGCTGCGGCGTCAGGCCATTGACGAAGGCCAGCGTCTTGGCAATGCGCGCCTGCAGGTCGGCGAAGCTTTGCTCCTTGTCCTCCAAGCTCGGCACCTCCACGCCGGCCAGCCGCGCCGACACGCTCTTCGCAAAGTCGCAGGCCACTTGAACCTGGCGCAGCAAGCTGAACATGTCCGGGAACAGGCGCGCTTGCAGCAGCGCATTCGGCTCGATCTTGCGGGCCACGGCGTGCGTATCCGCCTTGGCCAGCACGCTGCTCAAGCCGCCGAGCATTTGATTGAAAACCGGGACGGAGGTGATGTAGAGCGAGGAGGTCATGGGTGCTTTCGGTTGCATGGGGTGAACGGTGCGGAGCTGGGCATTGGAACACTCGAAGGCTGGGTCGGGGTGACTCCCCAGGCGCGAGCGTTGGCACGCTGGGCAGGGAATTCCGGCGCCCGCCGAGGATCAGAATACGCTCAGGAGCGCGTCTGTGCGCTTCAGGAGACCACTATGCGACTCTCTACACCTGCCTTGCTTCTGTCGTGCATCACCGCGGCTGCGGCGTCCGCTGCGGTGTCGGTTGCGGCGGCGGGCACCGTCACCGTCTCGTTTGTCAATCAGGCCCGCCATTCGGATGCCGGCACCACGCCTTGGGAAGAAGCGGCCAACCTGCGGGCACTGGCCGGGCACCTGCAAGCGCTCGGCAAACGCCACCTGCCGGCCGACCAGCTGCTCAAGGTCGAGATGCTGGACGTGGACCTGGCCGGAACGACCCGCCCTTCGCGCAAGGCCGGCCGCGATGTGCGGGTCGTCAAGGGCATGGCCGACTGGCCGCGCATCAGCCTGCGCTACGCGCTGCAAGCCGACGGCAAGCCGCTGCTCAGTGGCGAAGAGACGGTGGCCGACATGAACTACTCGCGTGGCTTGGCCAGCGCCCGGGACGCGGACCCGTTGCACTTTGAGAAACACATGCTCGACGTCTGGTTCAAAGCCCGCTTCGTCGAGCGCCGCGCCGCGGGCGGCTGAGCCGGGGTCGTGATCGATTGCCGGCGGGCCGGCGTCAGAGACTCGATGTCGGCGACTCCCCGGCCCTGCCCGAGCCGGCAGTTCAGTCTGCGCGAAAATGGAGCAAACCATGGCCAACTCGCCGCAACGTGGTACGAGCTTCTGCGCCAAGGCTCCTCGGGAAAAGCCTGTTTACCGGCATCTTGCGGCGTGCAAGACTTTCTCATGCGCAGTGGCCCTGCGCCTGATCGCCTCATCCGTGGGTGCTTGCCTGAATGACCCGAGAAGTCCTTGATCAGCGCTTTGCCGTTTGCCGTGTTCGGCGGAACACCCGCGGGGCATTGCCGTCGTGACCGGGCCGTTGCTGCGCTTCCAGTCGATCAGCAAACGTTTCGGCGGCACACAGGCGGTGGACGGCGTGACGCTGGACGTGCAGGGCGGTGAGATCCTTGCGCTGTTGGGCGAAAACGGCGCCGGCAAGTCCACGCTGATCAAACTGCTGGCCGGCATCTACCCGGCCGATGTCGGCGAGATCTTCTTCGATGGCCGGCCGCAAAGCGATTGGCGCAGCAGCGATCGCCGGCACCAGCCGGTGGCCTTCATCCACCAGGACCTGGGGCTGGTGGAGTGGATGACGGTGGCCGAGAACGTGGCCCTGGGGCTGGGCTACCCGCGCCGCTTCGGCCTCATCGACTGGAAAGCCGCGCGCACCAACGCACGGCGCGTGATGGCCCGCGTGGGCTGCGACATCAGCCCCGAGCGGCGTGTGTTCTCGCTCACCCGCGCCGAAAAGTCCTTGCTCGCCATCGGTCGCGCGCTCGAGGTGCGGGCGCGCCTGCTGGTGCTCGACGAGCCTTCGGCCAGCCTGCCGATGAGCGACGTGCTGCGGCTCTTCGGCGTGCTGCGCGGGTTGCGCGCGCAGGGGATGGCGATGATCTACGTGTCGCACCGGCTCGACGAGGTGATGGCGATCTCCGACCGCGCCGCCGTGATGCGCGACGGCGCGCTGGTGGCCACCAAGACCACCTCGCAAACCACCGAAGCCGAACTCGTGAGCCTGATTGTCGGCAAGGCCCTGTCGGCCGCGGTTCCGAAAGCCACGCCGCCGGCCCCTGGCGGGCTGGCGCTGCAGCCGGTCCTGGAACTTCAGGGCGCGGCCAGCGGCAATGCCGGGCCCATCAGCCTGGCGGTGCAGCGCGGCGAGGTGGTCGGGCTGGTGGGCCTGCGCGGCGCCGGGCACGAGGCCATCAGCCGTGCGATCTTCGGCCGCGAGCCGCTGTCGGCCGGCGCCATGCGGCTGCTCGGCCGAGACGTGCGGCTGGCCAGCCCCGCCCACGCCATCCGCGCCGGCGTGGCGTGTGTGGCCAGCGAGCGGCTGGAAGAGAGCCTGGCGGCCTCGATGAGCGTGTTGGAGAACCTGTTCCCCAACCCCGCGCTGCACGGTGATCGCGGCCTGGCCTTCGACCGTCGCGGCCGCGAGCACGCGGCCGCGCTGGCGCTGATCGAGCGCTTCGATGTCAACCCGCCGGCGCCTGCGGCCGAGGTGCAGCAGCTTTCCGGCGGCAACCAGCAGAAGGTGGTGCTGGCGCGCTGGTTCCATCTGGACAAGCCGCTGGTGCTGCTGGAAGAGCCCACCGCGGGGGTCGACGTCGGCGCCAAGCGGCAAATCTACGGCCTGCTGCGCGAGCGTGCGCGGGCCGGTTGCGCGCTGATCGTGGTGTCCACCGATTTCGAAGAAGTGGCCACCGTCTGCACCCGCGTGCTGGTGTTTCGCAATGGCCTGATCGCGGCGGAGTTGCAAGGCGCGCAGATCACCGTGGAGCGGCTGCTCGGGTTGGCGGCCGGCGGCGCGGCGCACCGGGCGTCGCGCGCGAACGAGGAAGTTGCGGCATGACAAGTTCGATCCAATCCACCGCGCTGGAGCCCGACAAGTCGCTCGACGGCGATGCCTTGACGCTTGTCCAGCGCTTCGTCCGCGCGATGCCGGTGTACGGCCTCGTCGTGCTGACCGTGGCGCTGGCGGTGATGTTCTCGGTGCTGCTGCCCGACACCTTCCCGACCCTGTTCAATCTGCGCGCCATCCTGTCCGACAAGTCGGTGATTGCCTTGCTGGCGCTGGCGGCGACGATTCCGATGATCACCGGCAAGATCGACCTCACGGTGGGCTATGGCATCGTGCTCTGGCACATCCTGGCGATCAGCCTGCAAACCCGATTCGGCCTGCCCTGGCCGATGGCCGTCTTGGTGGTCCTGGCGTGCGCGGCGTCGTTCGGCGTGCTCAATGGGCTGCTGGTCGAGCTGGCCCAGATCGATTCGTTCATCGCCACGCTCGGCACCGGCACGGTGATCTACGCGGTGGCGATGTGGCACAGCGGCGGCCGCCAGGTGGTGGGCGAGTTGCCCGATGGTTTTGTGGGCATCGCCGGCGGTCATTTGCTGGGTCTGCCGATCGGGGCGTTCTATGTGCTCATGGTCAGCATCGCGCTGTGGCTGGTCACCGAGTTCACGCCGCTCGGCCGGGCGCTGTACGTGATCGGCGCCAACCCCAAGGCCGCGCAGCTCAACGGTATTTCGGTGCGCAAACATGTGATGGGCGCCTTCATTGCGTCGGGTGTGCTGTCGGGGTTTGCCGGCGTGTTGCTGGCCTCGCGCTTGCAAATCGGGCAGGCCAGCGTGGGCCTGGAATTTTTGCTGCCTGCGCTGGTCGGCGCGTTTCTTGGCTCCACCACCATCCGGCCCGGGCGTGTCAACGTCTGGGGCACGTTGATCGGCGTGGCGATCCTGGCCATCGGCATTTCGGGCATCCAGCAGTTCGGCGGCGCGTTCTACGTGGAGCCGCTGTTCAACGGCCTCACGCTGCTGGTGTCGATCGGCATCGCCGGCTGGGCGCAGCAGCGCCGCAACCTGTCGATCAAGCGGCGCATTGCCGAACGCCAACTCGGAGTCGAGATTCACACCGACTCGCCCGCCTCACTTTCCCCCGAGGCCGCCGACCCGGCGGCCACCCATTGAACCAACCCCAAAGGAGACAACGATGAAGAGGGTATGCAAACAAGTCACCACCGCGCTGCTGGCGCTGGCGGGCGCCGGCATCGCCAGCCAGGCGCGGGCCGACGATTTTCTCGATTCGGCCAAGAAGAAGGTGGCGGTTGCCACCATGACCAAGGAGAAGTGGGACGGCCCGACCGGCGGCCCCAAGGCAGCCGCGGGCGGGACCATCGTCTTTGTAGCCGGCGACATGAAGAACGGCGGCATCGTCGGCGTCTCCAAGGGCGTCGAAGAGGCCGGCAAGGCAATCGGTTGGACGGTCCGCGTCATCGACGGCCAGGGGACGGTGAGCGGGCGCACCGCGGCGCTGAACCAGGCGCTTGCCGTCAAACCCGCCGGTATCGTGGTGGGTGGCTTCGACACCACCGAGCAGAAGGCGGCCTTTGAAGGCGCGGCCAAGTCTGGCATCCCGCTGGTGGGTTGGCACTCTGGCGAAAAGCCCGGGCCCAACGACAAGGCCGGGCTGTTCGCCAACGTCACCACGGTCACCGACGACGTGGCCGATGTGGCCGCCTCGTGGGCGGTGGTCGACTCCGGCGGCAAGGCCGGCGTGGTGATCTTCACCGATTCGCAGTACGCGATTGCCTTGTACAAGGCGCGCGCGATGGAGGCGGTGATCAAGAAGTGCGGCGGCTGCAGCGTGCTCAGCTTCGAGGACAGCCCGATCGGCGAAAGCTCCTCGCGCATGCCGCAACTCACCACCTCGCTGTTGCAGCGCTTTGGCGACAAGTGGACGCACTCGCTGGCCATCAATGACCTGTACTTCGACTTCATGGGCCCGTCGCTCACCTCAGCGGGCAAGAAGGGCGATGGCAACCCCAAGGCGGTGTCGGCGGGTGACGGCTCCGAGGCCGCGTACCAGCGCATTCGCGGCAAGCGCTTCCAGGCCGGCACCGTGCCCGAGCCGCTGAACATGCAGGGCTGGCAGGTCGTGGACGAGCTCAACCGTGCGTTGAGCAAGCAGGCCTGGTCAGGCTACGTGCCCAAGGTGCATCTCGTGACGGCGGAGAACGTCGCGAAGGACGGCGGCGCGACGAACGTGTTCGATCCCGACAGCGGTTACCGCGATCAGTACAAAAAAATCTGGGGCAAGTGAAGCGGCGATCGACCGGCATCGCGTTCTTTCAGCGCTGCCGCGAAGCTTGGGCCGAGCCGACCGCGGACCGCCGGGTCGGCCCACTTTGAGGGTAAATTCGTGGCGGTCCCACAACCTGGAGGGTGTCATGAGCAACATCACGTTCGATGAGTTCGAAGCCGGTGCGCGGGCGCAAGGGTTCGACGAGGTTCTTGAGCGACAGTGGAAGCCCCTCACCGTGGTGGATTCGCATGTGCATCCGTTTGCCGCCAAGGCACTCGTGGTTCACGGCGAGATGTGGCTCACCGTGGCCAATCACACCCGGCATCTGAAAGCCGGAGACAGCTTCGAGCTCGACCGCGACATCTCGCACGCCGAGCGGTATGGCAGCGAAGGGGCCACCTACTGGGTGGCCAGGCGCGGGTAGGCGCCGCCGGCAAGCGGTGCGCGCACCCGAATGTCGGCGCACCCGAATGTCGCGCGCCCGGATGTCGGCGCACCCGGATTGCAACGCACCGGCCGCGCTGTTATGGTGCCGGGCTTGTTGCCACGCAAGATCGACTTCGCACTTCACTCCCATTGATGCAGCCAACCCGCCGCGACCACGCGATCGTGTTCAAGCGCCAACGCCAACTGGTCATGTGTTCCTCGCCATCGATAGAGCCACAGCACGGCGGCCTTGCCGCCGCTTGGCGGGGCGCCGGCGGCCGCGCCCTGCCACTGCGCATGCTCGATGGCGCGTGCATGCGCCGCTTGTCCCGGCTTGAGCATCGCATCGGGCTCGCCCATCGCCTGGCGCACTGGCGCGGCGGCCGCGCGCTCGCGCAGCATCCGCTCGGCCAAGCGCTGCATCAGCACGTGTTTGCGGCCCTGCCAGCGATCGACGTCGTCGCTCCAGGCGCCACCCTCGAAATGCCCGCGCACGGGGCGCAGCGCGCGAAAGGCTTGCGCCAAATCGCCCTCGGGCAGCACTGCTGCCGGCGTGCGCTCGGCGGCCAACGCACAAGTGCCGCACCAACCGGCGGTGGCAACAAACGCCAGTTGCCTGCGAGTCATCGAAACGCTCATGTTGTGTTTCCCACCGCGTGCCGCACAAAGCTCGGCGCGCCCCATTCGACCGGCCACGCCTTGTGGTGCGACTTTTACCATCGTTGAATCTGGAGGAGTGAATGTTGAGAACCACCATCGCCTGTGCGGCAGCGCTCGCCGCGGCGCTGATCGGCGCGCCTCTTCGTGCGGCGCCCGACGACGCGCAGACAAAGCAGCGCTTGCTCGAACAGGAGAAGCAGACCGTCAACATCTACAAAGCCTACTTCCCAAGCGCTGAACTCGCAAGAAAGGCCGCGATCAGTTTTCACGCCCAACTGCTGGAGAGCAACTACGCCGGCGGCTACCTGATCTTCGAACTCGACGCGCAAGACATGGACAAGCTGCGCAGCTTCGGTTTCCGCTTTGAGCAGGCGACTGAGTTCATCCAGCGGCGCAACCAGGTGCTGAGCCAGTTGCAAAGCCTGCAAGCCAGCCGCGCCGCGCCCACCACCGGCGCGCCCAGCGACGTGACGGTGCAGTCGATCCCGAGCTTCAGCTGCTACGAGACGGTTGAAGAAACCTTCGCCGCCGCACAGGGATTCGTCACCGCCAAGCCCAACCTCGCGTCGTGGATCGACGTGGGCGACTCGTGGGAGAAGACCCAAGGCGCGGGTGGTTACGACATGCGCGTGCTCAAGCTGACCAACAGCACGGTCGTGGCCGACAAGCCGAAGCTGTTCATCAACAGCGCGATCCATGCGCGTGAATACACGACCGCGCCGCTGGTGCTCGAGTTCGCGCGCTGGCTGGTCAACGGCTACGGCGCGAACGCCGACGCCACCTGGATCCTCGATCACCATGAAGTGCACTTGATGCTGCACGCCAACCCCGACGGCCGCAAGAAAGCCGAGACCGGTTTGTCGTGGCGCAAGAACACCAACAACAACTTCTGCGCCAACACCAACACGCGCGGCATCGACCTCAACCGCAACTTCAGCTTCACCTGGAACAGCACGGCCGGCCAGGGCTCCAGCGGCGACCAATGCAACCTGACCTATCGCGGCCCGTCGGCCGGTTCGGAGCCGGAAGTCCAGGCCATCGAGACCTACGTTCGCAGCCTGTGGCCCGACCGGCGCGGCCCTGGCCAGACCGATGCCGCGCCCAGTGATACCAGCGGTATTCACCTGGACATCCACAGCTACAGCCAGCTCGTGCTGTGGCCTTGGGGGACGACCAGCACGCCCGCGCCGAACGGCACCGCGCTGCAAACGCTCGGCCGCAGGTTCGCGTTTTTCAACGGCTACACGCCGCAGCAGTCGATCGGCCTGTATCCCACCGATGGCACCAGCGACTCGGTGAGCTACGGCGAGCTGGGCGTGGCGGCTTACACCATCGAGCTGGGCACGGCCTTCTTTGAAAGTTGCACCAACTACAACAAC
>JANNDW010000078.1:0-10996 GCA_031378125.1 Methylibium sp. | reverse complement strand
ACACGCACGGTGCCGTTGTTGGCGCCCGCCGCCAAGTCGCCCTGCACATGGCGCAGCGTGACGGGCAGCATCGCATCGGCCTTCAATTCCACCACACCAAAAGGCGCGGTGGCGAACTTGGCGATCGGCGGTGCCTCGGCGGTCTTGACGGTGAGCGGGAAGGCCGAGGCATTGGCCAGCGGGCGCCCGGCGTTGTCTTTGAAGCCCGGCGGCATTTCGATCGTCAGCGTGGCGTTCTCGGGCAGCGGGCGCGGGAAGGTGATCGATTGCAGGTCTTCGGCCCTGTTGTCCTTGTCGACGATCGGTGCGATCGGTGCGCCGGTGGCGGCCTTGAGCCGCACTTGTTCGGCCCACGCGCGCGGCACCGGCGCCGAGAAGTTCAGGCTCATCGGCAGCACCGGCCAACACGGCGCAGCGGCGCGTTCACGCTCGCACGAGAACTCGGCGATGAATGCCTTGCGCACCTTGTACTTGTAGATTTGCTCGACGCTGGTGGTGACCTTCGGGTTGGCCAGTGCGGCAATGCCCTTGCCCCACACCAGCCGCACCGCCGCATCCGGCGGCAACGGGCGCGGGCAGGCCAGCACCAGCGTTTGCGCGGCCTGTTTTTCCAGCCGGCGCGCCTTGATCAGGTCATCGCGCTCCTGGCCCGCGACCACCCGCACCGGCAGGCGTTCACCAATGCCCTGCACCTCGCACCACGCATTGGCGGCCACGCTGGATTCGACCGCGGCGCCGCTCAAGCGCAGCAAGAAGTGCTGGTCTTCGTCGATGCTGCCGGCGTCGTTCGGCTGCATGGAAACCACCGCGGGGCCGCCGGTGCTGAAGCTGAAGTCGCTGCGTCCGGCAAGGTTGCCGCTGCCGGGCTTCCATTCGGCGCGCGCCTTCAAGGTGCAGCGGGTGCCGGGGGGCAGCGGATCCTTGAAGTCATAGACCCAGACGCGGTCGTTGACCCAGCGGCCGGCCCCCGCGGGCGCAGCGCCCTGGCAGCTCACGGCCAGCGGGTCGGGCAGGCGCAAATCACCGAACGGCGCAACCGCTTCAGAGAACTTCACCGTGACCTGCCGCACCTGCGCCACTTCGCCTTGCGGGCTGACGCTGGCGATGCTGGCGATGCTGGCGGCCTGAGCCGACCCCGATGCACCCAGCGCCCATGCGGCCACGATCAAGAATCGCTGCATCCCACCCTCCTCGCCTGTGATGCGCAGGAGTCTAGTGTGGTGTTGCACGCTGGGGGCAACGTGCGCGGCAGCCTCGCGCCGCCGGGGCGCTATTGCGCGGCGCGCTCCTCGGCGGCCAGTTGCCTTCTCAAGGCTTCGATGTCACGCAAGCGCGCGTCGACGACCGAGGCTTCGATGAAGTCGCCGCCTCCTCCCGTGCGCGCGCTGCGCTGGGCGGCGCGCAAGCGGTCCACCGCGCCGGCCAGGTCGCCCACCGCCAGGCGGGCCTCGGCCTCGGCGCGCAACGAACGCAGCGGCTGGTTCAGGCGCCCCCAGGTCTGGCCCAGCACCACCCAGGCTTCGGCGTCTTGTGGGTGCACGGCCACCCAGGTTTGCAGCTCTTCGGCGCGCGGCTTCAATGCCGCGGCGCTGGCGGCAGCGGCCGGCGTGGCGGCCAGCGCCACGCGCGCGTTCAACAACATGACGGGGCGCGAGCCATCGGCCGCAAAAGGCTGCAGCTGCGCGGCGGCACGCTGCGGTTCGCCACGGGCCAGCAAGGATTGCACGGCGAGCAACTGCACAAAGCGTTCGGCGCGCGCCTCGGCGGGCACCGCAGCGCGCAGCAAGGCCTGCGCATTGGCCAGCGCCGCATCGGCGCGCGCCCAGTCGCGCAACAGCGTGGACGCCAGCGCGCTGCCGGTGGCCGCGGCGAGCTTGTCGGCCAGCGAACTGGCGCCACGGTCGGTGTCCAGCGCCTGCCAGCGGCGCAACGCATCGACGCGTGAGTCCATCAGCACGCGCGCGCGCGCCTGGGCCAGGCTGTGTTCGACCACGCTGGCCGGCGCCACGGCCGGCGCGGTGCCCAGCCGGGAACGCGCCTCGCCGATGCGCTCTGTCGTGAGCGGGTGGCTGCGCAGGTAGGGGAAGCCGCCGCTGTCGTTCAAGCGCGAAGACTGGTCGAGCTTTTCGAACATCGCCGCCATGCCGCCCGGCGCAAAGCCGGCGCCCGACAACATGGCGAAGCCAATGCGATCGGCCTCGCGTTCGGCATCGCGCGAGAAGTTGAGCTGGCCTTGAATGGTGGCCGCCTGGCTGCCGACGATGACCGCATTGGCCGCATCGGTGTTGCGGGCGCGGCTGGCCGCCAACACGCCGATGATGAGCGCGGCCACACCGATCAGCGACTGGCGCTTGCTGTTGGCGATGCTGCGCGCGATGTGCCGCTGCGTCACATGCGACATCTCGTGCGCCAGCACCGAGGCCAGTTCGTCGCGCGTGGTGGTGATGGCCATCAGGCCCAGGTGCACGCCCACGTAGCCGCCGGGCAATGCAAACGCGTTGACGCTGCGGTCGCGCACCAGGAAAGGCTCCCACGCAAAACGCTCGTCGGTGTCGGGCCCGATGTTGCCCATGGCGCGCGACTGCGCCAACAGCGGCTGCCACAGCGACTGCAGGTATTCGAGCAGCAGCGGGTCGTCCAGGTAGTCCGGGTCGCGCCGGATCTCGCGCATGATCTGGTCGCCCAGCTTGCGCTCGGTGCCCACGCCAAAGTCTTCGGCCGCCGCGTCGCCCAGGGCCGGGAGCTGGTTGCGGTTCTGGGCCTGCGCGGGCGGCACGGCGGGGAACATCAACGCCAACGCACACAGACCGGCGCAGGTGCGTGAACTCAAACTGGAGATCGGTCGATGCGGGCGCGGCGGATGCGAGGGTGCAATCAAAGAGGAAGTCCGGCAGTGAAGGGAGCGTTGGACCGCGGCGAGTGCGTCAAGTTCACGCCGTGGATTCAGGCGCTCAACGTCGGACTCGCATCGCTATGATGCCGCACGAACGTTTGCGGACTGTTTTTCCCCATGAGCGCACTGACACACTTTGATGCACAAGGGCAGGCCCACATGGTCGACGTGTCGGCCAAAGGCGAGACCCATCGCGTCGCGCGCGCCAGCGGCGTGATTCGCATGCTGCCGGCCACATTGGCGCTGATTCAGGGCGGCACCGCCAAGAAGGGCGACGTGATCGGGGTTGCGCGCATCGCTGCCATTCAGGCCGCCAAGCGCACGTCGGACCTGATCCCGCTGTGCCACCCACTGCCGATCACGCGCGTGGTGGTGGACTTTCACATCGACGCGGCCACCAGCAGCGTGCGCTGCACCGCGCAGGTGGAGACGCTGGGCCGCACCGGCGTCGAGATGGAGGCGTTGACCGCCGTGCAAGTGGGCCTGTTGACCGTCTACGACATGTGCAAGGCGGCCGACCGCGGGATGGTGATGGGCGAGATCCGGGTGCTTGAAAAACACGGTGGCAAGTCGGGCGATTGGGTGGCGGCGTGAGCCGCCTGCGCTGCGCAATTTCACAGGTGCTTCGTTCCGGCGCGAGCTGATCAGGACTTGATCTTGGGGCGGCGGCGCGGCGCCGTCTTGAGGGTGGGCTGACTTGCCCCCAATTTCGCGAGTCGCTTCCCGGTTTCGGTCTTGGGCTTGGTTTCGGTCCTGATCTCGGTCCTGGTTTCGAAATACAAGACTCCCGGCAGCCCGGCGCAATGCGCATCGCATGTGAGCAGCTCGGCAGCATGAGCCTGCGCCGTGGCGTAGACGATCGCGTCGGCCGTGGCGAGTTTGTGTTGGCGATGCATTTCGGCCGCCAGCAGCGCGATGCGCGTGTCCAGCGGGATGACGATGCATTTCTGGGTGTAGGCGATCACGCGATCGGCCTGCTCTTCGCCAGCTTCGCGCAACAACCACTTCGAGAGTTCGAGTTGCACGATCGTGGGCACGATGCATTCGGCACGGTCCGGAATTTCCTTCGCCAACGTGCGGCCGAGCGGGCTGTCGATCAACCACTCGACCCATGCCGAGGTGTCGACCACGCGCATCAGAAGCGGTCTTTCCGGTCGCGCGTGGAATGGGTCTTCGCGCCCTTGGCCAGGCCCGCAAGCTGGGCCAGCTCGGGCACCGGAATCAGCAGCACCCCCGTGCCCTTGGGAATGAAGACGAATTCCTGCCCGGCCTGCCAGCGCTGCTCATCGCGCACGGCCTTGGGGATGGAGATTTGAAACTTGCCCGAGAGCGTGGCGACAGCGTTCACGGTCTTACCCTTGGTGTATCGATGTAGAGCTGGTAAGAATAGCGCATTCATGCTTCGGGGAATGGCGCTTTCGAAACCGCGCAAACCGAGGCCCCCGGCCCGCGAGCGCACGGGCCGCTTGCAACTTGCCTTTCACCTGAAATCTTCATGGTCGAACCGGCGCGTTGGCGCCAGGCACTGAAACTGCGGCTGCGGGCCCGGCGGCGGCGCCTGCGCGCAGGGCTCGAAAAACTCTCTTGCCTGCTCGTTGCGAAACTCCTTCAAGCGCTGCGCCACATGGCGTGCACGCTGCTCGTCGCCGGCTTCGTGCAGCACCCTGGCCCAGGCCATCATCAGGCGCGCATCGAGCAGGTAATGCGGCGCGCCGGCCAGGCCCTGCGCGGCCTGCGCGGCGTTCTCCGCGGTGGTGACGGCCGCATAGTCGCCATGGTGCGAAAAGAACACGCTGCGTTGACCGTCGGCAATGCGTTGCGCCAGCGGCGCGGCGTTCTCGGGCGGCGCAAAGATCACCACCACCCGCATGTAGTCACGCACCGAAACCACGGCGCCCAGCAACATCAACATCGCGGCCAGCAGCAGTGGGCGGGTTGATGCGGCAGCCGGGTGGGCCGACACCGCGGGTTGGGTGGGCGCTCTTGCTGCCGTGGGAGAAGTCTCCTTTGCGGCCGATGTTGCTGCCGTTGTTGTTGCGGTCGTTGTTGTCGTTGTTGTTGCCGCCTTTGTTGCCCCCTTCGAAGCCGCCGCCGCACGCGCCCCGGCACGGGCTGGCCCACCCAAGCCCAGCCCGAGCGCAAACGCCGCGGGCAGCAGAAAGTACGCGTACCACAGCGGGTACTCCAGCAGGCTGTGCACGAGAACCATCAGCACCATCACGAACGCCGCGCGCAAGTGCGTTGCCGGCTCGCCGCCCGCCGGCCGCCCCGCTTGCCAGGCGCACCACAGCGCCCAGCCCAGCAGCCCCAACACCAGTGCGGCCAGCGGCAGCCCCAGCTCGGCGGCCAGGTGCAGCGGCAGGTTGTGTGCATGGTCGAAGAACGCGATGGGCCGGCCGGGGAACGGTGTCAAGGTCCACGCGAAGTTGAATTCGCCGAAACCCACGCCCACCCACGGCTGCGCGCGAATCAGCGCCAGCGTGTTGGCCCAGATGCCGAAGCGCGAGCTGGAAATGTCACCCGCGCCGCTGAAGCGCCCTTCGCCGCCGAACACTTGTTGGCTGTAATGCGCCCAACCCGTGGCACCAGACCACAGCAGCGCGTAGGCCAGCGGTGCCAGCAGCAGCGCGATGCGCGCCCGCCCCGACAACCGCCGGTCCAGCACGCCCCACAGTGCCAGCACCAGCGCGCCGACGACGCCGGAGCGCGACGCACTCAGCACCACCGCAAACATCAGCAGCAGCGCCAGGGCCACCGCGGCCAGGCGCTTCAACACCCGCGCCTCGCTGAGCCAGACCGCCGCGACCATGCCCCACAGCAACAAGCTGCACAGGTGATTGGGCTGGCGCAGGTTGCCCACCGCGCGCCCGGCCACCACGCTGCGCGCGAGCCAGTTTCCGTCGGCCCATTGGGGTGCGTAAACCTGCACCAGGCCAATCAGGCTGCTGGCCACACTGGCCACCAGCAGGCCGACGCAAAACGCTCGAAAGACCAGCGTGCCCAGGCCCGCCTGCTGCAAAGCGGCGCCGACCAGGGCGGTGATGGCGGCCGCAGCGATCAGGCCCGCGGCAGACAGCGACAGCGCCCAAGGCTGGCCCGTCCACAGCGGCGATGCGAGCGCGTCGAGCAACAGCAGCGCCAGCGCGGCCAGCAGCGCCTTGAGTCCCGAAGACCATGGCGCAGAACGCCCCGGCAGCGGTAGCGCCAAAGCCAGCAGCACCAGCCAGGCGCCCCAGCCGAACAGCGCCGCCGCTTGATTGAAGAAGGTGGCCGATGGCGGCAAGTTGTAGGCGAGCAGCGCGGGAACGGCGATGGCGGCGATGGCAGCCATTGCCCAAGGATGGCTCCGCGGATCAGCGGATGCCGGCGGCGGGGGCGGTGAGTGCGCAGCGTGCATGCCCTGCATTGTCCAGTCCTGCGAAGATGCCCACTGCGCGCGGCGCGACAACGCTGCGCGCAATCCGGTTGGCGCCCCTCATGGCCTGGTACACGCCCGGCTTGGCGCACTCCAGCGCTGAAGGATGCGCAGTGCGCAGCCCGCGCTTGGCCTTGCTGGGTGCGCGCAGTGGCGCGCGGGCGTCGATGTGGAACGACAGCGCCGTTTCAGGATTTGTCTTCGAGTCTGCGAGGCGAGCCGCCGCGCCCGGCCGAAAGTTCCACCGCCGCCTCCCACTTCGCTTCGATGCGCGTGATGCGACGCTCGTGCTCGCGCAATTCCGTCGAGACTTCCTTGAGCGTTTCGCCGGTGCGCTTCACATCATCGGCCAGCTTCAAGGCTTCCTTGAGCGCGCCGATTGCTTCGCCGAACACACTCACGCCGACGCCCCGGCGACCTTGCGGCCACGGCGCGCCGGTGACGCTTGCACGGGCTTGCCAGAAGCCGCCGCGCCGGCTCGTTTGGCTTGCAGCTCGCGCAAGGCGGCTTGCGCTTCATCCAACCCGTCCTTCATCGACCGCTTGGCTTCACCCACGGCTTTTCTCAGTTGGCCCGTCAGCTCGACAAGAACAGCCTCTTCATCGGTCGGCCGCCGCTCGCAACGAGTGCGAATCAACTCGGCAACACTGACCCCCTCACGCTGAGCCTCGGCATTGAGAAATGCCTTGAAGTCCGGCGAGGTCAACAACGTCACGCGTTCGGTTTTCATGGTCAGCCTGTGGGGTGATATGTGCATGTGCATGCTAATACGCATGGCAGCTTCCGTCAAGGCAGCGAGCGCCGAATGTCGGCAGCAAACAGAACTGTCCGGTTTGATGGCAAGCAGGTTGTCCGGCTTCTTGGTTTGATTGTGCGCGGGCATGACAAGAACACGAAAACATGTGGACCCACTATAGTGAGGGACATGAACATTACCTTCTCGCTTGATGACTCGCTGGTCTCTGCAGCCAAGGTGGTCGCCGCGAGGCATGACACGTCCATTTCGGCGCTGGTCAGAACGTCGCTGGAACATCAAGTCGCGCTGGACAGTGAGACCGCCTCCAGTGGCGCTTCAGGGGTACTGCAGGAACTTATCGACTATTCGATGGGGCGCCGGCCTCGAGCTGTGACCATGGAAGCCCTTGGAATTGACGACTATGGAGTCCTGTTGAGGTTGCTGAATGCGGCCCACTTGCCTCATCCGTTGGTCCCCCTCGCCAGGCGTCAAGCCATGGCCGCTGGCATGGCCAAGGCGCTCAGGGCGCACACCGGAACGGCATGACCCCCAAGAAGCCAATCCGAATCGTGCTGCCAGATGCCGGGCCATTGATTTCTCTGGCTGTCGGCAATGTGCTCGATCTTCTCCTGCTGGCTTCAGACGAAGTTCGACTCGTGTTGACTGATGTTGTCGAGTTTGAAGCCACGCACCGAGCAGACCGCTTTGCCGATGCCGTGACCATCCGAGATTTTCTCCAGGAGCATGCGCAGCGGGTGGAAGTCATGCCTACGACCATCGGCACGATGGCGCTTGGAGATCTCAAACGAAGGACGCTTGCCGGAGAAGCCGTGACCCTGCCCAAGGATCTCGGCGAGCTTTCGATCACGAGCTTCGTGATTTCACTTCGAACAGTAAACCCTGGCGACCCGATGCTCGTGCTCATCGAGGACGACTGGTTCGCGGCCAATTCGTATGCGGTTCCAGGCAACGTCCACCTGGTGTCAACTTCAGCTTGGTTGGATGGCCTCGAAGAGCTCGGCTTGATTCCATCCGCTGCTGCGGTACGGACGCAGATTCAGGCGGGGCGCCCTAATTTCAGAGCCGGCTTGCTCGTCGACAAGGAAGCCGAAAATATTATCGAAGGAACGGAGTGGCGCTCCCGGTATCGGCAAGGCTCTCCCTGAACGACACGGCTGGGTGTGTAGTCCGGCGGGCTCATCAGGCAACCTCCGTGCTGCGCGTGCGTGCCAACAAACTTGATGTGCGAGGCTTTGAACCGGTAGGCAACCGCCACGACCCATCGGAATTGCCGGTGTCGGCCGCAGGCGGAAATGCTCTTTCCGGCTACTTTTTCCCCTGGCCGACCAAGAAGCCAACCAGGCCAGACGCTATGGCACTGACGATGCCGGCCGCCCATTTCTTGTCATCAGGCGTCCCGGCGGCGAACACGTAAACGCAAGCACCGAAAACAACCGCCGTCACGGAAACTGCGAAGAGGAACAGGCCGATGGTCATTGTCCGTTTCAGCGCCGCGTCAGCGGCTTCTTTCTCGCGCCTTGCGGCGGCATCTTCGGGCGATTCGTTGCTGACCGATAGCTCGTACTTGTGATCTTTCCCGACGATCTGCCCGAGATTGATCTGCTGCTCGGGCATCAAATCCCAACGATTTCTGTCACGAGGTGCTTGTCTTGATCCAGGATGCCGAAGCGCTTCTTCTGTGACTTCGCTTCAGCAACGATGTCGAACAGAGCAAACGCTTTGCGCAGAATCTCGCTCTTGGACGTGTGACCAGAGGCGGCCAATTCCTCAAGGCGCTCGTTCAGCTCCGGTGAGACAGCCAAGGTCAGGCGGACAGCTTCTTTATCGGTAGCCATGCAACTCTCCCTACCGCGCCACAGACAGCACAGTTTCTACGGATATTATACGTTCTTTATACGCCTACTGCGCGAGGCTGGCGGCCAAGCGAGGACGGGCAGACCAGCATCAGAAACCGTCAAACGGCGCAAAGCTGGTTCTGGCGATGGCCGCATTCAGGCCCGCCCGGCGATTGAGGGCGGCGGTGCGCCAGGGCGGGGCGCGACTCGGTGGAGCACTTTGTCTGCCGGGCGGAAAACGCCGGGCACGCAACCCGAACATTGCCACCCACGCCGAATTGCCGCCGTTTCAGGATTTGTCTTCGAGTCTGCGAGGCGAGCCGCCGCGCCCGGCCCGAGCTGCAGAATCGGCCCTTGTGGGTGGTCGCATTGTGACTACAATGGCGCGTCATACACCGATCTGGAGAGAGACCCATGGCCGCTGCCGATACCTACGTTCGTGCCCGTATTGACACGGCTACCAAAGAGCGTGCGGCCGACGCACTGGGAGCGATGGGCCTGTCCATTTCGGATGCCATTCGCCTGTTGATGCTGCGCGTTGCAGATGAGCGCCGCCTGCCCTTCGAGGTCAAAGTGCCGAACGCGACCACGCGAAAGGCAATGGCCGAGCTTGAAGCCGGAAAGGGCAAGCGCTTTGTCGGCGTCGATGCCCTGATGGCGGACTTGCATGCGGGCGATTGAACGCTCGTCAGCATTCAAGCGCGACTACAAGCGCGAGGCAAAGGGTCAGCACCGGGCGACACTTGACGCCGACTTGGTGCCCCTATTGAAGGCCCTGGCGGGTGACCAGCCATTAGAGCCTCGGCATCGCGATCATGACCTGAGCGGCGAATGGGCTGGCTACCGTGACTGTCACGTCAAGCCCGACTTGGTACTGATCTACCGCAAGCCAGATTCCGACATCTTGCGGCTGGCACGGCTTGGCTCGCACAGCGAACTGTTCGGGTCATAGGTCAGAACTTTATTTTGTGCGTTCTGCGGCCGGCGAGCCCGATGTCGAAGCCGCGCAAGGCCAGGCTCATGGCCTCGGATCTCTTGTTCGGATCCGTGGGTTTGGCGCCAACACCGCGGGACGCGGCTGGGTGGAGCACTGGGTCTGCCGGGCGGAAGCTCGGCGGGCGACCGACGATGGGCCGCATCCAGACGATGGCATGCGGGGACCGCATTTGTGGTGGAAGAAGTGCCACAGGGTCTTCTGCTCAAGCCAGTGAGCACGTTCACGCCGACGAGCCTTGAGGACGTCATGGGTTGCACGGCGTACACGGGGCCGGCACTGTCGCAGGCCGACATCGACCGCGCCTTGAACGCCGATGTCGTGCGGCGCTTTGCGGCGACGTGACCGCCGCGAGCCCTGCGATGATCGCGGTCGAAACCAACAGGCTTCAACGGGCCAAGGCCGTTGAACTGCCCACTTGTTGAACTTGTCCAGTGAGCCCATTGACGATATCATCGTTGGAAACTTGATATCGTCGCTGCTCACCGAAGGGGTCTCCCGTGCCTGCCGTCACGATCCGCAATCTGCCTGAAGAAACTCACCGCGCGCTCAAGCAGCGCGCCGCCAGCCATGGACTCAGTACCGAGGCCGAAATTCGTGCCATCCTGGAAGCGGCGGTGAAGCCCAGCAGCCGCGTCAAGCTCGGCTCAGAACTGGCGGCGTTTGGGCGGCGATTCGGCGGCCTGGACCTCGACGTGCACCGCGACCCGGCCCCCACCGAGGCGGCGAATTTCGAATGATCGTACTGGACACCAATGTCGTCTCGGAGCCGATGAAGGCGGGCGCCAGTTCCGCCGTTCTTGCGTGGCTCGACCAGCAAGTGGCCGACACGCTCTATTTGACGGCAACGAGCCTTGCCGAGCTGTTGGTGGGCATCCAGACACTGCCGGATGGCAAGCGAAAAGACGGGCTGGATGCAGCGCTGTCGGAACTGATGATCGGGCTGTTCGGGCCGCGCATTCTCCCGTTCGATCAACAGGCCGCGATGGCCTATGCGCCCATGGTGGGCCGCGCCCGCGCTGCCGGCCGCGCCATCTCGGTGGCGGATGGGCAGATTGCCTCCATCGCTGCCGTGCACGGATTCGCGGTGGCGACACGCGAT
>JANNDW010000071.1:0-1800 GCA_031378125.1 Methylibium sp. | reverse complement strand
GCCGCCAGCGTCGAGCCCGACGGCCCGATCGGCAGCGTCTACGACGACCTGATCGAGCGCCTGGCCGACACGCACGAGGTGATCCCGTTCGCATTCGACTGGCGCCGCCCGCTCGAAGACGAAGCGCGGCGCCTGGCCGATGCGGTCGACAAAGCGCTGATCGCGCGCAACGCCAGCCGCCAGCCGGTGCGGCTGATCGCGCATTCGCTGGGCGGGCTGGTGGCGCGCACGATGCGGCTCGAAAAACCCGATACCTGGCAGCGCCTGATGGCGCGCGAGGGCGCGCGCCTGCTGATGCTGGGCACGCCCAACGGCGGCTCGTGGGCGCCGATGCAGACGCTGTCGGGCGACGACACCTTCGGCAATGCGCTGGTCGCCTTCGGCTCGCTGTTCGACAACGGCGGCGCCCGCAAGATGATGGCCGGCATGCCCGGCTTCATCCAGCTGCAGGCCAACTTGCTCGACCCCGCGCTCGGCCTCGACAAGGCGAGCAGCTGGCAGAAGCTGGCCGATGACGACATGGCCCGGCTTCGCGAAAACAGCATCTGGCACGACGATGGGCAACAACGCACGATCTACGAATGGGGCGCGCCGCCGCAGGCCGTGCTCGACCAGGCGGTGGCGCTGCGCAAGCGCCTGGACGAACAGGCCGCCACGCTCGGCCCCGACGCACAAAAGATGCTGCTGGTGGTGGGCCATGCCGATTTCACGCCGGCCGGCATCAGCGTTGGCAGCGACGGGCTCGAATACCTGGACACACCCGATGGCGGCGACGGTCGCGTCACCTTGGGCAGTGCGTTGCTGCCGGGGGTGCGCACCTGGAAGCTCGATGCCGAACACGGCAAGCTGCCCGACGTGTCGCGTGCGTTCCCGGCGTATATCGAACTGCTGGCCACCGGGCAGACCGCGCAGCTTGAGGCGTTCGAGCCGGCGCCCGGCAGCGTGCGCGGCGGCAGTTCGGCTGCGGCCGGCGCGCCGGGCATGGCCGGGGCCGCGCTGGTGCGCAGCCGGCCGTCGCGCGGGCTGCAGTCGTCGCGGCCACCGTCGAGCGAGATCGACGTCTTTGGCCCGTCGCGCGACAGCCGCACCGGCACCCAGCGCGCCGTTGGCAAGGGCGCGGCGCTGCGGGTCTCGGTCTACAACGGCGACCTGAAGTTCGTGCGCCAGCCATTGCTCGTGGGCCATTACCGTTCAATGAAGCTGACCGGCACCGAAGCCGTGGTCGACATGCTGGTCGACAAGTCGATGAACCGCTCGCTAGCGGCCGGCCTCTACCCCGACGCACCCGGCTCGCACCAGATTTTCGGCAACCTGCGCGAAGACCCGGACAACGTTTTCGACATGGCAAGGCCGCTCGCCGCCGTGGTGGCCGGGCTGGGCGAAGAGGGCAAACTCAGCGCCAAGGACCTCGTGTACACCGTGCGCCAGGCCGTGCTGGCCTACGCGCAACGCGTGGCCGACCTGGACCCCGACGCCACCCAGTTCGAGATGGCCGCCACCTTGATCGGCAGTGGCGGCACCGGCATCACGCCGGCGAGTGCGGCCCAGCTGATTGCGCAGGGCGCACTGGAGGCGAACCAGAAGCTGCAGGACAGCCGCTGGCCGCAGCTCGGCCACCTGACGCTGGTGGAGCTGTATCTCGAACGCGCCGGCGACGCGTGGCGCGCGCTGCAATTGCGCGAGCAGGCCACGCCGAACCGGCTCAAGGTGGTCGGCAAGGTGCAGTTCGGCCCCGGTGCCTTGCGGCGCTCGCTCGACTCCAGCTACCGCGGCGCGGCCTACGACTTCATCAGCGCGCTC
>JANNDW010000066.1:0-4462 GCA_031378125.1 Methylibium sp. | reverse complement strand
GCCGGCATCGCCGAGGCACGCGGCAACCTGCTGCCGCAAGACAAGCTCGACGCCATCAAGTCGCTGCAAGCCCAACACGGCATGACCGCGATGACCGGCGACGGCATCAACGACGCGCCCGCGCTGGCCCAGTCCGACATCGGCGTGGCGATGGGCGCGGCCGGCACCGACACCGCGATGGAAGCCGCCGACGTGGTGGTGATGAACGACGACCTGCGCCGCATCGCCGAGACCGTGCGCTTGTCAAAGGCCACGCACGCCGTGCTGTGGCAGAACATCACGCTGGCGCTGGGCATCAAGGCGGTGTTCCTGGTGCTGGCCGTGTTCGGCAACGCGTCGATGTGGATGGCGGTGTTTGCCGACATGGGCGCCAGCCTGCTGGTGGTGGGCAATGGGCTGCGGCTGCTGAGAGCAAGGACCGAGCGTTGAGGGGCTGCGCATGCGTGGCTCGTGCGCCGATCTTGAGTTGACCTTGCGCTGAGCCCGCGCAGGTCTGCTACAAGTCGGGCATGACGACCCGATTCGGCCTGCATCCCGGCGTGGGCGCCGCCTTCGGCGCCGCGCTGCTGTTCGGCGCCGGCACCCCACTGGCCAAGCTGCTGCTGGACGGCACCAGCCCCTGGCTGCTGGCGGGGCTTCTGTACCTCGGCTCCGGACTGGGCCTGAGCTTGCTGCGCCTGCTCAGGCGCAGCGAACCGCGCGCTAAGCTGGCCCCTGGTGAGTGGCCGTGGTTCGCGGGCGCGGTGCTGGCCGGCGGCGTGGTCGGCCCGGTGCTGTTGATGTGGGGCCTGGCCGGTATGCCCGCTTCCGGCGCCGCGCTGCTGCTCAACGCCGAGGGTGTGTTCACCGCGGTCATCGCCTGGGTGGTGTTCAAGGAAAACGTCGACCGGCGCATCTTCATCGGCATGCTGGCCATCGTGGCCGGCGCGGTGGTGCTGAGCTGGCCGGGGCAGGCCCGCTTCGGCGCCGCGTTGCCGGCGTTGGCGGTGCTCGGTGCCTGCCTGGCCTGGGGCATCGACAACAACCTCACGCGCAGGGTGTCGCTGGCCGACGCCACGTGGATCGCGTCGGTCAAGGGCCTGGCGGCGGGCGGCACCAACCTCGTGCTGGCGCTGGCCCTGGGTGCGGCCTGGCCGTCCATCCCGCAGGTCGGCGGCGCGCTGGCCGTGGGCTTGCTGGCCTACGGCTTCAGCCTGGTGCTGTTCGTCGTGGCCTTGCGCCATCTGGGCACGGCGCGCACCGGCGCCTATTTCAGCGTGGCGCCGTTTTTCGGCGCATTGGTCGCGGTTCTGGGCTTGGGTGAATCGGTGACTGTGCCTTTGCTGGCGGCAGGCGCGTTGATGGCCATTGGCGTGTGGCTGCACCTGACCGAGCGGCATGAGCACGCCCACGGGCACGAGGCGTTGGAGCACGAGCACGCGCACGTGCATGACGAGCACCATCACCACGCGCATGATGCGTCGCCAGCTCCGGTGGGCTCGGGTGTGGAGCACACGCACCGGCATCGCCACGAGCCGTTGGCCCACCAGCACGCGCATTTCCCCGACGCGCACCACCAGCACGGCCACCGCTGATGGAGATCGCCAAATCATGCCCGCGCCGGCTCCGGCCGCGTATTGATCGCCGCGGACTCACCCTCTTCATCCCTGCGGTGCGCCAGCCGATACAGCACCGGCAGCACCAGCAAGGTTAGCAAGGTCGATGACAGGATGCCGCCGATGACCACCGTGGCCAGCGGGCGCTGCACCTCGGCGCCGGTGCCGGCGTTCAGCGCCATCGGCAGGAAGCCCAGGCTCGCGACCAGCGCGATCATCAGGATCGGCCGCAGCCGCGTCAGCGCGCCTTCGGCGATGGCGCCATCCAGGCCCATGCCCTGTTCGCGCAGGTCGCGTATGCACGACACCATCACCAGGCCGGTCAGCACCGCCACCCCCGACAGCGTGATGAAGCCGACACCGGCCGAGATCGACAGTGGAATGTCGCGCAGCCACAGCGCCAGCACGCCCCCGGTCAGCGCCAGCGGCACGCCGCTGAACACCAGCAGCGCGTCTTTCACCGACCCGAAGGTCATGAACAGCAGCCCGAAGATCAGCAGCAACGACACCGGCACCACCAGTTGCAGACGTTGCGCCGCGGATGTTAGTTGTTCGAAGGTGCCGCCGTACTCGAGCCAATAGCCCTCGGGAATTTTCACGCTCTCGCGCACACGCTCCTGCGCTTCGGCGACGAAAGAACCCAGGTCGCGGCCGCGCACATTCGCCGTCACGACCACGCGGCGTTTGCCGTTCTCGCGGCTGACCTGGTTGGGCCCCGGCGCCACGTCGAAGCTGGCCACTTCGC
This sequence comes from Methylibium sp., assembly GCA_031378125.1. Lineage (GTDB taxonomy): Bacteria > Pseudomonadota > Gammaproteobacteria > Burkholderiales > Burkholderiaceae_C > LGRD01. The sequence continues at coordinate 2,122 of JANNDW010000066.1, read as the reverse complement.
CGAGCGTGATGTAACCCATCTTCGCGCTGCCCTCCTTGCCGTTTTCCTTGCCATTCATGGCCAGCGGGATCGGCAGGCGCTTCAGCGCCTCGGTGTCGGTGCGGGTGCGTTCCGGCAGGCGCACGATCAGGTCGAACCTTCGGCCACCTTCAAACACCTGCCCGGCTTGTTTGCCGCCGATGGCGACCTCGATCAGATCCTGCACCTCACCCACGTTCAGCCCATAACGCGAAATCTTCTTGCGGTCGAGCTTGACCGACAGCATCGGCAAGCCGGTGATCTGTTCGACCTTCACGTCAGCCGCGCCGGGTATGCCTTCCAGCACCGACGAAATCTGCTCGCCGCTTTGCAGCAGCTTGTCCAGATCGTCGCCGAACACCTTCACCGCCACGTCGCTGCGCACGCCCGAGATCAGTTCGTTGAAGCGCATCTGGATCGGTTGCGTGAACTCGTAGTTGTTGCCGGGGATCGTTTCCGCGGCCTCCTGCATCGCGCGCACCAGGTTTTCTTTGGTTCGTTTCGGGTCCGGCCACTGGGCCGGCGGTTTGAGCATGACGAAGTTGTCGGCCACGCTGGGCGGCATCGGGTCGGTGGCGATTTCGGCGGTGCCGAGCTTGGCGAAGATCTTGTCGACTTCGGGGAATTCCATCAGGCGCTTCTCCAGCGCGGCCTGCATCTCCACCGCCTGCGTCAGGCTCGTGCCCGGGATGCGCAAGGCATGCAGCGCCACGTCGCCTTCGTCCAGGCTGGGAATGAACTCGCTGCCCATGCGCGTGAGCAGCAGGCCGCTCAAGGCCACAGAGACCACGGCCGCGGTCACCACGGGCGGCTTGTTGCCCATCACCCAGCGCAATGCCGGCTCGTACAGGCCGCGCGCGCCGCGCATCAACCGGTTCTCTTTTTCTTCGACGCGGCCGGTCACGAACAGCGCCACCGCGGCGGGCACAAAGGTCACCGACAGGATCAGCGCACCGAACAGCGCCACCACCACGGTGAAGGCCATCGGGTGGAACATCTTTCCTTCCACACCCGTCAGCGCAAAGATCGGCAGGTTGACGAGCACCACCACGATCACGCTGACCAGACTGGGCTTGAACACCTCACGCGTGGCCTCGAACACCGCCTGGAAACGTTCGCCCCGGTCGAGCACCCGGTTCAGGCGGTGTTGCTCCAGCGCGAGCCGGCGGATGCAGTTCTCAACGATGATCACCGCGCCATCGACGATCAACCCGAAGTCCAGCGCGCCCAGGCTCATCAGGTTGGCGCTGACCTTGTTCTGCACCATGCCGGTGATCAGGAACAGCATCGACAGCGGGATCACGGCGGCCGTGATGAGCGCGGCGCGCCAGTTGCCCAGCAGCGCCAGCAGCACCGCCACCACGAGCAGCGCGCCTTCGAGCAGGTTCTTCGACACCGTCGCGATGGTGCGTTCGACCAGCGTCGTGCGGTCGTAGACGGTCTTCGCTTCCACGCCTGCCGGCAGGCTGCGATTGACTTCCACCAGCTTGGCGGCGACGCGTTGCGAGACCGTGCGGCTGTTCTCGCCCAACAGCATGAAGACCGTGCCGAGCACCACCTCCTTGCCGTTCTGGGTGGCGGCACCGGTGCGCAGCTCCTTGCCCAGCAGCACCGCAGCCACATCGCGGATGTGCACCGGCACACCCTGCGCATTGCGGATCACGATGTCCTGGATTTCCTCCAGGCTTCCCACCTGGCCCGGCGCGCGGATCAGGTACTGCTCGCCGCTCTTTTCGATGTAGCCGGCGCCGACGTTGGCATTGTTCTTGGCCAGCGCCCCCATCACGTCGTGAAAGCTCAGCCCATAGGCCACCAGCTTGGCCGGGTCGGGCGTGACATGAAACTGCTTCAGGTAGCCGCCGATGGTGTTGATCTCGGTCACGCCGGGGATGTTGCGCAACTGCGGTCGCACGATCCAGTCCTGGATCGTGCGCAGGTCGGTCGAGTCGTAGGCGCTGCCATCGGCTTTTTTGGCACCTGCCTTCGGCTCCACGGTCCACATGAAAATCTCGCCCAGGCCGCTGGCAATCGGCCCCATCTCGGGTTCCAGCCCCGGCGGCAACTGGCTCTTGACCTGCTGGATGCGTTCGTTGACGAGCTGGCG
>JANNDW010000052.1:0-4598 GCA_031378125.1 Methylibium sp. | reverse complement strand
TGATCTGCTGCCACGACCTGGCGTTGCCGATCGAGCGCCAGATGCCGCAGTGATGCTGGCACCACAGCACGTCGGGCCGGGCCGCGCAGCGAACAATGGCGTGCGGGTCCTGGGTGTTCGGGTCGCCGGCCCGCCCCCGTCGGCCGGCGCGCGGTCACCCGGCGCGGGGCTCTCGGGTTGGGGCGGATAGGCCGGCGTGGCCACTTCATGCCAGCTGGCGCCGGCATCGTCGCAGGCATGCACCTTGACGCCGAAGCGGCCCAGGTTCAGCGCCGCCAGCATGCGGCCTGGATTTGAAAGCGAAGGCTGCGGCGGCAGCGCCATCGACACCGGCTCGCCCAGAAAGCTGGCCCGCGGTGCGCAGCGTGGCCGCCGGTGTGTCCAGCTCGGGGGTCTCGGTGAAACGCCGCAGCTGCGGGGTGAAAACGATGTGCGCCATGCGCCAATAATGCGCCAGCGCACTTTGATGGAAGCCGTGGAGTTGCAACGAGAAGGCAATAGGGAGCGCCGGCATGCCATCATTTCGCTACCCCGACTCAAGCCCGCTCAAGGAGACTCGCATGCACCGCACCCCTCTTCGCTTGTTGACGATCGCACTGGCGTTCAGCGCCGTGGCCTCTGCCGCGCATGCGCAATCCAACCCACCGATCAAGCCCGGTTTGTGGCAGGTGCAAGGCGAACGCGAGGTCAATGGCCAAAAAGCCCCCGACCCGATGGAACGCATGAAGGACCTGCCGCCCGAAGCCCGCAAGCAGATGGAAGCGATGATGAAAAAGAGAGGCGTGGAGATGGCGCAAGGCGGTGTCCAGAAAATCTGCCACAGCCGCGAGTCGCTCAACCAGGGCCAATGGAAAGGCGACAGCGAAAAATGCAAGACCGAGATCACCAGCCGCAGCGCCAGTGCGTGGAAATGGCACTCCAGCTGCACCCAGCCCGAATCCGAAATGGACGGCGAAGCACTCTTTTCCAGCACCGAAAACTACACCGTCAAAACCTCGATGACGACCAAGCACCAAGGCCAGGCGCAGACCATGCGCATGACGGTCACGGCCAAGTGGCTGGGGGCGGACTGCGGTGAGCTGAAGCCGATGCAGCGGCCTGCTGCGACCCAGTGACGCAGCCGCACCGCGGCATCGTTTACGCCGCCCTGGCCTACATCTGCTGGGGCCTGTTCCCGCTCTACTTTGTGCAACTCGCCGCCGTCCCCGCCGTGGAGGTGGTGGCGCATCGGGTGTGGTGGTCGCTGGTCTTCCTGCTGGCGCTGCTGGGCGTTCGCCGCCAATGGGCGTGGCTGGGGCCGGTGCTGCGCCAGCCGCGCGTGCTGCTCGCATTCAGCGCCAGCGCGTTGCTGCTGGCCGCCAACTGGGGCGTGTACATCTGGGCGGTGACGCATGGCCATGTGCTGGACGCGAGCCTGGGCTACTTCATCACGCCGCTGGTCAACGTGCTGCTGGGCACCACGGTGCTGCACGAACGCCCGCGGCCCGCGCAATGGGCGGCGCTGTCGCTGGCCGCCGTCGGCGTGGTGTGGCTGACACTGCAAAGCGGGCAACCGCCGTGGATCGCGCTGGTGCTGGCAGTCTCGTTCGGCACCTACGGACTGCTGCGCAAGATCGCGGTGCTGGGTGCGCTGGAAGGCTTGACGCTGGAGACGCTGCTGCTCGCGCCTGCCGCGTCCATCGCACTGGCGTGGTGGTGGATGCAGGGAACGGCCAGTTTTCCAAGCGGCGAATGGACCACCGATGGGTTGCTGGTCGGCGTCGGCCCGGTCACCGCGGTGCCGCTGCTGCTGTTTGCCGCCGGCGCTCGCCGAATCACGCTGACCACGCTGGGCTTGTTGCAGTACCTGGGGCCGACGATCCAGTTCGGGTTGGGTGTGTGGCTGTTTCGCGAGCCGTTCACGGCGCAACGCATGGTCGGTTTTGGTTTTATCTGGGGAGCGCTGCTGCTGTACAGCGTGGATGGCTGGCGCGTGTCGCGGCGCGTGGCCACGCCTTGAGGCCCCTGCCGCCGCGGCAAGCGGTCCGCCGCCACGCGGGTCTCGTGCCCCAGCCGGTTGCCGAACGAGCGTTGGCCGGTACTTCGCGGGGTATCAGCAGGCGCCGTACCGGCGCACCCAGGCCATGCGCCCGGGCATCGGGTCGGCCACACCGAGCTGGCGAAGGTAGAGGCCACCCAGCCGGTAGGCATCGAGCTCGCCCTGGGCCGGGCAGTCGAAGCGCGCGTACGCGCCGCTGGCATGCTGGGCGAAATGCACCAGCTTGTGCAGCAGGCGCTCGCGGAACAGCGGGTTCTCCGTCGGGTCGGCGTGCGCGGCAGCGCCCGGGGTGTCTTGCGGGTGGACCAGATAGATCACGCCTTGCGGCAGGTCGGCCCAACTGAAGTAGCCCTGGATGCGGCGGTCGATCTTGGGCGCGCCGGCCGGTGCGCCGGAGCCGGTTTGCGCGTAGTACAGCGCCGTCATTGCCTCGGGGCTGAGCAGGCGGATCGGCGGTGGGTTGACGCCGGAAACCTCGTAGTCCGAATTTGCCGAAAGCCAGAGCAGCAGGGACAGCGCAAGGGATTGCATCGCGGGCCTCATCGAAAGTGAATCGAGGCCACCAGCGTGCGACCGGCACCCTCTGCGCGTCACGAATGCAGGCGAAGCTTTTGACGAAACTTTCCGATGGATCGCCGAAAGCCATCGCCGGGATTCACGATTGCCATTCCAACGCGGCGCGAGTACCGTTCTAATTTCCGGTGTCGCCTGGCTTGGCGACACAAAGAAGAAGGGACGGCCATGCAAACCACCAGCGACATCATTGCGTTGCCGGGTTTCGAGCTGGACCTCGCGCAGATGCTGTTGCGCGACGCGGCGGGCTCGGAGGTGCGGCTGCGGCCGCAAGCGTTTGCCGTGCTGCAGTTCCTGGCCCGCCACGCCGGCCGCGTGGTCACCAAGGATGAGTTGATGCAGTCGGTGTGGGCCGGCACGGTGGTCACCGACGACAGCCTGGTGCAATGCATCAAGGAAATTCGGCTGGCACTGCACGACCACGACCACCACGTCATTCGCACGGCGCCCAAACGGGGTTACTGGATGGTGTTGCCCGGCCCGAACGGGGCCGGCACGAATGGTGCTGGCGTCGACGGGGTTGCCGTCGAGCAGACCTTGGCGACGGCGCCAGCCGGATCACGACGCCGCTTCGGCCTGGGCGCCGCCGCGCTGGCGGCGGGCGGCGTGAGCGGCATCGCCGGGCGGTCGTGGTGGCTGCTGGGAGGCGCGGGCGCGCGCATCCAGCCGCGCGCCGAACAACCGTCCATCGTCGTGATGCCGATCAAGAACATCTCCGGCGGCGAACGCTGGGACCGGCTCGCGCGCGGGCTGACCGAGGACATCACCACCGACCTGGCGCGCAACCACTGGCTGTTCATCATCGCCAGCAGCGCGGCGTTCCAGCGCGCGGCGGGCGGCAAGGATGCGCAGGTGATTGCCCGCGAACTGGGTGTGCGGTTTGCGCTGGAGGGTTCCTTGCAGACCGAGGGCGAGGCCGTGCGCGTGAATGCGCGGCTGCTCGAAGCCAGCAGCGGCGGCAGCGTGTGGTCGCAGCGCTGGGACAAGCCGGCGGGGCAGCTGTTCGACATCCAGGATTCGATCGTCGGGGCGATCGACAACTCGTTGGGCAGTGCGTGGACGGGGGTCATCGCGACGACCGATCGCGCCAATGCGCGGCGGCGGCCGACGAGCAACCTCGCGGCGTATGAGCTGTTCTTGCTTGGGGTCGAGCACAAGCATCGTTTCAACCCGAACGACCTGGCGAAGGCGCGCGACTACTTGGGGCGGGCCGTTCAACTTGACTCCGGATTTGCCAAGGCTTGGGCCACGCTGGCCATCGTGCACATCCTTTTGGGAAACTTCGCCTTGGACGGCCCATCGCGGCAAGCCGAAATGGTGGCCCGCGAATACGCAGCGACTCAAGCGCACCGCGCCGACCCGGACGACCCGGACACGTTGATGCAATACGCCTGGGTTCTGTCAAGAAACGGTGATATCGCCGGCGCGCAAAAGGCGTTTCGCCAAGCCGTTGCCGTGGCACCGAACAATGCCGATGTGCTTGTCGTCGCAGCTTGGTCCGGCAGCACAAATTGCCCACTCGGCGAGGAGCCTCTGAAATGGGCCCGGCACGCGCTTCGGCTGAACCCGAGCCCTCCCAACTGGTATTACATGGGGCTCGGCATTTCCGCCCTCTATTTGGGGCAACACGAGCTTGCCGTCGAAGCGTTCTCAAAGGCTCCGGACATGCCAGGGCGCAGATATCACGAGGCCGTTGCTCAAGCCCTTCGCGGTGATCTGGACGCTTCGCGGCACTCGGTCAAGCGACTGCTTGAGTTGAATCCGAACGCAAGGGCCACGCTGTTCGTTTCCGACCGTGGCGAATGGGGCAATCCGCAAGCCCGCGCCCTCTTCCTTGAAGGCGCCCGCCTCGCAGGCATGCCCGAGTAGATGCCATGTGCCGGGGCCATGCTGATCGGAGCCATGTGGCCACTGCTTTCGCTCCGATCAGGCTCCCAGCTGAGCCACGCGGCAATCCATCGCTTGAGCGCTGCCCTGCTATCCTCTG
>JANNDW010000049.1:0-2539 GCA_031378125.1 Methylibium sp. | reverse complement strand
GCCGAGCGGAAAAATGGAGTGACTTGAGCGCGGAATAAGCACGTCGAATCGGTCACTTTTCCGGGCTTCATTTACCCCTGATTCAGGGGGTTCCTGAGATGCTCTCGTCACCGAACAAATGCTTGCAAGTGCGTTGTGCGGCGAACCACAGGGAGCAACTTGATGAACCTTCTGAGTCCATTCATCGTTCTGATCGAACGCCGCCGACTGCGCGCCGCGCTGGCCGCGTCGCTGGCCGTCTTGGTCGCGGCGCTGAGCTTCAACACGGCGCTCGCGCGGCCCGGCAACGAGGAAAGGCGCGTCAAGGTGGCGCGCGACCTGGACGAAGAACTGGTCGAGCACCGGCAGCCCAAGGCAAGGTGGGCACGCGATGTCAACGGCGTTCGCCACATCCAGGCGATCATCGTCAGCGATTCGCCCGACCCGGAGATGACCGAGCTGCGCGCGCATGTCGAGCGCATCGGCGGGACCGTTCACGCTGTCCATCCCGCGGTGCATGCGATCACGGTGCAAATCAAGGCCCGCCATCTGAAAGCCCTGTCGCAGCGTGACGACGTGGTCAGCGTGTCGCCCAACCGCGACACCCGACGCACGGCCAGCACCCTGGAATCCATCACCGGCGCTCTGACCGGCAACGTGCGCACCGGCAGCACCAAGACCAGCTACTCGGGCCTGGACGGCACCGGCATCGGCATTGCCGTGCTCGACTCCGGCGTGATGAGGGAGCATTGGGCGTTTGCCGACACCAATGCCGGCTACCGCGTCAAGCGCAATGTGAACATGCTGAACAACAGCTTGGCCGACTGGGCCATCGGAACCAGCGGCGCGACCTCGCTGACCCCGGGCAGCACGGCGCTCGCGACTTATGAAAGCGCGATCGCCGCCGACAGCGCCGTGACGCAGGACGCTTACGGACACGGCACCCATGTGGCCTCGGTGGCGGCCGGACGCGCCAAGTTCTACAGCAGCGCCACGCCGGACACCACTGGCGTTGCACCCAACGCCAACCTCTACGACGTCAAGGTGCTCAACAGCTTTGGCATCGGCACCGTGAGCGACGCGCTCGAAGGCATCCAGTGGGCGATTTACCACGCCAAGGAATACAACATTCGCGTGTTGAATCTGAGCCTGGCCACCGACTCGACCGAGACCTGGCAGACCGACCCGCTGTGCGTCGCGGTGCGCAGCGCCAGCGCCGCCGGCATCACGGTGGTGGTGGCGGCCGGCAACTTCGGCAAGAACCTGTTCGGCCAGGAGGTCTATGGCCGGGTCAGCTCGCCCGGCAACGACCCGTCGGTGATCACCGTCGGCGCCGCCAATTTCAAGGACACGGTCGCGCGCAGCGACGACAGCGTGAACATGTTCAGTTCGCGTGGCCCGACGCGTGGCGCCTACGTCGATGCGGGCGGCGTGCGCCGCGTTGACAACCTGCTCAAGCCCGACCTGGTGGCGCCCGGCAACAAGATCATCGGTGCGGCGGCAACCAAGGCCCAGAGCGGCACCCCGGTCTGGAACACGCTGGCCAGCACCTTCTACAGCAACCTCGTGACGCCGTTAGGCATCACCCAGGTGTACGGCGAAACGCAGATGATCATGAGCGGCACGTCGATCTCCGCGCCCGCGGTGGCCGGCACCGTGGCGCTGATGCTGCAGGCCAACCCGGGCCTGACGCCGCCGCTGATCAAGGCCATCCTGCAATACACCGCGCAGCCGATGCCGAATTCGAACCTGCTGCAGCAAGGAGCGGGGTTGTTGAACATCGACGGTGCGGTCAAGCTGGCCAAGGTGCTGCGCACCGACCTGGCCACCGCCATCAACGCCGGCACCGTCGCCGCAGGCGGCACGATGCTAGCGTCGGGCAAGACCATGCCGACAGCCTCTTCCACCGTCAACGGCACCACGTTCAACTGGTCGCGCATCGTGTTTGCCGGCGGCGCCCAGGTGGTCAGCGGCAGCGCGCTGTTCACCAAGTACCAACCGATCTGGGACCCGCGCCTGACCTGGGCCAGCGGCGTCGTGCGCAAACGCCAGGTGGTCTATTGGTCCGGCACCGGCATTGCCGCCAACACGTTCGCCAAATCATTCACCGACACGGCGGCACCGAATCAAACGCTGCTCAGCTCGGGTGTGGTCAGCGCCAACGCCATGGCCGGCACCAGTTCGTCGATCGGCAAGACCGGCGCGTTCATCCCGACTTACACGCTGTCCGCATGGCTCGTCAGTGGCAGCGGCCTGGTGCTCGGCACCGGCCTGGTCTTGAGCGAAGGCTTGGTGCTCAGTGAAGGGCTGGTGCTCAGTGAAGGCCTGGTGCTGAGCGAAGGACTGGTGCTCAGTGAAGGGCTAGTGCTCAGCGAAGGGCTGGTGCTCAGCGAGGGGCTGGTGCTCAGCGAAGGCATGGTGCTCGGCGAGCCCTGACATGTCCCGCGAATTGCCCCCTGCCTTACCGAACGTCCAACCTGCTCACAAATCCGAGAACAGCATGACCTCATCCACAAACACCCCATCTGCTTCGAGCTACCGCCTGGCCGGCATTTTGCTG
>JANNDW010000048.1:0-2302 GCA_031378125.1 Methylibium sp. | reverse complement strand
CTCAGGACCAGACCTTCGCTCAACACCAGACCTTCACTCAGGACCAGTCCGTTGGTGAGCACGAGACCGCTGCCGGAGACCAGCCAGCCGCTGAGCGTGGCGGTGGGGATGAAGATGCCGGTCTTGCCGATCGACGAACTGCTGCCCGCCAACGAGTTGGCGCGTACCACGCCGCCGGTCACCAGCGCCTGGTTCGATGCCGGCGCCCAGGTGATCGACTTGACGAAGGTGTTTGCCGAGGCGGCCGTCGCGGCGGGCCAATAGGTCACCGTGTGGCGCCGCACCGTGTCGCGCGCCCACACCAGGCGGTGGTCGTAGATCGGCTGGTACTTGGTGAACAGCGCGTCGCCGCTGACGATCTGGTTGCCGCCGACATAGGCAATGCGGCTCCAGTTGAAGGTTTGGCCGTTGATCGTCGAAGTGGTCAAGGGCATCGTCTTGCCGCTGGCCAGCAGATTGGCGCCCGAGGCAATGGTGCCGGCCTCGACCGCGCTCCTGACGTCTGTGCGCAGCACCTTGGCCAGGCGCACCGCGCCATCGACGTTGAGCAGCCCGGCGCCTTGTTGCAGCAGGTTCGCGTTGGCGATCGGCTGGGCCGAGTACTGCAGCATGGCCTTGATCAGCGGCGGCGTCAGGCCGGGGTTGGCCTGCAGCATCAGCGCCACCGTGCCGGTCACGGCCGGGGCGGCAATCGAGGTGCCGCTGAGGTACATCACTTGGCTGGCGCTTCCCTGCCCGGCGCCGGGCACAGAGGCCAGGACAGGATGCGTGGTGGCCAGGTAGTTGAGTTGGTTCCCGAGGTTGTTCGTGGCCATCACGCCGAGCATCTTGTTGCCCGGCGCCACCAGGTCGGGCTTGAGCAGGTTGTCGACCTGGCGCATGCCGGTGTTGTCGATGTAGGCGCCACGGGTCGGGCCACGCGAGCTGAACAGGTTGATCGTGTCGTCGTTGCGCAAGGCAGTGCCCTTGGTATTGGCCGAACCCACGGTGATCACCGACGGGTCGTGGCCGGGCGAGCTGACGGTGCCATAGCGCTGGGCACCGCTCGCGGTCTGCCCGAAGTTGCCCGCCGCCACCACCACCGTGATGCCGGCCGCCACCGCGCTGCGCGCGGCGCGTGCCAGCGGGTCGGTCTGCCAGGACTCGGTGGAGTCCGCGCCCAGGCTCAGGTTCATGACGCGGATGTTGTATTCCTTGGCGTGGTAGATGACCCAGTCGATGCCGGCAATCACGTCGCTCAACTGGCCGTAGCCCTTGCCGTCGAGCACCTTCACGTCGTAGAGGTTCGCGTTGGGCGCCACGCCGGTGGCGTCAGGCGACTGGAAATAGCCTCGCCCGGCCGCGATCGAGGCCACGTGCGAGCCATGCCCGTATGGGTCGCGCTGTTTCGCGCCGGTGCTGTCGATCGCCGACTCGTAGGTGGCCACCGCGCTGCTGCCGGGAATCATGCCCACCGATGCGTCGACGCCGGCCGTCCAGTCCTTCACGCCCACCGCGGTGGCGTCGCCGACCTTCTGGAAGTCCACCGCGCGCTTGATGCGGATGGCGCCGGTGGCGTCGTTCATCGCATGGTTGTAGTTCGTGACACCGGAGTCCAGGATCGCAATGCCGATGCCGCTACCGTTCAGACCCGTGTACGTGCTGGTCCCGGTGTAGGTGCGCACGCTCGAGGTGAGCGCGCCAGTCGCGTATTCGAGCGTGCTGGCGGTGCGCGCGGTCAGCCGGTTGGGCGAAATTCCCTGCACGTCAGCGCGCGCCGCGATGGCGGCCACCTGGTTGGCCGGCAACATGGCCGAAAGCGCGGCCACCGACACGTAGCGGAAATACACCGCGCCGCCCTTGGCGATGACGTCGCTGCGCAACGCGGCCAGGTTCGGGTCGGTGCTGTTGCTGACGATCAGCACCTTGACCAGACGCACGCTGTTGACGTCTTTGGCCCAGCTCAGCTTGGGCGTGACGGGCGCCCAGATCGCCAGCTGCAAATCGGTGGCGATCTTGCTCAGCGGTGCGGCCGCGGCATGTGCGCTTTGCAGGCCGAACAGCGCGGCCAGCAGCGTCACCGTCGCCAGGGTCCAAGCCGGCGCGCTGCGCATCCAGCGGCGGCGCTCGATCAAGGCGATGTAGAGAGTCAGAAAGTTCATCAGGGTGCTCCGTGGGTTCACCGCACAACGCACTTGCAAGCATTTGTTCGGTGACGAGAGCATCTCAGGAACCCCCTGAATCAGGGGTAAATGAAGCCCGGAAAAGTGACCGATTCGACGTGCTTATTCCGCGCTCAAGTCACTCCATTTTTCCGCTCGGC
>JANNDW010000152.1:0-17034 GCA_031378125.1 Methylibium sp. | reverse complement strand
ATGGCCGCGATGCCGCGGCCGAACAGGCGCGTGGTCTCCACCAGTTCGGCCGCCACGATCCAGCGGCCCGGCTTCTTCGACAGGTTGGCGCCCGGGTGGAGGTAGAAGCGAATGCCGCGCGCGCCCAGGTACCAATCGTCTTCGTCGCTCTTGCAACCGATGTTGCCCAGCAGCCCGGCCAGCATGGACAAGTGCAGTTGTTCGTAGGTGGCCGGCAGTGCGTTCAGACGCCAACCGTGCTCGGCCACCACGGTGTGGAGTTGCGAATGAATGTCGCGCCACTCGCGCACGCGGCGCGGCGAGATGAAGTGGTCGCGCAGCAGTTGCTCTTGTTTGCGGTGCGAGAGTTTGTGCGCCACGGGGTCGGCACCATCCACCGCCGTTCGGGGTGAGCTTGCCGGAGCCTGCCGTGCCCCACGCACCGGCCGTTCGGCGGGCTCAGGGTGAACGGTGGCCGAGTGCACACCGCGCGATGCTTCGAGCCACTTCCACAACTTCAGGTCGCCGAGGAACTCCGACCTTTCGTCGTCGAACTTCTTGTGCGCGTTGTCGGCCGCCTGCTGGTGTTCCAGCGGCCGGTCGCGCACTTCCTGCACGCTGAAGGCACTGGCGATGATCAGCACTTCGGTCAATGCCTGGCGCTCCTTGGCTTCGAGGATCATGCGGCCGACGCGCGGGTCCAGCGGCAGCTTCGACAGCTCGCGGCCGATCGGCGTCAGTTCGTTGCCCTCGTCCACCGCGCCCAGTTCGGCCAGCAACTGGTAACCGTCGGCGATGGCGCGGCGCGGCGGCGGCTCGAGGAACGGAAAGTCTTCGACCGTGCCGAGGCCCAGCGACTTCATGCGCAAGATCACGCCGGCCAGCGACGAACGCATGATCTCCGGGTCGGTGAAGCGCGGCCGGCCGGCAAAGTCTTTCTCGTCGTACAGGCGGATGCAGATGCCATCGCTGACGCGACCGCAGCGCCCCGCGCGCTGGTTCGCCGCGGCCTGGCTGATGGGCTCGACCAGCAACTGCTCGACCTTGTTGCGGTAGCTGTAGCGCTTGACACGCGCGGTGCCGGCGTCGATGACGTACTGGATGCCCGGCACCGTCAGCGAGGTCTCGGCCACGTTGGTCGACAGCACGATGCGGCGCGCGCTGTGCGGCTCGAACACGCTGTCCTGTTCCTGCTGGCTCAGGCGGGCAAACAGCGGCACCACTTCCACGCCTCCGCGCCCGCGGCCTGCGGGCGCTTGCGGCCCATGGTGGTGCTTGCGCAGGTGATCGGCCGCTTCACGAATCTCGCGCTCGCCGGGCAGGAACACCAGCACGTCGCCGGCGCCTTCACGCCAGAGCTCATCGACGGCATCGCCGATCGCGCTGTTGAGGTCGTACTCCCGGCTTTCCTCGAACGGCCGCCAGCGCTGCTCGACCGGGAACAGCCGGCCCGACACCTGGATCACCGGCGCTGGCCCGTGGCTTGACGCAAAGTGCCGTGCGAAGCGATCGGCGTCAATCGTGGCCGACGTGACAACCACCTTCAGGTCAGGCCGGCGCGGCAGGATCTGGCGCAAGTGCCCGAGCAGGAAGTCGATGTTGAGGCTGCGCTCATGCGCCTCGTCGATGATCAAGGTGTCGTAGGCACGCAGCAGCGGGTCGCTCTGGGTTTCAGCCAGCAAAATGCCGTCGGTCATCAGCTTGACGGTGGCGCCGCTCTGCAGCCGGTCCTGAAAGCGCACCTTGAAGCCCACCACTTCGCCGAGCGGTGAGTTCAGTTCCTGCGCGATGCGCTTGGCCACGCTGGAGGCGGCGATGCGCCGCGGCTGCGTGTGCCCGATCAGCCCCTTGCCGCCCGCGCCGACGCCGCGCCCCAGCGTGAGCGCAATCTTGGGCAGTTGGGTGGTCTTGCCGGAACCGGTCTCGCCGCAGACGATCACGACCTGGTGCTCGCGAATGGCGAGCGCAATCTCCTCGCGCCGCGCCGACACGGGCAGCGACTCGGGGAAGGTGACCGGCGGCACGGCGTTGGCCGGCCGGCGCGTGGCGGGGCGTTGTGAGGGAGGGGTTGCGGACACGAGGCGCGGATTATCGAAGAACCCGCCGGGCGGGTGCGCCGACTTCAAGAATGGCGCCATGCATGGGGCAGAATCCGGGACGCCCTCACCGCCGCCCATGAGCCTCGTCTTCCCCCACACCTTCGTGCCCTGGTTTCGCGCCGTGGCGCCGCACATTCACGCGTACCACGGCAAGACGTTTGTCGTGGCGATTGCCGGTGAGCTGATCGCGGCCGGCAGGCTGAGCCCGTTTGCGCAAGACCTGGCCATCCTGCACGCCATGGGCATCAAGCTGGTGCTGGTGCACGGCTTTCGTCCACAGGTGAACGAGCAGTTGCGCTCCAAGGGCCATGAGTCGCGCTACAGCCACGGTCTGCGCATCACCGATGAAGTGGCGCTGGACTGCGCGCAAGAGGCGGCCGGCCAGTTGCGCTTTGAGATCGAAGCGGCGTTTTCCCAAGGTCTGCCAAACACGCCGATGGCCAACGCCATCGTGCGGGTGGTGTCGGGCAATTTCCTGACGGCGCGGCCCGTCGGCATTGTCGATGGCGTGAACTTCATGCACAGCGGGGTGGTGCGCAAGGTCGACGGCGCGGCCATCCGGCGAGCCATCGACATCGGGGCGATGGTGTTGCTGTCTCCGTTTGGTTTTTCGCCCACCGGTGAAGCGTTCAACCTGACCATGGAAGACGTGGCCACCAGCACCGCCATTGCGCTGCGGGCCGACAAGCTGCTGTTCGTCAGCGAGGTGGCCGGCATTCACGAGAACCTGACTGACGCCGACAGCCCCATCGACACCGAACTGGCGCTGGCAGACGCCGAGCGCTTGCTGGCCTCACTGCCCCGGCCGACCCAACCGACCGACACCGCGTTCTACCTTCAGCACTGCGTCAAGGCCTGTCGGGGTGGCGTGGAGCGTTCGCATATCCTGCCCTTCGCGGTCGACGGTGCGTTGCTGATGGAGGTGTTCACGCACGACGGCATCGGCACCATGGTGGTGGACGAAAAGCTGGAGAGCCTGCGCGAAGCGACCGCCGACGACATCGGCGGCGTGTTGCAACTGATCGAACCGTTCGAGCGCGACGGCACGCTGGTCAAGCGCGACCGCACCGAGATCGAGCGCGACATCGGCCACTACACCGTGATCGAACACGACGGCGTGATCTTCGGCTGCGCGGCCTTGTATCCCTACCCGGAAGCGAAGACCGCCGAGATGGCGGCGCTGACCGTCTCGCCCGAAGTACAGAGCCAGGGCGACGGCGAGCGCATGCTCAAGCGGGTCGAACAGCGCGCCAAGGTGATGGGGCTGGACAGCATCTTTGTGCTGACCACGCGGACCATGCACTGGTTCATCAAGCGCGGCTTCGTGCAGGTCGACCCCGACTGGCTGCCCGAAGGGCGCAAGCGCAAGTACAACTGGGATCGCAAGTCCCAGGTGCTGGTCAAGAAGCTCTGAGCCGCCGAATCGAAGCGCCCTTCTATCCAATTGCGCAGCGTTGGCGGCTCATACTCAGGCCTTCTCTGCACAACTGCGCAGGTGCTTCGTTCCGGCCTGAGCTTGCGGCCAACACGTCCCCATGCGGCGATACAGTGCCGCCCAACCATCCCCGCAGGAGCTACCCCCATGGCACGCACCGTTCAATGCATTCACCTCAAAAAAGAAGCCGAAGGCATGGACTACTCGCCCTACCCCGGTGAACTCGGCAAGCGCATCTACAACCAGATCAGCAAGGAAGCCTGGCAACTGTGGATGAAACACCAGACCATGCTGGTCAATGAAAACCGGCTCAACCTGGCCGACCTGCGGTCGCGCCAGTACCTGGCGCGGCAGATGGAGCTGTTCTTCTTCGGCGACGGCGGCGACAAACCCGCCGGATACGTTCCGCCGACGACCTGAGTTGGGGGCACCCCGCACACGATCGGTCAGCAGTTCTCAGAATCAGCGCTGAGAACAAGTACTGAGAACGATTACTGAGAACGATTCGCGTTTGCATGTAGAC
The DNA here is from genome assembly GCA_031378125.1 of Methylibium sp. GTDB lineage: Bacteria > Pseudomonadota > Gammaproteobacteria > Burkholderiales > Burkholderiaceae_C > LGRD01. The sequence continues at coordinate 12,998 of JANNDW010000152.1, read as the reverse complement.
TTCGCAGGTTTCAACTTCCTATCGGAGTCTCCATGCTCGTTCGACGCTGCGCGGCGCTTGCCGCATTGACTTCCCTGACCACCATGACCGTGCCGTTGGCCTCGGCGCAAGACACGGTGCTCAATCTTTATTCGGCGCGCCACTACCAGACCGACGAAGCTCTGTACGCCAATTTCACCAAAGCCACCGGCATCAAAATCAACCGGGTCGATGCCGATGACGCAGGCATTCTTGCGCGCCTGCAGAGCGAAGGCTCCGCCAGCCCGGCCGACGTGATACTTCTCGTCGATGCGGCCCGGCTCTGGCGCGCCGAAGCGGACGGCCTGTTTCAGCCGGTGAAGTCCGAGACTCTGGAGTCACGCATTCCCGCCACGCTGCGGGGCAAGGATGGCGGCCAAGGCAGTGCCTGGTTCGGACTGTCCACCCGCGCTCGCGTCCTTGTCTACAACAAGCAGACGGTCAAACGAGACGATGTCGACACCTACGAAAAGCTCGCCGACCCCAAGAACAAAGGAAAGGTGTGCACACGCTCAGGTTCGCACCCCTACAACCTGTCGCTGTTTGGCTCGGTGTTGGAGCATCTGGGCCCCCAGGCCACGGAAACCTGGCTCCAGGGCGTGGTGAGCAACATGGCGCGCGCTCCCAAGGGCGGTGATACGGACCAGATCAAAGCGGTGGCCAGCGGGGAATGCCAGGTCGCGCTGACCAATACCTATTACCTCGCCCGGCTGATGCGCTCGGACAAGGCCGACGACAAGCAGGTGGTCGAGAATGTCGGCGTTGTATTTCCGAACCAGCAGACCTGGGGCACCCATGTCAATATCGCGGGCGCGGCGGCGGCCAAGTTCGCTCCGCATCGGCAGGCCGCGGTTCAGTTCCTTGAGTATCTTGCCGGCGATCAGGCGCAAGCTTATTTCGCCGACGGCAACAATGAATGGCCGGTGGCAAAGGGTGTCAAGGTCGCAAACCCGGCACTGGATACCCTGGGAGCGTTCAAGGCGGAGACGATTCCGATCTCTGTGGTTGGAATGAACCAGGGCAAGGTTCAGCAAATGCTGGATCGCGTCGGTTACAAGTAAGGCGCCGGCAGGCCCGGCTTTATCGGCGATCGGCTCGGTGTCATTTGGATTGCTTGCCTCCTAAACCGTAGTTGAATAGAATCTGACCAGGTAATTTGGTTGGCTCTCATTCATCGAAGGAATTCACTGTGGCAACACTCCAAGATCTGCTGGCGCAGAAAGAAGCTCTCGACAAAGAAATCGAAAGCACCAAGAAGCAGCACCGGGCCGAGGCCGTTGCAAAGGTTCGGTCGCTGATGGCTGAATATGGGTTGGCCGCGGCTGACCTGAGCGGCAAAGCTGCTTCCAAATCCGCCGGTGGGAAGGGCAACAAGGTTGCCGTCAAGTACCGCAACACGGCCACGGGCGATACTTGGAGTGGACGCGGCTTGCAGCCCAAGTGGCTCAAGGCGGCTTTGGCGGCTGGCCGAAAAATTGAGGATTTCGCGGTCTGAGTTTGAGTTTGCGCCAAGATCAGAGATCGCAAGCCGCCCTGTGAGGCGGCTTCGCCTTTTTTGGGGAGGCCGCCCCTCGAATATTGCGGCCTCAAACACCCCGCGACTGAGGGGCTCTGGCGTTGAGCACAACGGCGCGAACGATCATTCGATTTAAAGTCGGCGACAGTCCTCTGTTGCCCTTCAACCTACCGTGCCTGAACTCCGTCTTTTCAGTTTCACCGCCGCGTTGAATTCTCGCGCCGGCTCGGTTCAATGGGTCCGCGAGGTCAGTCTGGTGGCGCTGGCCTGCACCCTGGGAGGTTTTGTCGGGCAAGCAGTCCCGGCATTCGGACCGCACAGCAGCCCGCTGTGGCCACCCGCCGGAATTGCGCTCGCTGCGCTGATGAGGCTGGGCACCGGCGTGTGGCCGGGGGTATGGATCGGCGCCTTCCTTGTTGCCCTGAGCGCCGGGTCGGCTGCGTGGCTGGCTGCGCTGATTGCCGCCGGCAGCACCTTGGCGCCCGCGTTGGCGGCGCCATGGCTGCGTCACAAGAAACTGCGCATCGAGCTTGACCGGCGCCGCGACCTTTGGCTTTTTGTTGCCATCGGCATCGGAGCGGTGATGCTGGCCACGGCGGGCAATCGTGTCTTGTGGCTGGCCGTCGGCGGCGCATTGCCGTGGAGCCAGGCCGGGGCGGCGTGGTTCCACGGCTGGCTGGGCGGTGCCCTGGGCACTGCGATGGTCGGGGTTCCCTTGTTGACGCTTTCGCGGTCGTCGCTTGCACTGGCCTTCGGCCCGTCGCATCGGGCCGCCACCCTGCTCCTGTCCCTGGGCGCTGTCTCCAGCGGCGGGCTGGCGTTTGCCATTTCGGGCGGCGCCCAGCTGGCGCTGCTGCCACTCATCTTTGTTCCGCACCTGCTGCTGGGCTGGCTTGCCGTGCGCAGCGGGATCTTTGCCGCGTCGTCGGCGGCGTTGCTCGCAGGCGTCGGAACGGCCTGGGCGATGGTCAACGGGCTCGGGCCGTTCCAGTCGGTTGATGCGCAGCGAAGCCTGGCCCTGTTTTGGGGCTATGGGTTCACGCTGGCCGCGATGCCGCTGTTGATGTCGGCTCTGAACGGGCCGCTGGCCGCTGACCGAAACCGCTGGGGGCCGGCGCTGGATGCGTCACGCACGGGCACTGCCGATCTCAATGTGGTCAGCGGACACCTGGAGATGTCGGCTCGCTGGCTGACCATGCTGGGCTTTTCTACCCATGAGTTCGGCCATGCCGTCGGGGCCTTCCTGGAACGGGTTCACCCGGCCGACAGGGTCGCCGTGAAGCAGTTGTTCGAGCCGAATCGCTCCGCGGACGCCGCGGCCGGGCCTGTCGACTGCCGGCTGCCCAACAAGGACGGCGGTTGGCTGTGCTTCGAGTTGCGCGCTTTTGTTGTCGACCGCGATGCCGAAGGCGCCCCGCTGAGCATGGTGCTTCTTGCCTGCGACAGCACCGAGCGGCATGCCGTCCGCGAGCGGCAACGGCTCTCCGACAGCTTGTTTGAGCACCTGAACGAAGGGCTGTTGATTACCGACGCGCAGAACCGGGTTCTGCAGGCGAACCCAGCCTACAGCCGCATCACAGGCTTCTCGGTCGAGGAGCTTCTGGGCACAGTGCCCGCCATGCTGCGCCCAGCGCCTGCCGGTTCGGCCGATGCTGAACTGCAGGCCCGCGTGCATCAGAGCCTCATGTCCACGGGTGGGTGGCGCGGTGACATGCTCACACGGCGTCGCGACGGCGCAGTGTGCTCCCTTCATGCCACCGTCTCGGTGGTGAAAAACAGCGAAGGCCTGGTTCAAAACCATGTGCTGGCCCTCTCTGACATTACCCAGTCGCGGCAGCAGATTGCTCAATTGCAACGCCAGGCTCATTTTGACGAGCTGACCGGCTTGCCGAACCGAGTCCGGCTCACCCAGCTGTTGCTGGAGGCGCTGGCCACCAGCGAGCGCGAAGGGTCGCTGCTGACGGTGTGCTACCTCGATCTGGACCACTTCAAACCCGTCAACGACGAGTTCGGCCACCATGCCGGCGATCAGCTGTTGCTCAAGCTGGCGGAGCGCCTGCGCAAGTCCTTGCGCACCTCGGCCAGTGGGGATGATGTGGTGGCGCGCATCGGCGGCGACGAATTCGTGCTGCTGCTGCGGGCCGCCAGCGTCGAAGAAAGCCGCCTTGCGGTCGAACGCATGCTGCGCGTCGTGGGCCTGCCTTTTGGGCTGTCTGCCGGCGATGCCCCCATCGTCGTGACGGCCAGCATTGGTGCCACCCTTTTTCCGCTCGACAACGCCGACGCGGAAACACTGCTGCGGCACGCCGACCAAGCCATGTACGGCGCCAAGCAGGCCGGGCGCAGTGGCTACCACTTCTTCGATGCCGAACGCGATCGCCTGGCCGTCGCTCGTTTCGTCGAGCTGGGCCGGGTGCAGGAAGCCCTGGACTCGCAGGAGCTGTGTCTGCACTTCCAGCCCAAGGTGGACATGCGCGACGGCAGGGTGCTGGGGGTGGAAGCGCTGTTGCGCTGGAATCACCCCGAACAGGGTCTGCTGATGCCGGCCCATTTCCTGCCGCTGATCGAACACACTGGCTTGGGCATCGCCGTCGGCGACTGGGTGCTCAGAAAGGGCATCGAACAGCTGGCGAAATGGCAAAGCGTCGGGCTGGACTTGACGGTCAGCATCAACGTTTCCGCCCGCCATTTGCAGGAGCCGCTGTTTGCCAGCAACCTGGCGCAGCTGCTGGCCCGGCAAGGCATCCCCGTGGCGGACCGCTTGGTGCTGGAAGTGCTGGAAACCACGGCGCTGGCAGACATCGATTTCACCTGCAGCCTGATGGAAGCGTGTCGGGCGCTGGGGGTGCGGTTTGCGCTGGATGATTTCGGCACCGGTTACTCCACCCTGACCTACCTCAAGCGGCTGCCCCTGGACATGCTCAAGATCGACCGCTCGTTCGTCATCAACATGCTCAACGACCACCAGGACATGGCCATCGTCGAAGGCGTCATCGGTTTGTCCCAAACGTTCGGTTGTACCGTGGTGGCCGAGGGCGTCGAGACCTTGGAACAAGCGCAGGCGCTGATCGAGATCGGCTGCGACATCGGACAGGGCAACGGCATTGCGCGAGCGATGCCGGCCGGCGAAGTGATGGCCTGGGTTCACAACTTTGGCGGCATGTCCACGATGGCCGCGCCGCTGGTCCATTGACGGTCTGACCCGTCGGCGCGTCACGTCAGGCCCGACCTTGTGGGACCGGCGTCGAGACAGGCGCCGGTAGACTCAAGCCATGATTCCCATCGCCTTTGTGCACGACTTGCTGGCCAGGGTCGACATCGTCGACGTCGTGGGGCGCCACGTGCAGTTGAAAAAGGGCGGCGCCAACCTGATGGGGCTGTGTCCGTTTCATGGCGAGAAGTCGCCCAGCTTCTCGGTCAGCCCCACCAAACAGTTCTATCACTGCTTCGGTTGCGGAGCCAGCGGTGACGCGATTCGGTTCCTGACCGAACACACCGGCGCCAGCTTCGTCGAGGCGGTCAACGACCTGGCCCAACAAGTTGGCATGACGGTTCCGGAAGAAGAGAGCACCCCGGCGGAGCGGGAACGGGCCGCGGCATTGAAGCAGCGGCGCTCGACCTTGACCGACGTGCTCGCCAAGTCGGCCGAGCACTTCCGGCGCCAGCTCAAGGGCAGCCCGCGCGCCATCGACTACCTGAAGCGGCGTGGCTTGAGCGGTGAGATCGCCTCGCATTTCGGCTTGGGCTATGCGCCCGAGGGCTGGCGCGGGCTGGCGAGCGTCTTCCCCGCCTATGACGACCCGTTGCTCGAAGAAAGTGGCATGGTCATCGCGCAGGACGCAGACGCCGGCGATGAAGCGACGCGCAAGCGCTACGACCGTTTTCGGGATCGCATCATGTTTCCGATCCGTTCGGTCCAGGGCGATGTGATCGGCTTCGGCGGGCGCGTGCTCGACCAGGGCGAACCGAAGTACCTCAACTCGCCCGAGACCCCGCTTTTCAGCAAGGGCCGCGAGTTGTACGGCTTGCACGAAGCCCGCGCCGGATTGCGCCAGCGCGGCCATGCGCTGGTGGTCGAAGGCTACATGGACGTCGTCGCCCTCGCCCAGGCCGGGTTTGCCAACGCGGTGGCCACACTCGGCACGGCGTGCACGGCGGACCATGTTCAGAAGCTGTTTCGCTTCACCGACTCGGTCGTCTTCAGCTTTGACGGCGATGCTGCCGGACGCCGGGCGGCGCGCCGGGCGCTGGAAGCCAGCCTGCCGCATGCAAGCGATACCCGGACGGTCAGGTTCTTGTTTCTGCCGCCCGAGCACGACCCCGACTCGTATGTGCGCCAGCATGGCGCGGCGGCGTTTGAGCGTTGCGTCACGGAGGCCGTGCCGCTGTCGCGCCAAATCGCCGAGGCGGCCAGCGAAGGCTGTGATCTGGAGAGTGCCGAAGGCCGTGCGCACATGCTGGCCAATGCGCGTGCGCTGTGGGTGGCCTTGCCCGAAGGCGCGCTCAAGCTCCAGGTGCTGGGCGAGCTCGCCTCGCGCGGACGACTCGAAACCGGCGAATTGCTGCCGCTGTGGGACACGGCCCCGTCGACCCGGCAAGCGGCGGGCTCCGCGCCGCGGACAAAGCCCCGGCGCCGCACCGGCCGGGTCAGCCTGGGAACGGCCAATCTGCTCGATCGCACCCTGTGGCTGCTGCTCCACCGCAGCGAGCTCTGGGCCACGCTGGACAACGAATCCCACGACATGCTGGCGGGCCAGCCGGCGCCTTATGACGCCTTCTTCGCATGCGTGGAAAGAACGGTGCTGGAACACGGACCGCTGGCGCCGGCAGCGCTGATGCAGGAGCTGCGCGTACCGGCGGCAGGTGACGGCAGCACGGTGCTGGCGCGGATCGCTCAATTTCACGACCCCGAGGCGCAGACTGATATTGCCGTGGAACTGGCCAAAGCGCTGGACGGGCTGCGCCTGCAAGCCGTGGAGGAAGAGTTGAAGCTGATGTTCGAGTCGGGTGAGCTGTCGCCTGATTCGCAAGCGCGCTGCAAGCAGCTCATGGACACCCGGTCGAGGCTGAAGGCTGGGTTCGCGCAGCTCCAGCGCGGCTCCGCTTGAATGTGGCGTGACCCACGTGCGCGCAACGTGCAGGTTCTTGTCGGCAGGTTCTTTGACTAACCGCCGCGGTTCGACGATAATCATGGGTTTCTTAGGCGCGCCAAAAAGTGTGTTAGCAGCACCTCCGGGCCCCGGCCACCCTCTGACCCAGGGTCACAAACGAAGGCCACCCCTTACCCGCAAGGGCTGCAATCAAAAGCATGTTCACCGGAACTTGCGCGCCCGTGGCTGGCCAGAAGAACTTGTCAAACATTGAGCTTGGCACTCTAGACCGGCTTGCGCATCGGCTCAGCACGGACCGGGCCTGCGTTTGCACTGAAATTCGCCCGTCCAGCAGCGATTCAGTGGGCAGATCACCGGGCACCGGGCCCATCAACATCCAAGGAATTGCATGACCGCGAAGAAGAGCGCTCCCGCCAAGGCTGTCAAGCCTGCCAAAGCCGTCAAGGCCGACGACAAGCACAAGCTCGCCAAGCCGACGGGCAAACCAGCACCCAGAGCCAAGGCGGTGGAAGCCCCAAAAGGCAAAGCCGGACGCAAGCCCAAGGAAGACGACAAGGCCAAGCCCAAGGTCGAAGACAGCGATGTCGATCTGTCCGACCTTGAAGCCGACCTGGAGGGCGAACCCGAGGTCGAAGCCGCGGAGGACAGCGAAACCAAGGTCAAGGTCAAACCGCTGCGGATGAAGGTGTCGCGCGCGAAAGAGCGCGCACTGATGCGCGAGTTCGGCCTGGACGAGACCGCGCTGACGGAGGAAGAGGTCGCCAAGCGCCGCCAGGAGCTGAAGACGCTCATCAAGATGGGCAAGACGCGTGGTTTCCTGACGCACCAGGAAATCAACGACCACCTGCCTGAAAAGCTGGTCGACAACGAAATCCTCGAGGCCATCGTCTCGATGCTCAACGACATGGGCATCGCCGTCTACGAGCAGGCGCCGGACGCCGCCACCTTGCTGATCGCCGGAGGCGGCGCGACCACCGCCACCGAAGAAGAAGCCGAAGAAGCGGCCGAAGCGGCGCTGTCCACGGTGGACTCGGAATTCGGCCGCACCACCGACCCGGTGCGCATGTACATGCGCGAAATGGGCACCGTGGAGTTGCTCACCCGCGAGGGTGAAATCGAAATCGCCAAGCGCATCGAAGGCGGCCTGCAGGCCATGATGCTGGCCATCAGCGCGTCGCCCACCACGATCGCCGAGATCCTCAGCTACGCCGACCGGATTGGCGCGGGCGAGATGAAAATCTCAGAGGCGGTGGATGGTTTTGTCTCCGAAGGCGAAGCCGATGACTACGTGGCCGAGGAAGACGTCGACTTCTTCGACGAGGAAGACGACGACGATGGCCAGGGCGGCAGCAAGGCGCTGACCAAGAAGCTCGAAGAGCTGAAGGCCGCCGCGCTGATCAAGTTCGCCGCGCTGAGCATCAACTTCGACAAGATGCGCAAGGCGTTCGAGAAGGATGGTTACCAGTCGCCGTCCTACAACAAGGCGCAGCAGGCCATCAGCGCCGAGCTGATGACGATCCGTTTCACCGTCAAGACGATCGAAAAGCTCTGTGGCATCCTGCGCTCGCAGGTCGATGACGTGCGGCGCTACGAACGCGAGTTGCGCAAGATCCTGGTGGACAAATGCGGCATGCCGCAGGAGTACTTCATCAAGCACTTCCCGCCCAATCTGCTGAACCTGAAGTGGGCTGAAAAGGAAGTCGCCAGCGGCAAGCCGTACAGCATCATCCTGGCCCGCAACCTGCCGCCGGTGCAGGAGTTGCAAAAGAAGCTGACCGACCAGCAAGCCCGCGCCGTCGTGCCGCTGGAAGATCTCAAACTGATCAACAAGCGCATGAACGAGGGCGAAAAATCCTCGCGTGACGCCAAGAAAGAGATGATCGAGGCCAACCTGCGACTGGTGATCTCGATCGCCAAGAAATACACCAACCGCGGCCTGCAGTTCCTCGACCTGATTCAAGAGGGAAATATCGGCCTGATGAAGGCGGTCGACAAGTTCGAATACCGGCGCGGCTACAAGTTCTCGACCTACGCCACGTGGTGGATCCGCCAGGCCATCACGCGCTCGATCGCCGACCAGGCACGCACCATCCGCATCCCGGTGCACATGATCGAGACCATCAACAAGATGAACCGGCTGAGCCGCCAGCACCTGCAGGAATTCGGCTTCGAGCCGGACGCGCCCACGTTGGCCGAGAAGATGGAGATCCCAGAAGACAAGATCCGCAAGATCATGAAAATCGCCAAGGAGCCGATCTCGATGGAAACGCCGATCGGAGACGACGATGATTCGCACCTGGGCGACTTCATCGAGGACACCAACAACACCGCGCCGATCGAAGCCGCCATGCAGGCGGGCCTGCGCGATGTGGTGAAGGACATCCTCGACAGCCTGACCCCGCGCGAAGCCAAGGTGCTGCGCATGCGCTTCGGCATCGAGATGAGCACCGACCACACGCTGGAAGAAGTGGGCAAGCAGTTCGACGTGACGCGCGAGCGCATCCGCCAGATCGAGGCCAAGGCGATCCGCAAGCTCAAGCACCCGAGCCGCTCGGACAAGCTCAGGACCTACCTGGACAACCTGTGACCGCGCCGCGGGCGCAGGTTGCGGGCGAAGCCCGCGCTGAGCTTGCGCCACAAGCTGCGCACGTACCTGGACAATCTTTGATTGACCTGGGACGTGCCGCCGGCGGCGGCGGCGCCTGCGAAGCCAGCGGCACGCAGCTTGCGTCACAAGCGCAGGACCTATCTCGACAACCTCTGATCGCGCCTCCCTCTTTGGGGGGAGGGGCGCTGAACCGTGGCCCGGCGCCCCTTTTTCCGGGCGGAGTGCCGATATAAACTCCGCGCCATGAAAAGCCAGTTGCCCGAATGACACAGCTCGTCGAAGGCACCATTCTGTTCACGGACTTGCGCGGCAGCACGTCCTTGTACGAGACCTTGGGCAACACAGAGGCCACGGCCGTCGTGACCCAGAGTGTCGCGCTGCTGGCGCACATCGTGCGGACCCGCGGCGGGCGCGTCGTCAAGACGCTGGGCGACGGACTGATGGCGATCTTTCACGAGTCTGCGCCGGCCATCCTGGCCGCCGACGAGATGCACGAATCACTTGAACGCATCGGCCCACTGGGCACCGGCGGCCTGGCCGTATCGGCACGTGTACCGCCGCTGAAGCTCCAGGTGGCGCTGGCCCAGGGTGAAGTGGTTGAAATGGCCGGTGACTTGTTCGGCGACGCGGTCAACGTGGCCGCCAGGTTGCTAGACCACGCTGGCGACAACGAAACGCTGGCCACGGTGAGTGTGCTGACCGGCCTGAGCGACAAGGAAAAAGCGCGCTTTCGCAGCCTGGACCGAATGCAATTGCGCGGCCGCGCCGAACCGGTGCATGTGCACCTGCTGGAAGCCGAGCGCCGTTTCGGCGACACCGCCACCACGGCGTTCGGCGACATGGCCATGGTCCCCGAGCCGGAAGGCATTCGCCTCGTGTGGCTCGACCTGAACCGCGTCTACACCGGTGCCAGCCTGCCGGTCGTGCTGGGCCGCAGCCCGCAGGCGGCCTACTGCATTGACGACAACCGCGTGTCCCGCTCGCACGCACGCATCGACTGGCACGGCGGCACCTTTCAGCTCACCGACCTGAGCTACAACGGCACCTATGTGCGCTTCGACAACGACCCCGAAATCATCAGCCTGCGTCGCGGCAGTTGCACCTTGCATGCCAGCGGCATCATCGGGCTGGGCACCGCGCCGGTGGACCCGATGAGCCCGAGCGTTCGTTTCGAAGTCATGAAGTTCGGCGACACGCAGCCGCAACGCGCCTCCGAATTCGGGCAAAAGCGTTGACGGCGGCAGCCCCGTGCGGGGATGTGGAGCCGACCGCTGCCCGCCTACATCCACATTGATTGATTGCAGCGGCTCTGCACACCGCACCTCATGAGCTTCGTCCTCGAACCCCCGTACGTGCACGGCACGGCCCCTGCCACCGCCGTGCTGCTGTGCAACCTGGGCACGCCGGATGCGCCCACCGCGCCCGCGCTGCGCCGCTACCTCGCCGAGTTCTTGAGCGACCGGCGCGTGGTCGAAATTCCCCGTGCGCTGTGGTGGCTGATCCTGCACGGCATCATCCTGCGGGTCAGGCCGGCCAAGTCGGCGGCCAAGTACGCCAGCATCTGGATGCCGGAGGGCTCACCGCTGAAGGTGTGGACGGAAAAGCAGGCGTCGATGCTGCGCGGCTACCTGGGCGAGCGCGGGCATCGCGTCAGGGTGCGCTATGCGATGCGCTATGGCAGCCCGTCCATCGCCTCGGTGCTGGACGAGTTGAAGGCCCACGGCGTGACGCGGGTGCTGATCCTTCCGGCTTATCCGCAGTACTCGGGGCCCACTACGGCAAGCGTCTGCGACGCGGTGTGCGAATGGGCGCGAGGCATTCGCAATGTGCCCGAGCTGCGCTTCATCAACCGTTACCACGACGACCCCGGCTACATCGCCGCGCTGGCCAAGCGCGCCACCGACCATTGGTTGGTGCATGGCCGGCCGGACAAACTGGTGATGACCTTTCACGGCGTACCCAAGCGCAGCTTGATGTTGGGCGACCCCTACCACTGCGAATGCCTGAAGACCGCGCGGCTGTTGCGCGAGCGGCTCGGCCTGCCCGCCGAGCAGGTGGTGATCACCTTCCAAAGCCGCTTCGGCAAGGCCGAGTGGCTGCAGCCCTACACCGAGCCGACCTTGGTGGCGCTGGCCCAGCAGGGCGTGAAGCGTGTCGACGTGATATGCCCGGGCTTCACGTCGGACTGCCTGGAAACCTTGGAAGAAATCAACCAGGAAGCGCGCGAAGCCTTCCTGCATGCGGGCGGCGCCGAGTTTCACTACATCGATTGTCTGAACGACCAGCATGAGTGGATCACCGCCCTGGCCGGTGTTGCCATCCAGCACATGGGTGGGTGGCCTACGCAAACACCGGCCGACGAGCAAGCGCTGCAAACGTCGCGCGACCGCGCGCTCGCCCAGGGCGCGCGCTCCTGAAAACGCAAGCCAGGTTCCCGGCAAGGCTCAGCGCACTTTCAGCGTGCCCGAGCGGCCTTGCGCCACTTCAGCAATCGCGGCAGCACCAGCACACCCACCACGATCACCAGCAGCCCGGCCGACACCGGCCGTTCCAGGAACACGCCCCACTTGCCTTCGCCGATCGACAGCGCGTTGCGCATTTGCGCCTCGGCCAACGGGCCCAGGATCATGCCCACCACGACCGGCGCGGTCGGAAAGTCGTAGCGCCGCATCACCACCCCCAGCAGGCCGATGGCGTACAGCAACACCAGGTCGAACGCCGACTGGCGCATGCCGTACACACCCACGGTCGCGAAGATCAGGATGCCGGCATACAGCTGCGGTTTAGGGATCTTCAGCAGCTTGACCCACAGCCCCACCAGCGGCAGGTTCAGGATCAGCAGCATCACGTTGCCGATGTACAGCGACGCGATCAGCGCCCACACCAGCGCGCCGTTTTTGTCGAACAACTGCGGGCCGGGCTGGATGCCGTAGTTCTGGAACGCGCCCAGCAAAATGGCCGTGGTGTTCGAGGTGGGAATGCCCAGGGTCAGCAGCGGGATCAAGGTGGCCGTGATGGCCGCGTTGTTAGCCGCCTCCGGGCCTGCCACGCCTTCGATGGCACCGATGGTGCCGAACTCTTGCGGGTGCTTGGAGAGCTTCTTTTCGGTGGAGTAACTCAAGAAGGTGGGGATCTCGCTGCCGCCTGCCGGGATGGTGCCGAACGGAAACCCGATGGCCGTCGCGCGCAGCCAGGCCGGCCAGGACCGGCGCCACTCGGCGCCCGTCATGTGCACCTTGCTCATGGCGTTCTGCGATTCGGCGGTCTTGCCTTCGTACAGCACGGCATACAAGGCCTCGCCAACGGCGAACAGGCCGACTGCGATCAGCACCACCTCGAGCCCGTCCAGCAACTCGGGCACGCCGCCGGTGTAGCGGGCCTGGCCCGAGATCTGGTCGATGCCCACCAGCCCCATCGTCAGGCCGATGAACAGGGCGGCGATGCCGCGCAGCGTGCTCTTGCCCAGCACGGCGCTGACGGTCGTGAAGGCCAGCACCATCAGCATGAAGTACTCGGGCGGCCCGAGCTTGACCGCGTAGTTCGCCACCACCGGCGCAAAGAAAGTCACCAGCACGGTGGCGATGGTGCCGGCCACGAACGAGCCGATGGCCGCCGTCGCCAGCGCAGCACCTGCGCGCCCGTTCTTGGCCATCTTGTTGCCTTCCATGGCCGTGACCATGGAGCCCGCCTCGCCCGGCGTGTTGAGCAGGATCGAGGTCGTCGAGCCGCCGTACATCGCGCCGTA
>JANNDW010000499.1:0-3049 GCA_031378125.1 Methylibium sp. | reverse complement strand
TCACGCCACCAACTCCACATTCATCTCCGCCATCAACCCATCCAGCTCACCCCCGAACACGCCCCACACTTTCTGCAAGCCGCCCCGGCCCGCGAATGGCGCGTGGTCGAAGTCGCTGCGCTCGACGGCCACGCTGGCGGCGATGTGGTCCTTCATCAAGCGCAGCCACTCGGTCTGCTCGGGCGTGAACGCCGTCGCACGCTGCGCGTTGTGGCGAAAAATCCAACCCTGAAAGCGGGTGTTCACCGCATCGGCAAACGGCCGCAGTTCCGCATCGAAGCCCAGTGCAAAACGCACCAGCGCGATCAGGTCGGTGAGCTGACGCTGCACGCCCGCGCTTTTCACCTGGCTTTGCTGAACCCGCTCGTAGGCGCTCCACAGCCGCTCGGTCGTCAGCAGCAGCGGCGGGCGCGCCAGTTGTTCGTGCAATTGCTCGACCATCGCAAACGTCATCGCGCGGCGCTGGTAAGGCTGTTGGTAGATGAAGCTCAGCGCTTCGATGTCGTCCTTGCGCAGGGCGATGTAGTCCTTGAAGGCTTCGATCGTCTTGTTCGCCGCGGCTTCGGCATCGGCGCTGTAGCCGCTGAAGGTCACCTGGTCGAGGTTGACGTGGTCGATCAACTGCTCGCGCTCGCGGCGGGCACCGTCGATGCGCTCACGCAGCAACGGGTTGTCGAAGGGCAGGCAGGCGGCAGCCACACGCTCGGCGCGGGCGGCTTGCAGTTCGGCTGCGGTGAGCGTGGCTTCGTCTCGGGTGATGCCGGCTGCCCTGGCGGTGGCGAGCGCAGCAGCAACTATTCTGTCGGGGTCGAGCGCGACCAGCAGGCATTGTGCCAGTGCCGCGAGCGGCACGCCACCGGCTTCTTTCGCCACACTGGCCTGGGCTTTCACGTCAAGCTGCCTGGACAAGCGCAGCAAGCGGTTGGCGAGGCTGAGCACGGTGTCGTCGTCGCGGTGGCCCACGGCCACGCCGTGCAGCAGGTCGGCGAGTGCCAGCGCGGGTTGGCGTTCGAGCGGGCGGCCGTCGGTCTTGAGTGACTTTTCCACACCCACGGCATCGATCAGCACGAAGTGCGTCTTGGCGCTGTCGGCGCTGGCCGAGACTGCCTTCAAGGGCTCGTGGCCGAGGCTGCGCACACCGCGGCCCTTCATCTGCTGGTAGTAGCTGCGGCTGCGCACGTCGCGCATGAACAGCAGCACTTCGAGCGGCTTCACGTCGGTGCCGGTGGCGATCATGTCCACCGTGACGGCGATGCGCGGGTGGTAGTCGATGCGAAAGGCGGTGAGCGTGCCTTCCGGGTCTTCGGCGTTGTAGGTCACCTTCTTGCAGAAGGCGTTGCCCTGGGCGTAGACCTCGCGCACGATGTTGATGATGTCGTCGGCGTGGCTGTCGGTCTTGGCAAAGATCAGGGTCTTGGGCACTTCCTTGCGGTGCGGGTAGATCTTCGTTTCGACGGCGGTCTTCATCGCCTGGATCACCTGGCGTATCTGGCTCACGTTCACGACCGAACGGTCGAGGTCCTTGCCGGTGTAGGCGGTGTCGTCGTCCACCTGCGCCCAGCGTTTGGCGCGGCTCAGGCGGTCGCGGTGGTCCACCCATTCGGTGGCTTGCAGCACCGCGCCGCGTTGGGTCTTTTCGGTCTCGATCAGGTAGACGTCGTAGGGCACGTTCACGCCGTCGGACACCGAGTCTTCATAGCTGTATTCGGCCACCACGTTTTCGTTGAAGAAACCGAAGGTGCGCTGGTCGGGTGTGGCGGTCAGGCCGATCAGGAAGGCGTCGAAGTAGTCGAGCACCTGCTTCCACAGGTTGTAGATCGAACGGTGGCATTCGTCGATGACGATGAAGTCGAAGGACTCGATAGAAATCTGCGGGTTGTATTGAACGAATTTCGCTTGGGTGTCGAGCTGGCGCAGTTCGTTCAGGGAAACGTCTTCGGCCGATTCGTCGATGGGCTGGCCGCTGAGCATTGAATACAGGCGCTGGATGGTGCTGATGCACACCTGCGCATGCGGGTCGAGCGTGGAGCTGGCGAGGCGCTGCACGTTGTACAGCTCGACGAACTTGCGCGCATCGTCGGGCGGCGTGTAGGCGCGGAACTCCTGTTCGGCTTGTTTGCCGAGGTTGCGCGTATCGACGAGGAACAGCACACGCTTGGCACCGGCAAACTTGAGCAGCCGGTAGATTGCCGTGATGGCGGTGAAGGTCTTGCCGGCGCCGGTGGCCATCTGGATCAGCGCACGCGGGCGGTTGTCGGCGAGCGAGCTTTCCAGGCCGGTGACCGCGCTGATCTGGCAATCGCGCAGGCCTTCGGTCGGAAGCGCGGGCAGGTGCTCGGCGAGCCTGCGGCGCAGCGTGTCGGGTTGGCGGCGCCAGGTGTTCAGTGTTTCCGGGCGGTGGAAGTTGAAGACTTCGCGCGAGCGGGGCGCCGGGTCACGCGCGTCGGTGAAGCGGGTGACCTGGCCGGTGCTTTCGTAGAGAAAGGGCAGCGGCTGCGCATTGATCTGCCACTTCAGCGTGCTGGCGGCGTAGCGCGCGGTCTGCTCTTCAACGAAGGTGAGGATGGTTTCTTCCTTCTTCGCTTCAATCACACCCACCGCTTGCCGGTCAACGAACAGCACATAGTCCGCCGGGCCGGTGGCGGTGGGGTATTCGCGCACCGCCACGCCCAAGCCGGCGCCGAGGTTCAGCGCCTTGTGGTCCTGCACCAGCCAGCCGGCCTGCGCGAGGCGCTGGTCGATCGACTGGCGGGCTTGGGCTTCAGGGGTCAAGGTTCGGCGGGCTGAGGAGTGTCGGGTGATGGTACTTGGGTTGGTCGGAAAGTTCGGCATGTCGGAGTCGCAACGTCACCCGCGGTGCACGTGCTGCCTGAGCGCCTCCAGGTCGAGCACCCGCACGCCGCCGTACTCGATGCGGATCAGCTGCCGTTCCTGCAGCGCATGCAGTGCCTCGTTCACGCGCTGGCGCGACAGGCCCACGAGGTAGCCCAACTCCTGCTGCGTGATGCGCAACAGCGTTCCCACGCCCGGGTACAGCGTGGGATGAAAC
>JANNDW010000493.1:0-17494 GCA_031378125.1 Methylibium sp. | reverse complement strand
GCCGAGCTTGACGTACAGCAGCCGCAGGAAGTGCCATACCTCGGTGGTGGTGGCGACCGTGCTTTTGCGGCCACCGCGGCTCAGGCGCTGCTCGATGGCGACTGTGGGTGGGATGCCGTACACCGCGTCTACTTCGGGGCGGCCCGCGGGCTGCACGATGCTGCGCGCGTAGGCGTTCAGGCTTTCCAGGTAGCGCCGCTGGCCTTCGTTGAACAGGATGTCGAAAGCCAGCGTCGATTTGCCCGAACCCGATACGCCGGTGACCACGCTGAACTTGCCGCGCGGGATGTCGACGTTCATCGACTTCAGGTTGTGCTCGCGCGCGTTGACGATGCGGATGACCTCCTCGCTGACCTGGCGTTCATCGCGCGCTGTCTTCAGCAGCCTTTGAAGTGGCCGGCCTTCTTCCACCCGATGGCCGTCCAGCCCCATCGCGCGGTCGTAGTCGGCCAGCGCCTTGCCGGTGTGTGACGTGCCGTGCCGCTTCACGTCTTCCGGCGCACCGGTGCAGACGATCAGCCCGCCGGCCTCGCCGCCTTCGGGCCCCAGGTCGATCAACCAATCGGCCGCGCGAATCACATCCAGGTTGTGTTCGATGACGATCAGCGAATGCCCCGCGTCCAGCAGTTTGCGGAACGAACGCATCAGCTTGGCGATGTCGTCGAAGTGCAGCCCGGTGGTGGGCTCGTCGAACATGAACAGCGTGCCCTTCTTCGCCAGCGCTTGCCGGCTGGCGCTGCTGCTCTGCGCCGATTCGGCCAGAAAGCCCGCCAGCTTCAGGCGCTGCGCCTCGCCGCCGCTGAGCGTGGGCACGGGCTGGCCGAGCTTGACGTATTCGAGACCCACATCGACGATGGGCTGCAGCACGCGCAGCACCTCGCGGTCGTCGCGGAACAGTTGCACGGCTTCGCTGACGGTCAGCTCAAGAACATCGGCCACGCTCAGGTCGCGGACCACGTCGCCCGGCAATCGGCGGTCGATCTTGACCTCCAGCAACTCGGCACGAAAGCGGCGGCCGTCGCAGTCCGGGCAGCGCAGGTACACGTCGCTCAAGAACTGCATCTCCACATGCTCGAAGCCCGAACCGCCACAGGTGGCGCAGCGGCCGTTGCCGGCGTTGAAGCTGAAACTGCCCGGGCCGTAGCCGCGTTGCACCGCCAGCGGCGCCTGCGCAAACAGCTTGCGGATTTCGTCGAACGCGCCGACGTAGCTGGCCGGGTTGGAGCGCGCCGTCTTGCCGATCGGTGACTGGTCGACAAAGACCGCGTCGGTCAGCCAATCGGCGCCGAGCAGGCGGTCATGTTCGCCGGGTGTTTCGGTCGCCTTGCCGAAGTGGCGCTGCAACGCCGGATACAGCACGTCCTGCATCAGCGTGCTCTTGCCCGAGCCCGACACGCCGGTGACGCAGACCAGGTGGCGCAGCGGGAACTCGACGCTGACATTCTTCAGGTTGTGGTCGCGCGCGCCTTCGAGGATCAGCTTGTGGCTGGCCTCGGTCACCAGCCGCTTGAGCCCGAAGCCCACCTGCTTGCGCGCACCCAGGTAGGCGCCGGTCAAGGTATCGGCCTGCCGAATGTCTTGCGGCGTGCCGTCGAACACGATGCAACCGCCGCGTTCGCCGGGGCCGGGGCCCATGTCGATCAGGCGGTCGGCGGCCAGCATCACGGCCGGGTCGTGCTCCACCACCACCAGCGTGTTGCCGGCGTCGCGTAGGCGGTGCATCGCCAGGATGATGCGGCCCATGTCGCGCGGGTGCAGGCCGATGCTGGGCTCGTCCAGCACGAACAGCGTGTTGACCAGCGAGGTGCCGAGCGCGGTGGTGAGGTTGATGCGCTGCACCTCGCCGCCGCTGAGCGTGCGGCTCTGGCGGTCCAAGGTGAGGTAGCCGATGCCCACGTCGCACAAGTATTTGAGACGCGTGCGCACCTCGTCGAGCAGCAGCTTCAGCGCTTCGTCGAGCATCGTGCTCGGCAATGTGATGTTGTCAAAGAAGCGGCGGATGCGATCGATGGGCATCAGCATCAGGTCATGCACGGTCAGGCCCGGCAGGGCTTCGAGCGGGGTGCGCGGCCAGGCCACGCCACGCGGCAGGAAGCGCGCCTCAGGCGCCAGCACCGCATCGGCATCGGCCTTGCTGCCCAGGCGCCACAGCAGCGCTTCGGTCTTGAGCCGCGCACCGCCGCAAACATCGCACGGCGTGTAGGCGCGGTACTTGGACAACAGCACACGGATGTGCATCTTGTAGGCCTTGCTCTCCAGGTACCCGAAGAAGCGCTTCACGCCGTACCACTGCTTGTTCCACTTGCCGGTCCAGTGCGGCGAGCCGTTGATGACCCAGGCGCGCTGCGCTTCGGTCAGCTGGGCCCAGGCGGTGTCGCGCGGAATACCGGCCTCGCCGGCGTAGCGCATCAGGTCGTCCTGGTTTTCTTGCCAGGCCGGCGTTTGCAGTGTCTTGATGGCCCCGGAGCGCAAGGTCTTGCGATGGTCGGGAATCACCAGGCCGTAGTCGACCCCGATCACGCGCCCGAAGCCGCGGCAAGTTTCGCAGGCGCCGTAGGCCGAGTTGAAGGAGAACAACGCGGGCTGCGGGTCGCTGTAGCGCAGGTCGCTGTCGGGGCAGTGCAGGCCGGTGGAGAAGCGCCACAGGTCGGCCCCCTCTCCCCCTGGGAGAGGGTTGGGGTGAGGGTCGACGCTGGCGCCACCCGAACCCTCACCTGCGGTGCGCGCGGCGGCTTGCAAGCCGCCGCCGCTCGCCGGGCTCGGCACATGCGCTTCGAAAGCCCCGTCTCGCCCCCTGCCCTCTCCCTGGGAGGGAGAGGGAGTCAATGCGTAGACATTCACGCGCCCGCCGCCGCGCTTCAGCGCCGTCTCGATCGCTTCGACGGCACGGACCTTCTCGGTTCGCTGCAAACGAAACCGGTCCGCCACCACGTCAAGCACCTTGCGCGGCCCGGTGGGCGACGCCACCTCGCGCTCGGCCTGTACGCGCGTGAAGCCACTCGCGGCGAGCCATTGCTGCACTTCCTCGGCGCTGGTGTTGGCCGGCAACTCGACCGGAAAGGTCATCACCAGCCGCGGGTCGCCTTCGCGCGTGCGTTCCATCAACTCCGCATAAATCGTCTCCGGAGAATCATGCCGCACGCGCTGCGCGGTTTGTTTGTCGAACAGCTCGGCCGCGCGCGCGAACAGCAGCTTCAGGTGGTCGTTCAGCTCGGTCATCGTGCCGACCGTGCTGCGCGAGCTGCGCACCGGGTTGGTCTGGTCGATGGCGATGGCCGGCGGCACACCGTCGACGCGGTCCACCGCCGGCCGGTCCATGCGGTCCAGGAACTGGCGCGCGTAGGCGCTGAAAGTTTCGACGTAGCGCCGCTGGCCTTCGGCGTACAGCGTGTCGAACACCAGGCTGGATTTGCCCGAGCCGCTGGGCCCGGTCACCACCGTCATCTCGCCGGTGCGAATGTCGAGGTCGAGGTTCTTGAGGTTGTGCTGACGGGCGCCGCGAATGCGGATCAGGCCTTGGGACATGCGCTGCTTCCTGGGCTGCAAACGCAGCGAAGCGGCAGATTCTAGAGACCCGGGAGAACCCTTTGATTGGCTCGGCCAACAGCCGGCCACCGACACAAACACCCTCAACTTAGGGGCTGGCACAAGGCGCCGCCGCCCCGCAAACTGGCGTAAGCAAATGTCAGTTGAGTAACCGCTCATCAGCAGTTCCCGCAGCCCGAAAGGCGCCCCATGAAGAACGCCCCTGCCTCCAGCCCGTCCGTCAAACTGTTGCTCTGCGCAGCCGCCGCCAGCCTGCTGGTGGCTTGCGGCGGCAACAGCGACGACCCCGCTCCGGCAGCCGGCACGGCGTCACCCGCGGGGGAAGACGCGCGCCGGCGAGCCGACGCCGTCTTCGTGCCGAGCAACATCCCGGCCGACGCCAACACGCGTGGCATGTGGTCGCCGGTCTACAACTGGCCGCTGATCCCGCTGCACCTGGTGATGTTGCCGGACGGCCGGCTGATGAGCTACGGCACCGACGGCACCGGCCGACAAACCGGCAAGTTCATCTATGACATCTGGGACCCGGAAGGCGGCCTGAACGGCGGCCACCTGACGATCAACAAGGACACGCTGGCCGACATTTTTTGCAGCTCGCAACTGGTGTTGCCCAGCTCCGGCGAGGTGTTCGTGGCCGGGGGCGACAACTGGACGGGAACCGGCACCACCAACACGGGCAACAACAGCTCGAACGTGTTCACACCCGCGCCCTATCCGCTGCCGCCTGGCTCGCAGGTGCCAGGTTCGCTGGCCGCCGGCAACACCCTGAACCGCGCGCGCTGGTACTCCAGCTCGACCACGCTGCTGAACGGCGAGACCTACGTCCAGGGCGGCTCCGGCGGCACCGACCGGCCCGAGGTGCGTGCCACCGACGGCACATTCCGCCTGCTGAGCGGCGCCGACACCAGCCCGCTGAACTTCATGTACCCGCGCAACTTCATTGCCCCCGATGGCCGCGTGTTCGGCTACGACAGCAATGGCCGGATGTACACCATCGACGCCTCTGGCAACGGCGCGTACACCTCGATGGGCCAGTTCAACGCGGCCTACACCGGCAGCGACGCCAGCGCGGCGATGTTCCGGCCCGGCCGCATTCTGCAGTTCGGCGGCAACTCCAACGGCGCCGCGGTGATCGACATTCGCGGGCCGGCGCCCACCTTCACGCCGACACAATCGATGTCGACCCAGCGCCGCCTCGTCAACGGCACGATCCTGGCCGACGGCAAGGTGCTGGCCACCGGCGGCAGCCGGGTCTGGAACGAGTTGACCGATGTCAACAACATCGCCGAGATCTGGAACCCCGACACCGGCGGCTGGACGCAAGGCGCCAGCGGCAACCGCGCGCGGCTGTACCACTCGGTGGCGATGCTGATGCCCGACGCCACCGTGCTGGTGGGCGGCGGCGGCGCACCGGGGCCGCAGAACAACACCAACATCGAGCTGTACTACCCGCCCTATCTGTTCAACAGTGGCGGCGTGCTGGCGGCCCGGCCCAGCATCACCACCGCACCGACGGTGCTGGACATCGGCAAGACTTTCAAGCTGCAGGTGGCGGGGAGCACACCGGTCGGGCGCGTCGTTCTGATCAAGACAGGCTCGGTGACGCACAGCTGGAACATGGAGCAGCGCCTGGTTGAGCTGACCTACACCACCAACGGCAACGAACTGTCGGTGCAGGCCCCCACGCGCGCGGGCGACGCACCCCCCGGGTTCTACATGGTGTTCGTGCTGAACACGGCGGGTGTGCCGTCGGTGGCAAAGATGGTGCGGATGAATGTCGCGGCCACGCCGAACCCGGCCATCACGCCTACGCTGACGAACCCGGGCGACCAGGCATCCACCATCGGCACGCCGGTCAACCTGCAGCTCAACGCCACCGATCCGAATGGCGATGTGCTGGGTTTCGGCGCCACTGGCTTACCGCCCGGAATTAGCCTGAACGGCATCACCGGTGCCATCACGGGCTCGCCGACGGCGGCTGGCACGTTCAACGTGGTGGTGGCCGCCAGCGATGGCGTCAACTCCGCCAGCGCCAGCTTCACCTGGACGATCAGCGGCGCGCCCGCGCTGGTGGTCACCGTGCCGGTGGCGCCGGTGGCCATGCAGTCGGGTTCGGCGGCCACGTTCAGCGCCAGCTCCAACGGCATCAACCCGCAATACAAGTGGAACTTCGGCGACGGCAGCGCCGAGACGGCGTACTCAAGCTCGCCCACGGCAACCCACAGCTACAGCGCGCCGGGCCTGTACTTCGTGACCCTGACCGCGATCGATGACCGCGGCGTCGAGCAGCGCGTCACGGTGCTGCAGACCATCTACCTGCCGCTCAGCCCGCAACCGCCCAGCGCCTCGTCGAACCTCGTGGTCGAGCCGCGCAGCGGCGCCAACCACCGGCTGTGGGTGGTGAACCAGGACAACGATTCAGTGTCGGTGTTCGACGCGATCACCCGCGCCAAGCTGGCCGAGATCACGGTGGGCATGGCGCCGCGCACGATCGCCGTCGCGCCGAATGGCATGCTGTGGGTCAGCAACAAACAAAGCGCGACGATCAGCGTGATCGACCCGGGCACGCTGGCCATCAACCGCACGTTGACGCTGCCACGCGCGTCGCAACCTTTCGGCATCGCCATGTCGGCCAGCGGCGGCTTCGCGCTGGTGGCCCTGGAGGCCACCGGACAGGTGCTCAAGCTCGGTACCAGCAGCTATGCGCAGCTCGCCAGTGCTGTCGTGGGCGGCAACCCGCGGCACGTGTCCATCAGCGCCGACGGGGCCACGGCCTACGTGTCGCGCTTCGTCACGGCGCCGCTGGCGGGCGAAGGCACGGCGGCGGTAAACACGGCCAGCGGCGGCGCCGAGGTGTTGAGAATCGGCACCGCGGCGATGAACCTGCTCGGCACGACGGTGCTGGCCCACAGCGACAAATCCGACGCCGAGAACCAGGGCAGCGGCGTGCCCAACTACCTGGGCGCGGCGGTGATCTCGCCCGACGCTTCGCAGGCCTGGGTGCCGTCCAAGCAAGACAACATCGGGCGCGGCAGTCTGCGCAACGGCAATGGCCTGAACTTCCAGAACACCGTGCGCGCCATCAGCTCGCGCATCGACCTGGCGACGAACCAGGAAACCCTGGCCGCGCGCATCGACCACGACAACGCCAGCATGGCCAGTGCGGCGCTGTTCGACCCGAACGGCATCTACCTGTTCGTGGCGCTGGAGACCAGCCGCGAGGTGGCGGTGGTCGATGCGCACGGCCGGCGCGAGGTGATGCGCTTCGACGTGGGCCGCGCGCCGCAAGGCCTGGCGATGTCGGCCGACGGCAACACGCTGTTCGTCAGCAACTTCATGGACCGCAGCGTCGGTGTGTTCGACCTGCGCCCGCTGCGCAACCAAGGGCTGGCCAGTGTGCCGTCTCTCGCCACGCTGAATTCGGTAGCGACAGAAAGGCTGACGGCCGCGGTCCTGCGCGGCAAGCAGTTTTTCTACGACGCCCGCGACCAGCGCCTGGCACGCGACCGCTACATGAGCTGCGCCAGTTGTCACAACGACGGCGGCCATGACGGCCGGGTGTGGGACCTGACCGGCTTCGGCGAAGGCCTGCGCAACACCATCAGTTTGCGTGGCCGCTCGGGCGCGCAGGGCTTCCTGCACTGGAGCAACAACTTCGACGAAGTGCAGGACTTCGAAGGCCAGATCCGCACCCTGGCCGGCGGCACCGGCTTGATGAGCGATGCGCAGTTCAACACCGGCACGCGCAGCCAGCCGCTGGGCACCGCCAAGGCCGGCGTGTCGGCCGACCTGGATGCGCTGGCGGCGTACGTCGGCTCGCTCAACACGTTCGATGCCAGCCCATATCGGCCGAGCGCCACCACGCTGTCGGCCACCGCGGCCGAGGGCAAGCTGCTCTTCACCAGCCTGAACTGCGCCTCGTGCCACAGCGGCCCGGCGTTCACCAACAGCGGCGCCAACACCTTGTCCAATGTCGGCACGCTCAAACCGAGCAGCGGCCAGCGGCTGGGTGGCGCGCTAAGCGGCATCGATGTGCCGACCTTGCGCGATGTGTGGGCCACCGCGCCGTATCTGCACGACGGTTCGGCCGCCACGCTGGAAGCCGCGGTGCGGGCGCACACCAATGTCACCGTCGGCGATACCGACCTGCCCAAGATTGCCGCCTACCTGCGTGAGATCGGCAGTGAAGAGGGCGCGGCGCCGTCACCGGTGGTCGCGTCGGGCTTGACCGGCAACTACTTCAACAACATCAGCCTGAGCGGCACGCCGGCCTTGACCCGCACCGAAGCGATCAACTTCAACTGGGGCAGCGGATCACCGGGCGCGGGCATCAACACCGACAACTTCTCGGTGCGCTGGACCGGCACGATCGCGCCGACGACCACGGGCAGCTACCGCTTCCGCAGCTACTCCGACGACGGCGTGCGGGTGTGGGTCAACGGTGTGCAGGTCATCAACAACTGGACCGACCACGCGCCCACCAACAACACCAGCGGCAACGTCAGCCTGACCGCCGGGCAGCGCTACACCGTCACCGTGGAGTACTACGAACGGGGCGGCGGTGCGGTGATGCAGTTGAACTGGCGGCTGCCGGGCACCACCAGCTACGTGATCATTCCGGCGGCACGCCTTGCTCCGAATTGATGCCGGCCGGCCCGGCCTCGCGAGCCGGGTCGAGGCCGGCCCTTACCGGGCGCCGGCCTGTTGCAGGATGCGCACCATCTCTGCATGGCCGCGCGATTGCGCCAGTGCCAGCGGTGTGCGGCCTTCGCGGTCGGTGAGCTTCGTGCTGGCCCCGGCTTCCACCAGCGCGCGCAGGCTTTCAACATGCCTGCGCCCGCCGTCGCCCAGCACGATGGATTCGATCAGCGCGGTCCAGTGCAGGTTGTTCACATGGTCCAGCGGCGCGCCGGCCGCGATCAGTTGGCGCACCACGCCGTCGTGGCCCAGGTGCGCCGCGGCGATCAACGCGGTGCCGTCGTAACGGCTGGTGGTGAGCTTGGCGCTCGCGCCGAGCGACAGCAACAGCCGCAGCGTTTCTTCGTCATTCGCGACCGATGCGATCGTCACCGCGTCGTAGCGGTCGTTCTCCAGCGCGCCAAAATCGGCGCCAGCCTTGGCCAACGCACGAATCGCGTCGCGCCGTTTCGCGAACGCGGCCACATGCAGCGGTGTGCGGCCCTGCGGGTCGCGCGCGTTGACATCGCTCCTGGCGATCAGGGCTTGCTGCAATGCCGACATGTCGCCGCGCTGCGCGGCCGCATGCAGCCCCGTGTAGGCGGCCACCTGCGCCGCGCTCGGCGCGGTCTGCGCGGCCGCGGGCGTGGCGGCCCACACCGCCGCGGCGGCGGCCATCACCAGTGCGATGCACCCCATTTCAGCAGCTCCTTGAGCTTGTTGCAGGCGGTGCACGATGCGCGCATCGGTCTCGAACGCCTCGCGCTGGCGCGCCAGGTCGATGCGCGACATCCACATCGCACCGGCATCACCGATCGCAACGGTGGCCAGCAGCCAGGGCACGATACGTGGTGAGCGCGGCAGCATGCGCGGATTCTGGCACCCGTGCGCGGCCGGTGCCCCGGCCGCCGATCGATCCAGATCGGCACGGGTTCATCGGCGCTGCATCTGAAAACCTGCAGGCGCCGGCATGGTCGGGCTTCTTGGCGAATGTGGCACCATGCCTAAACAGCCGTTGACGGCGCCTGGCCGGAGGCCACCATGGCATCACTTGCAAAACTGTTGCGCGGGTTCGCGTTGGGGGCGGTGGCCCTGCTGGGCAGCCCCGCGCTGCTGGCACAAATCCTCGTGGGGCAGACGGCCGGCTACTCCGGCATCTCTGCTGGCAGCGTCAAGGAAATCTCCGAAGGCGCCAAGCTGTACTTCGACGCCGTGAATGCACGGGGCGGCATCAACGGCCAGAAGATCGAACTGATCAGCCTGGACGACCAGTTCGAGCCCAAGCTGGCGGCGGAAAACGCCCGCATTCTGATCACCGAACGCAAGGTCATCGCGCTGTTCCTGACCCGCGGCACACCGCACAACGAAGCCATTCTGCCGTTGCTGGCGTTGTACAAGGTGCCGCTGGTGGCGCCCTCCACCGGCGCGATGGTGCTGCACGAACCGGTGAACCGCTATGTCTTCAACGTGCGCGCCACCTACCAGCGCGAAGCCGAAAAGGCGGTGATGCACCTGGGCTCGATCGGCATTGATCGGATTGCCCTGTTGCAGGTCAATGATTCATTCGGCAACGACGGCGCCGCCGGGGCGATGAAGGGCTTCGACAAGCTCAAGTTGAAGCCGGTGATGAGCGAAAAGTTCGACCGTGCCAAACCCGATTTCGCGCCGCTGGTGAAGAAGATCGCCGAGGCCGCGCCTCAGGCCATCGTGTTCATCGGCACCAACCTGGCGGTGGTCGATGGGGTCAAGCAGATCCGGGCGGCCGGCTCGCGCGCGCAGATCGTCACCTTGTCCAACAACGCGTCCGCGGGCTTCATCAAAGCGTTGGCCGAAAATGCCCACGGCACGGTGGTGACCCAGGTCTTTCCGGGCGAGCGCGCGCTGGCCGTGGCGATGGTGAAGGAACTCACCGACCTCGCCGCGGCCAAGGGCAGCGCCGAGATTTCGCCGGCCATGATGGAAGGTTTTGCCGGCGCCAAGGTGTTGGTGGAGGGCCTGCGGCGCGCCGGCGGCAACCCGGGTTCCGAATCGCTGATCCGGGCGCTGGAGAGCATGAATAACTACGACCTGGGCGGGCTCAAGGTCAGCTACAGCGCGACCGACCACACCGGGCTGGACTACGCCGACCTGTCGATCATCAGCCGCGACGGCAAGTTCCGCCGCTAAAGGCTGGCCCGCGCTTCAACGCAAATGGCGGTGCAGGAAGCTCAGCGTTCGGGTCCAGGCCAGTGCCGCGGCCTCGGCGTTGTATTCGGTGATCGGCAACTTGTTCGCGCCGACCTGGGTTTCGTTGGCGAACGCATGCTGCGCCTTGTAGCGGTGGAACTCGAAATTCACTTTCGCGGCGCGCAGTTTTTCTTCGAGCCTGTCGACCGTGGCGATCGGGAAGGGCACGTCGTCGATCGCATAGTGGCCCATCAGCGGCGCTTTGATCTGGGTGGCATCGATGTACTCCAGCGGCGGGAAGCCGTACCAGGCCACAGCGGCATCGACCTCGGGAACGTTGACCAGCGCCAGCAGCGTCAGCGCACCGCCCATGCAGTAGCCGGTCACGCCCACCTTGCCGCCACGCGCTTTCAGGTATTGCACCGCACCGCGCACGTCCTGCCCGGCGGCGTCGGCGAAGTTCAGGTTCGTCATCAGGTGCTCGGCCTCGGCCGCCGCGACCGTGGACTTGCCGCGGTACAGGTCGGGGACCAGCGCGCGATAACCGGCGGCGGCGAACCGGTCGGCCACGCCCTTGATCTGGTCGTTCAGGCCCCACCATTCCTGCACCACCACCAGGCCCGGCGCTTCGGCGGCGGAAGCCGCGGGTTCGGCAAGATAGGCCTGGATGCTTTGCCCGTCAGGGCGCTGACAGGAGACGGTCTTTCCCATGGCATGGCTCCTTGCGTTGCGACGGGGCGAGCATGGTACGCCGGGCCGCGCTGGTCAAGGCCTGCGCAGGCCTCGGCACTCCACTCGGCATCTCAGTGCCGCGGCGGCCGCGCGGTGAGGAAGTCGAACGTCGCCTGGCGACGTCTGCGGCGAATTCAGGATGCCCAGGTGGGTGGTGCCGAGGATGGGGTCGTAGACGCCCTGGCCGACAAGGTCCAGCTGCTCGGCGCCCTTGATCGACGCGCTGCGCGAGAAGTCGGTCGGTTTGCCGAACGAGTCTTCGGCGGGCACCGGGGCGATCGCGCCGTCTTGCACCGGGAAGAAGACGAAGCTTTTGTCGGCGTTGCGGATGACCAGTGTGCGAACCTTTGCTTGACCGAAGCGCCCGCGATCGCGATCGCCATGCGCATCGCCGTCGCGATTGAGCAGCTTGAGGAACGGCGCGTTCGGCGAGCCCAGTTCCTGGCAGACCTCGCTGTTCGGCGTGAAGCCGCCGGCCGCGGGCAGTTGGAAGTAATTCAACGGCGACGGCGAGCAATTGATGATGCCCTGGTTCGGCCCGTCGATCGCAACCAAGCGGCGCACCTGGTGCAGCGGCAGCTTGTGCCGGCCAGGGTGCTGTTCGCGGGACAACTGTAGGCCGTGACTTGGCGAAGGGCGCTCACACCCGAAGATGGATCGGCCCGCAGGGAATGTTGAATTGGTTCAGGATGTCCATCGCCTCGAACTTGTCTTTGCTCATCATCCACTGTTCGATGCGCGCAAAGATCGGTTTGAGGTGCAGCAGCCGCGCGGCCGGCGTAGCGTAGGCCTCGTCGGTGATCCAGCCTTCTTCGCCGATGACCTTGCACACCGCCGGCCACACCGCCGCCTGGGTGATAAGTAGATCTGTGATGTGGGCGCAGATCATGCATCTTCTTCGCACCAAACACACGCGGAGAAAGTAGGTCCGAAGGCTACGATTCCACCATCAAAGACAGCGTCGGTCATGGGATTCCATGACCTGGGCCCGACGCCGGTCCAGTCCCCATTCGTATAGAAGCTTGCCCCTTCGGCCTGCATACGCTCAACAAAATCTGTCGAAAGGCGTTCGGCTAACCAAGGCGGCATCGCTTCGACGCTGTCGACGAAGCTCTCGCAAAGGATCTTCCTCAAGGTGGCGCCAGCGGATTGGGCATCAATCTCGGTCAACAAGTCATCCTGTCGGCGAAGCCCGACCTTTGAAAGAACCTCTGAAAGGCTTTCGCCTGCGGCCGCTACTACACAACATCGAGTGATACCGCACTTTCGTGACTTCGGAATCTCGTCTACCCACATTCTTCAACTCCTTGTTAGCCCACCCCTTCGATCGGCCCTGCTTGACCAGATCCCATTGGCCCTGGCCGTCAAGAGAGAGGAGAGAGCCCCTCACTGGTCAGTACTCATAGAAGAGCAAGTTGAACGCGTTCGCCTCACTCGACCAATCCAACCTATTCATGACTTCGGGTGGCAAGTCATCAGGCGTCTCCCAAGGAATGACACAACGTCGAAGATCATGGGCGTCAGCATATGTAAGTCCAAGGTCCGCTGCGATGCCCGTTACGAAACGCACGAGTCTGGCATCGGTCACGACATCCTCGGCGCGATCAGGATGGCTCCAGCTAAGAGCCGTGATCAAAGGCCCGCGATAGCTAAGCGCCACCTCCCAGGCACCAGCGGCACTCCGGGGCCAGGGGCCCGTGCGGGCCCCCACTCCCTTGCCAGCGGCATCGACGTAGATTTGCCAAGTGCATCCGCTCTCTTCGCCCGGTCCATGGTGGCTGATTCGAACCGAGGGCTCCAGTTCTCGCAACACGCTTCCAATGCTGTCGATTGCCTTTGCCCAGAACGGATGTACCTGTCTGGCGTTCCACAAAGACGCCGTGACTATGTCAGTCAGGTCCGATGCTTGATTCGACATGTCCAACCTCCGATACACACTGACGATCAATCTGGATGCATCGTCACGATTTCATTTCGCGCCCTGGTGCCTGCACAGTTGTTGTCTTCCACGACCATTTTGATTCGACTCGTGGTCGCGAACGAATTCCCCGCGAGCCTTGTCATTCCGATCGCTCTCCCCATCGGCACGCTATATTCCTTTCGCTGTCCCCGAGTCACAACCGTTGCCCCAGGCAGTGTCGACAGGGCGACAACCTCGTCTACGAGAGCTTGGTTGACAGGGACGGTGAAGTAGCTTTGATCCGAGAACATCGGCCCAAGATGCCCACCCCAGAGCAAGTGGGCGTACGACGCGGCGGTCAAGGTGGGCTTGCTGTATCCCCCGCTCGGGTCGCATTGGCAGGCGCGCAGCATTTGCTCCATCAAGGTTCGATACGCCTTGTCAGCCGGTGACATCGGCACCATCAACATATCCGTACGCGGATCGAACTGCGGCTGCCCCGGCATGCCCGCACCCGGCACGATCACCACGGGCAACCTGCCCACCGCGCCCGCCTGCGCAAACGCTGGAGGAATCAACCCCTCGGCGAACTCCTTCAGCAGCGCCCTCAACTGCTCGACCTTCGCCTTGGCGAACGTGTCCGGATAGTCGGCCGCGGCCAGCATCGCAGGCGTGATGGACGCCCCGTTGAGCTTCACGTCCGTGAGCCGATGCGTCGGGTCGTACACATAGTTCAACGTCTGGCCGTCGGGGGTGCGGACTTCCGTCGTCAGCCCGAGCGCGTTCTGCGTGAAGACGATGGCCTGGCCGTTGACCGTCTTGCGGCTGACAAAGCCGCGGGGTGCGTAGGCAAACCCGATCGTCACCGCCGCATCGGTCTTTCCTGTAAGCATGTGCCCGCTCGCGTCATAGCTGCTCATCGTGGCAGTGACGGCGCGCTTCACATCCTTCACGCTGATCACGTCACCCACGGCGTTGTAGGCGAGTGTCCAACGCCCGGTCTCGGTCGCATCAGTCTTTTCGACGACGCTGGTATTCAAGCTGCTCGAGTTGTACCCCCAGCCGGTGGCGTAGGTGCTGCCCGTCTTGACAGCGCTGAACTTCGCTGCCCCAGTCGCATCGGTCGTGGCCGTCCAGCTCTCCCCAGTGAGGTTGCCTTTGGTACTGTAGGTATAGGCGGTGATCTTGCTGGGCTCAGCGATCTGTGTAGGCAGGTTCCATGTGGCGTGCCACTTCGACGAGACCACCTTGCTGGCCGCGCTCAGCGCCGGGCGCGCGGTTGCGGTCTGATAGCCGCTTGGAAAGCTCGCCCGCTCGGTCTCGCGGTTCTTGGCGTCGTACTGATAGAACGTGACCGCGCCCTCGTGCGCGATTTCCTTGAGCTTGCTTCCGTTGGCGTTGTACGTGATGCCCTGCGCCGTGACGCCACAGGTGCTACACGGGGCACTGACGCCCATGTTCACGCGCGTGGAGCCAATGGTCCCGAACCTGTAGGTTCGCGTGGTGGCGCTGCCGTTGGCGCCGGTGTAGTCGGTCACCGTGGTGGTCGGAATGCCGTCAATCGTGGCGCCGTACTGGAAGTCGACTCGATCAGCCCCGCCTACGTGCTCGCTGCGCGTCGCGCGGCCATGTTCGTCGTAGGCATAGGTCGCGTAGCGTATTCCCGCTTCATCGGTGATGCCCGTGAGTGCAGCCGGGTAGCGGGTGTCTTCATAGTGGTAGCGGCGCACGCTGCCGTCTTGCCAAGTCACACCGGTAAGCTGGCCACTGGGCCTCACGCCGCTGCCAAGGCTTGCCGCTTCGGCATACGCGTAGCGAATGGGGCTGCTTGCGTTCCCCGGTCCGGTACCAGCCACGGCGCCCGGCACCAGCAGTTGCACAAGGTGTCCTGACGCGTCGTACACGAAGCGCAGTTCGCGGCCGAAGTGGTTCTTCGCGGCAATCAGCCGGCCGGCCTGAGGTGCGGTGGCTCCTTCCAGATACTCCGCGACCGGCGTCGAGGTGTCGCTGTAGCGCAGTGTGGTGGTCCACCCGTTGCGCTGCCGGACGGACTGCAAAGCGCCGCTCGCCGAGTAGGTCTCTTCGGAGTCGTCGTCGAAGACCATATAGCGCCAGCCAGTCGTGGCGCCGGCGGCGTCTTGCAGCCGCGTCAACGTGTTCTTGTCGGTCAGGCCCGTCGCCACCCAGCGCGTACCGTCGAAGTTGTATTGAAGGAGCGACAAGTCGCCTCTCTGAACGTAAGCCGCCCAGGCACCGGCATCAACCGTGGTTACTGAACGTGCGTACTGATGCGCCCAGCCTGGCGCGACGCGTTCGCTGATGCCCTGTGGTTCGATCGAACGGTAGCTGCGCACGAGCGAAAGCGCATCAGCGCCTGAACCAAGGTAGTCGCTCTCCGTGTGCAGCTTCATTCCCGAGGACGGTTCCACCGGGTTCGAAACAGGGCACGAAGGAAGAAACTCGCTCGTCTCGCGGACCAAGGCGGTGGCGAAGTAGTTGAACTCCAAGCTGGCGCCTACCTTGATATAGCAAGCCGCCGAGCCGGTGGAGGGGTATGTGTAGGTACGGACGTAGGTCGCGCCGGGATAGAGGCGTTGGATATAGGCGCCGGCCGTGTATCCCTTGCAAGCGTCTTCGGCAGTGCGATAGAGAGTTTCTGTCTCGTTGGCCGCGTACCACCCGAGCTTTTTCGTGAGTACCACGGCACGGGCAGGCGTGCTGACGGCAATGGCGACCGACAGTCCGCAAAGCAGCGCTAGCAGGCGCGCCACTATGCGCGTTTGGATCAGCGCAAAGGTGCGGCGCTGCGCATGGCTCCAAGTGCCGTCTGGGCCTTCATCAGCCCTGGTGGCCATGTCCCTGAGGGACATGGCGCGCTCAGCATCTCCCATCGCAGCTCCTTCCGCTGTTTTTCTAGGCAGTAAGTATCGTGGCGCCGCTGTGTTTGGCGCAATCCCAAGCCATAGGGGCGGTCCAGATGACTGCGCTGTCATCTTGGCTCACCGCGAGCGGCGCAGGTCGGGCACGTCGGCGGCATTGGTGTGAGCGATGCTCGAGCGGCGCGTCTGGTCGCCGTGCAGGCCGCACTGGTCACCCTCGTAGCCCAGGCCCCACAGCTCGCTGGTGGCGTAACCAGGTCCAATGCTTCATGATCGTCATCTCCTCGGGTGTTGTTGGGGCAGAGAACCACCGTCAAGCCGCGAAGAAGCGCTCGACGATCGCAAAGTGCTCGGCCGTGTTCAACGCCGGCGCATGCCCGCAGCCGGCGATGTTGACCACCAGCGCGCGTGGCCCACGGCTGCGCATTTGTTCGGCCACTTCGGGCAGCAACAGGTCCGAGCTTTCGCCGCGCAAGCATAGCGCCGGCAGATCCAGCGTGTCCCAGGCGTCCCACAGGCCATAGTCGTTGTCATGGTGGGTGAACTGCATCACCATCGCCGGGTCGTAGTGCGGCGTCACGCGGCCGTCGGGCAGGCGGCGGGTCGACGTTTCGGTCAGGCGGCGCCACTGTGCATCGCTCAGCCAGCCATACGGTTTGTAGATCGTACGGAAGTAGGTTTCCAACTCACTCACGGTTGCAAACGCGGCCGGGTTGCCGGCATAGCTGCGAATGCGCGTGATCGCGGCGGGCGACACTTCGGGGCCGCTGTCGTTCAGGATCAAGCGGCGCAGCCGCCCGCGCAAGCTCGTGGCCGCGGCAAGCATGCCGATCGCGCCGCCCATCGACGTGCCCAGCCAGTGAAAGCGCTCGAGCCCAAGTTGGTTGACCAGTGCCTCGGCAATCTGAACGTAGAACGCCAGGCAATATTCAGCGGCCGGCTCGGGGCTCCATTGGCTCAGGCCGCGGCCGATGGTGTCGGGGCAGATCACGCGGTAGCGCTGTGACAGGTGAAGTGCGATGTCGTCCATGTCGCGCCCGGTGCGCGCCAGGCCGTGCCAGGCGATCACCGTCTCGGCATGCTGCGCGCCCCACTCGGTGTAGTGGATTTCACGCCCCGCGCACGACACATAGTTCGATGTGAACGTCACGATTTGCTCGCCTCGCGCGCGAGACGAATGGCGCGCAGCCGCCCCACCACGCCGGTGGGAAAGTGGTAGACCGACAGCACGAACAAAATGCCCAGCCACAGCAACCAGCGGTCGGGCGAGACCAGTTGCGATAGCACCGGCACGCCTTCCAGCGCACCGGCGCCGAGCTTCAGCAAATCTTGCAGATAGTTCTGCGCGATCACGAACAACACCGAGCCGATCACCGCGCCGTAAATCGTGCCCATGCCGCCGATCACGACGATCAGCAAGATGTCGAGCATGATCTCGAAGCTGAGCGATGTGTCCGGCCCGTTGTAGCGCAGCCAGAGCGCCAGCAGGCAACCGGCGAGCGTGGCGAACAGCGCCGACAGCACATTGCTCAGCGTGCGATAGACCACCGTGCGGTAGCCGATCGCCTCGGCCCGAAAATCGTTCTCGCGGATC
>JANNDW010000468.1:0-2093 GCA_031378125.1 Methylibium sp. | reverse complement strand
GATCACTACATCTTTGGTGCAAGCAAATGAAGACCGTCAGCGCCGCTCAGGCCAACCGCCAGTTCTCCAAGCTGCTTGCCGGCGTGCTACAGGGTGAAGTGTTCACCGTGGTCTCTCGGGGCACTCCTGTGGCAACCATGGGTCCGGTGACCGCGCCCAATTCCCTGCGTGTCGCGGCACACCAGGCATTGTTGACGCGGCTGAAAGCGCAGAAGCCGCGCAAGCTCGGCGGCGCAAAGGGCGCAGCACGGAACTGGACACGCGATGAGCTCTATTCCGACTGACGGCCATGCGTGTTGCTCTTGACACCAGTGTGCTGGCCTACGCCGAAGGGGTAGGCGACACAACGCAGCGGGACATTTCGCTGGCCCTGCTGGCAAATCTCGACCCGGCGTCGGTGCTGTTGCCGGCCCAGGCCCTGGGCGAGTTGTTTCGCGTGTTGACCGGCAAGGCACGCCGCTCGGGGGCCCTGGCGCGGGCAGCGGTACTTGGGTGGGCCGACAGTTTCGACATCGGCGATTCAACGTGGACCGGCTTTCAGGCAGTTTTCGATTTGGCGGCCGACCATGGGCTGTCGATGTGGGACTCGCTGATCCTGTCCGTTGCTGCGGAAGGCCGCTGCCGCGTCTTGTTGAGCGAAGACTTCCAGGCCGGGTTCACCTGGCGTGGGGTGACGGTCGTGAACCCCTACGCGGACGAGAGTTCGCCCCTCTTGAAGGCAGCGCTGATGGGTGCGGGCGCTGCGCCGCGCAAGCCCAGGCGTCGTACTGACCTCTGATCGAACATTGCCAAGGGACGAACGAGTAACATTCGAACCTTGAAGCGTCTAGCATGACTGAGAACATCGACAACGTCATCATCGAGCACCTGAAGGCCCTGCGATCGGACGTGCAGACATTGCGCGGCGAAATGCAATTGGAGTTCAAGGACGTGAAGACGCGACTGTCAAGTGTGGCGTCAGTCATTGTCTCGATGAAGCACGACTGAGTGCCATTTGGCTCAGGAGAAGGAACCATGACGGACAGTGTTGAAAGCCTTGTCATCGAACATCTGCGCCACATTCGAGGTCGCGTCGATCAGATCGCCGACGATATGACGGAACTGAAGCATCGGATGTCGAGCCTGGAAACTTCAATGGTGCTCGTCAAGCGAGAGGTGGCGGCGAGTGACGAAACCGACATTCGCCAGCAGGTCAGCCTAGACAAGATCGTCGAGCGAATTCAACGCATCGAGAAGCGGCTCGAGTTGACCTGATCGACTGTCGCCCCAGCGAACTACCCTTGCTGAATCCGCGGCACCGCCGCCAACAATGTTCGCGTGTAGGTTGAGCGCGGATGACGCAGCACCGCCTCGGCCACGCCCATCTCCCCGATGCGGCCGTTCTGCATCACCGCCACATGGTCGGCGATGTACTCGACCACCCCGATGTTGTGCGTGATGAACAGGTAGGAAACACCCAGTTCGCGCTGCAGCTGGCGCAGCAGGTTGAGGATTTGCGCTTGAACGGAAACGTCCAGCGCCGAGGTGGGTTCGTCGCAGACGATGAGCTTGGGCTCCACCGCCAGCGCGCGAGCTATTGCGATGCGCTGGCGCTGGCCGCCGGAGAACTCGTGCGGGTAGCGGTCGAGCGCGTCGTGCCGCAGCCCGACCTGGTCGACCAGCTTCTGGATGCTGGCACGCCGGGCAGCCCCATCCATGCTCGGGCGCAAGGCCAGCAACCCCTCTTCCAGAATGTCGAACACCCGCATGCGCGGGTTCAACGACGCGAACGGGTCTTGGAAAATGATCTGCACCGAGCGGCGCGCTTCGCGCAGCACGCTGCCTTCGAGCATGAACAGGTCGTGCCCGTTGAACAGGGCCTTGCCCTCGATCACCGCCTGGCCGCGCAGCAATTGAACGATGGCTTTGCCGGTGGTCGTCTTGCCGCAGCCGGATTCGCCCACCAGGGCCAGCGTCTGGCCGGCGCGGATGTTGAACGAGATGTTGTCCACCGCGGTGAACATGCCCTGCACGCCTTGCAGCAGGCCGGTGCGAATGGGAAATCGAACGCTGAGATCCTGCACCTCGAGCAATGCGGCTTCGCCGGCCGGCTT
>JANNDW010000461.1:0-5063 GCA_031378125.1 Methylibium sp. | reverse complement strand
GGTCGTCGACCAGGGCCCGTTCACTGGGCGGGCCCCAGTAGCCCGGGTTGGCCTTGAAACGGATCACCGCGTCTTTCTGGTACGCGACGAACGAGAACGGCCCCGTGCCCACCGGCAATTGGTCGAACTGCTCCTTCTTGTTGGCCTTGGCCAGCATGTCGGCGTATTCGGCCGAATGGATGCTGGCGAAATCCATCGCCAAGTTGGCCAGCATGGTGACGTTGGCGCGCTTGAGCTTGAAGCGCACGGTCAACGCGTCGACCTTCTCGATCGCCTCCACATCGTCGGGCAGGCCCATGTCGGCGAAGTAGTCGTACTTGCCGCCCGACACCTTGGCATAAGGGTGGTCGGCCTTCCATTGGCGCTCGAACGAAAACAGCACGTCGTCGGCGTTGAAGTCGCGCGTCGGCTTGAAGTTGTTGACGCCGGAATGGAACTTGACGCCGCCGCGCAGCTTGAAGGTGAACACCTTGCCGTCGGGCGACACGGTCCAGCTTTCGGCCAGGCCGGGCTCGACCACGGTGGAGCCGCGCTGAAACTGCGTGAGCTTGTCGTACACCGGCCGGGCCGCGTCGAAGCTGGTACCGGTGGTGTTGAGGGCTGGCGTGAAATTCTCGGGCGAGCCTTCGGAGCAATAGACCAGGGTTTTGGCGGCGGCGCCCAAGGGCAGCAAAGCGGTCAACGCCGCAGCCAAGGCCAGGGCCAGAGGGGCGCGGGTGGGCGTGAATTTCATGGAGTTCCTCCAAAGAAAAGTATCAAGTGGGCATCGTAGCGCCAATCATTTGCAAGTCGCGTGCCGGCGTGGCGGGGTGAACCCGAACATGCTCATGCCCTGCGCCCGCTCGGCCCTCGTTGATTGATCTTGCCCCTGATCGACGCAGTCCATAGCCACTTGGTTACGCGGCATTCTTTGACTGGCCCGCGTGCCAGTTTTCTTCGAACCTCATCGGGCTGACATAGCCCACCGAATGAAGCGGACTTCCCCGTCCCGATCCCGCCGCGCGATTGCGGCGAACGGCAACACCGTGCCACGATGGGAAGTGCTACGCCTCATGAACTGAACGAAGAAGTGGAACTCACGGCTGTTCTGACTGTTGGCATCGCCACAGCCAAGAACGTGTTCGACAGGCCCTCACATGCGTTCACATGGCGCGAAAAAGGCTCCCAAGTGATTGAATCACCATGGAGACTGGATCAACTTGAAGCTATCTGAAACTCTGATTTGGCCTGCCCGGAGGGACTCGAACCCCCGACCCCCAGCTTAGAAGGCTGGTGCTCTATCCAGTTGAGCTACGGGCAGCGGGAACCGGGCGATGCACTTCTGAAGACGCGCATCTCGATGGCATAGGCGGAGGGCTGTTGAAGATTGGTCGGGGTGGCGGGATTCGAACTCGCGACCTACTGGTCCCAAACCAGTTGCGCTACCAGGCTGCGCTACACCCCGAACAATGGCGATTGTACGCAGGCCGGACCGAAGCCCTTTTGCAATGGGGCAGGGTAGGCCCGCAATGAGCCGCCTTCGGTGCGCAATTGCATAGGCGCTTTCCTACGGCGGCTCAGCGTCAGTCGCCGACGACCGTCGCGGCCGCCGGTGCCGGCAACATCAGTTGCCGCGCGACCGCCACGCATTGGCGGATGTGCTGTTCGCAGACGAACCTCAGCGCCGAATAGGTCAGCAGTGCCGACAATGCCTGGCCTGCAACGGGCACGTACTTCGCCGCCTGCTGCGTGGTCAGCCGAACACCGACGATTTTGAGCGCCTGCAGAATCACTTCACGCGTGATCAGCTTGCCTGCCAGCAGGCTGCCGCCCGCCGACAAGGTCTTGTAGACCACCAGGCGCCGATCAGGCGACAGGCGTTCCACCTGCTCGGGCGTCAGGCCGAAAGCGCGGTTGATGTCGGGGATGAGCTTGAGCAGCACGCCTACATCGGTCAGCCAGTCGATGCCGGGAATGGGGATGACGGCCACCCCGGCCGCCATCAGTGAGCGGCGGTTGACCAGGCGCCGGCAGTCGCGCGCAGCCGCTGCGATCTGTGCCGGAGTGCCCGGCACGACCACCCATTCAACGGCCTTGGTCATCGCGTGCCCGGCGCGCCAGGCTTGACCTCAAGAACGCCCCAGGCCGACGACATACGTCGTCGTCCGCCCCCGAGCGGGTGAGAAACACTAGGGGCGGCCCGGCGATTGTTTCTCATGAGCTCGAGGCGCCCTTGATCTTGCCGACGATGAACAGCAACAAAATAGCGCCGAGCACCGAACCGATGAAGCCTGCGTTCTGCCCGGCCTGGTAGAGGCCCAGTGCCTGGCCCGCAAAGCCCGCGGCAAACGAGCCCGCAATGCCCAGGGCGGCCGTGAGGATAAGCCCCAGCTGCTGCGTGCCGGGCAGGATTGCCCTGGCAATCAAACCGACGATCAAACCGACCACTGCCATCCAGACGTAGCTCATGTGTTTCTCCTTGTATTGACCAGGAATCGCAACGACTTGCCGCCGTATTGAACCCAACGGCGACCGCAATGTAGCCGATAGCGCAAGTCCGCCGCTACCCCAGCAATTGACTCCAGACTTTCTCCAGCCGTTTGACGCTGACCGGTTGGGGGGTGCGCAACTCCTGTGCAAACAGACTCACACGCAGTTCTTCAAGCAGCCAGCGGAATTCGTCCAGCCTGGCATCGGGCGTTCCTCTGCGTTCGGCCAGCAGGCGCAGGAAGCGCTGCTCCAGCGGGCGCAGCTCCGCCAGACGGTCGGCATCGCGAACCGGGTCCGCGCGCTGCTTGTCGAGCCGCATGACGATGGCCCTCAGGTAGCGCGGCAGGTGCGCCAATTGCGGCCAAGGCGTGCTGACGATGAAGCGCTTGGGCACCAAGCGCGCCAGTTGTGCGGCGATGTCTTCGGCCACGTCCTTGGGCGGGCGGGCGTCCTTCAGCTTGCGGGCCGCGGCGGTGTATTCAATCAGCACCGCG
Organism: Methylibium sp.; assembly: GCA_031378125.1. Classification (GTDB taxonomy): domain Bacteria; phylum Pseudomonadota; class Gammaproteobacteria; order Burkholderiales; family Burkholderiaceae_C; genus LGRD01. Next base: position 2,100 of record JANNDW010000461.1, on the reverse strand, counting down.
CCCGCGCCGCGCGCGATCTCGCCGGCGATCAAGGTCAAGCGCCCTCGCCCCTCGGCCAGGCGCCGGTTGAACGAAGTGGCGTCGGTGGGCAGCGGCTCGGACAGGAAGGCACGTTCCAGCGCCAGCTCGATGATCTGGTCGCGCAGTTCATCGCCAGAACCCAGCGGCATGTAGGCCGCCGCCATTTTCTGCAGGTCAGGGATGTTCTTTTCCAGGTACTTCAACGAGTCGCGAATCTGCAGGGCCACCAGGCGGCGCAGGCCGGCGCGGTGTTTGAGCGCAGCAACATCGGGTTCGTCGAACACCTCGATCTCGACATGCGTGAGCTTGTCGATCAGCGCCGGGAAGCCGATCAGCGACTGCGCGCCGCGGCGGATTTCCATCAGCTCGGGCAGGTCGCCGAAGCTCCAGTCGGTGTGCTTTTGCGCGGGTGGCGCAACGCTCGCATCGCCGCCACCGGCCGGCTTTGAGGGCACGATCCGCGTCTTGGTGTTGGCTTCGGAAGCAGCCCGCGGCGGCGCCGAAACGCTTATGCCCTGCTCTGCACGCGCGGCCGCCACCGGTGCAGCCTTGAGCACCGCCAGCGCCTGAAATGCCGAGCGCGCCTGACCGCCCAGCTCTGCCTTCAGCGCCGCCAGGTTGCGCCCCGTGCCGAGCTGCCGGCCATGCTCGTCATTGATGCGAAAGTTCATGGACAGGTGGGCCGGCACTTGTTCGAGTTTGAAGTCGGCGCGTTTGATATCGAGCTGGGTCTTGTCGCGCACGCTTTTCAGCACGGCATCGAGCAGGCCACCTTGCGCAAACTCGGTGCTGCCGACAAACTGGTCGACGTAGTCGGGCAAAGGCACCAGCCGCGCGCGCGGCTTCTGGTGCAGGCTCTTCACCAGGGCCAGCACCTTGTCCTTCAGCATGCCGGGCACCAGCCACTCGCAACGTTCGTCGATCACCTGGTTGAGTGAATAGATCGGCACCGTCACCGTCACGCCGTCCTTCGCGTCACCGGGGTCGTGCAGATAGCTGGCCGCGCAGTCCACACCACCCAGGCGAATCGTCTTCGGGAAGGCGGCCGTGGTGATGCCCGCGGCCTCGTGGCGCATCAGCTCGTCGCGCGACAGCAGCAACAGCCGGGGCTGGCGCTTCACCTCCTCAAAGTACCAGCGCTCCAAGGTGTGGCCGCTGTGCACGTCGGCCGGCAATTGCTGGTCGTAGAAGGCGTGGATCAGCTCATCATCCACCAGCACGTCTTGCCGGCGCGACTTGTGTTCCAGCTCTTCCACCTGCGCGATCATCTTGCGGTTGGCGGCCAGGAAGGGCAGCGAGGTGTCCCACTCGCCGCCCACCAGCGCTTCGCGAATGAAGATCTCGCGCGCGGCGGCGGCGTCCACATTGCCGAAGTTCACCCGCCGGTTGCTGTAGATCACGATGCCGTACAGCGTGGCCCGCTCCAGCGCCACCACCTCGGCGGCCTTCTTCTCCCAATGCGGCTCCAGCAACTGCGTCTGGATGACGTGCCCGGCAATCGACGGCAGCCACTGCGGTTCGATGGCCGCGATGCCGCGGCCGAACAGGCGCGTGGTCTCCACCAGCTCGGCCGCCACGATCCAGCGGCCCGGCTTCTTCGACAGGTTGGCGCCCGGGTGGCGGTAGAAGCGAATGCCGCGCGCGCCCAGGTACCAATCGTCTTCGTCGCTCTTGCAGCCGATGTTGCCCAGCAGCCCGGCCAGCATCGACAGGTGCAATTGTTCGTAGGTGGCCGGCAGCGTGTTCAAGCGCCAGCCGTGTTCTGCCACCACGGTGTGCAGTTGCGAATGAATGTCGCGCCACTCGCGCACGCGGCGCGCCGAGATGAAGTGGTCGCGCAGCAGTTGCTCTTGTTTGCGGTGCGAGAGTTTGTGCGTCACCGGGTCAGCACCGCCCACCGCCGTTCGGGTTGAGCTTTGCGGGCCTTGGCGCGCCCCACGCAACGGCCGTTCGGCGGGCTCAGCGCGCGCGGTGGCCGGGTGCACGCCGCGTGACGCCTCCAGCCACTGCCACAACTTCAGGTCGCCCAGGAACTCCGACTTCTCGACGTCGAACTTCTTGTGCGCAGCGTCGGCGGCC
>JANNDW010000326.1:0-10483 GCA_031378125.1 Methylibium sp. | reverse complement strand
CGACGAGATCACCGTGAAGAACGGGCGTGTGCAGCAGACCAACTTCCACGACTACCGCGTGCCGCGCATGAACGAAACGCCGAAGATCGAGATCCACCTGATCGCCGACGGCGACAAACCCGGCGGCATCGGCGAGCCGGTCACGGCGCTGGTGGCGCCGACGGTGGCCAACGCGGTGTTTGCGATCACCGGCCAGCGCTTGCGCAAGCTGCCGCTGCGCCTGGCCTAGGCATTGCCCGTCTTGCGAACCCGGAGAAACCCGCTGCGGCGGGTTTTTCTCATCGCGTCGCTGGGCCTCATTGCCACGCCATTGGTCGCGCAGGACTACGCGCGCGAAAAGCGCTGGGCCGATCAAACCCTGGCCACACTCGTCGTGGGCGATGCGGTGAGCCTCGAGCAGAAGAACGGCCACCGCTTCCTTGGCTTGTATACCCGGGCGGCAAAACCGCGTGGCGCTGCGATCATTGCGCATGGCCGGGGTTGGGCGCCCGACTACGAGCTGTACGGCGTGCTGCGTGTGAAGCTCGCCGAGGCCGGCTATTCGACGCTGTCGATCCAGATGCCGGTACTCGACGGCACCGCCAAACTTGGCGACTACCTGCCGACATTTCCCGATTCAGATGAGCGGCTGGCACTGGCGGCCCGATGGCTGGGCGCCAAAGGCTACTCGAACGTCGCCATCGTCTCGCACAGCCTGGGTGCGACGATGGCCAACCATTACCTGGTCGGCACCGCGCAGCCCGGGGTTGGCGCCTGGGTCTTCATCGGCATCATCAACGGCCTGGAAGACATGTTCCGCATCAAGATCCCGGTGCTCGACGTGTTCGGCTCCGAAGACTGGCATGTCACCCGGCTCGGCGCCGACGAGCGGCTCATCCAGATCAACAAGATCGCGGGGTCGGAGCAGGTGATCGTGCCCGGCGCACAGCATTTTTTCGAGGGCCGGCAAGACGCCCTGGCGCGGGTTATCGTCGACTTCCTGGATCGCGTGTTCAGAGCTGTGTAGGCTGAAGGTTTGCCGCATGACGGACGAAGTGCCTGACCCGGGAGAACCGGATGCAGCGGGTCACTCGCCCGCGGCCGCCAGCAGCGTCACCTGTGAGCGCCCGAGCAGTTTCTTGAAGTCACGATCGAACGTGACCAGGTGCTCGCCAGAGTGCAGGGTTGTGGCCGCCAGCCAGGCATCTGGCAGGTCGTTGCCGCTGAGGCTTTTGTCCAGGCAGAGTTGCCGCAGCACCGGCCATTCGGCACCGAGGCGCGTCAGTTCGACGCCAGGCGCCGCGAGCAGCGCATCGACGAAGGCGATGGCATCCGCCAACGGAGTGGGCATGCTGAAAACCTTGCGGCTGGTGACCAGCCGCAAGAAGCTGGCAACCACCATCGGCATGAGGGTGAACGAAGCGCCGGCCGCGCTGGCGGCAACCGCCTGCTCGAGCCAGGCGCGGGCTACGGAAAAGTGAGGATGGTCGCTGCGCGATGCGGCCACCAGGACGTTGACATCAGGCGTCATCGTCCAGTGCCTTCAACAACGACTTGTTGCTGAGCGGGTTGACCCCTTCGACGATCCCGCCGCGGCCCTTGAACACCGGCAAGCGGAGTGTGCCGCGTTGCCCCGCGGCAACGGGAGTGCGCAGACGCAGCTTGAGCCCTTCTTCGATCACGCGCGTCAGGCTGGTTCGTTGCTGCGCCGCCAGTGCCTTGGCGTCGGCGAGCAAGTGATCATTGATATTGAGCGTGGTCTTCATGCGGAGATGATACAGATTTCTGTATTGCAGAGCCGCACAGGGTGGTGCGGAAGCACCTTCGTGACAGAGAGGCCATCCGGTCTTGTCTGCATCAAATCCAGCCGCGTTTGCCCACGTCGGCCAAGCTCAGGTCCAGGCATTTCTTGATGAGCCCGACCATCTCATCGATCTGCCCCCGCGTGATGACCAGCGGCGGGGCGATGATCATGCGGTCGCCCACCGCTCGCATGATCAGCCCGTTGGCGAAGCAGTGGCCGCGGCACAGCATGCCGACCTCCAGGGACGGGTCGAACCCCTGGCCGGTGGCCTTGTCCTTGACGATTTGCAGCGCGGCCATCAGCCCGCAGGTCTGCACCTCGCCCACCAGCGGGTGCTGGGCCAGTTCGGCGTAGTGCGTGGCAAGGTACGGGCCGAGGTCGTCATGCACTTTGTCGACCAGTTTTTCGCGCTGGATCAGCCGGATGTTGGCCAGCGCGACCGCGCACGCCACCGGGTGGCCGGAGTACGTGTAGCCGTGGTTGAATTCGCCGCCTTGTTCGATCAGCACCTTGGCGATGCGCTCGCCCACCATCACGCCGCCGAGTGGGATGTAGCCGGAGGTGACGCCCTTGGCGAAGGTCATCAAATCGGGCCGGTAGCCGAAACGTTCGCAGCCGAACCAGTGGCCGGTGCGGCCGAAACCGCAGATGACTTCGTCGGACACCAGCAGGATGCCGTGCATGTCGCAGATGCGCTGGATCTCGGGCCAGTAGGTTTCGGGTGGAATGATCACGCCGCCCGCGCCCTGAATCGGTTCGCCGATGAAGGCGGCGACCTTGTCCGCACCGATCTCCAGGATCTTGGCTTCCAGCCAGCCGGCGGCTTGTCTGCCGAAATCGTCTCGGCTCATGGTGCGACCGAACTCGAACCAGAACGGCTGCTCGATGTGCACGATGCCCGGAATCGGCAGGCCGCCCTGCGCGTGCATGCCGCTCATGCCGCCCAGCGAGGCGCCGGCCAACGTCGAGCCGTGGTACGCGTTCTTGCGGCTGATGATGACGGTGCGTTCGGGCTGGCCCAGCACGTCCCAGTAACGCCGCACCATGCGCACCACGGTGTCGTTGCCTTCCGAGCCTGAGCCGGAGAAGAACACATGCTTGAACTGCGGCGGGCTGACCTGGGCCAGCAGTTCGGCCAGCTCGATGGCGGGCGGTGTCGCGGTCTGGAAAAAGCTGTTGTAGAACGGCAGCTCCTGCATTTGTCGGGTCGCTGCGGTGATCAGTTCCTGCCGGCCGTAGCCGACGTTGACGCACCACAGGCCGGACATCGCATCCAGTATTTTGTGGCCGTCGCTGTCCCACAGGTAGATGTTGTCGGCCTTGGTGATGATGCGCGAGCCCTTTTGCGCCAGCGACTTGAAGTCGGTGAACGGGTGCAGGTAGTGGGCAGAATCGGCGTCCTGCCACTCTTTCGTGCTGCGGGTCGTGGGCCTCTTCAGGACGGTATTCATTGCTGTTTCTCCAAGTCTCGGCGGCAGGCGATGCGGATTCCGACGTGGTCAGGCGGACGCCGCGGAGCCGGCTTTGCCGGGCCGCTGGCGGCACCCCCTTGAGGGGGAGGCGCCGCAGGCGCTTCGGGGGTGGGCCACATCAAACGTGAAGCAACAGGTGCTCGCGCTCCCACGGCGAGATCACCTTCATGAACTCGGCGTGTTCGATTTCCTTCACCTCGGAATAGACGGTGATGAAGGGTTTGCCCAGCACATCGTGCAGTTCCTTCTCGTCGGCCAGCCAACCCAGTGCCTCGCTCAAGGACTGGGGCAGCTGGTACTCCGAAAGATAGGCGTCGCCCTTGCACTCGGCGGTGGGCTCGATGCGGTTCTTGATGCCGAGGTAGCCGCAGGCCAGCGTGGCCGCCAGCGCCACGTACGGGTTGGCATCGGCGCCGATCACGCGGTTTTCAACCCGCCGCGCTTCGGGTGTGGCCACCGGCGAACGAATGCCCACGGTGCGGTTGTCGGTGCCCCACTGGATGTTGATCGGCGCCGACATCGAGCGCGCCAGCCGGCGGTACGAGTTGACGTAGGGTGCGAACAGCGCCATCGCCGCCGGCGTGTACTTTTGCAGGCCGCCGATGTACCAATAAAACTCTTTCGAAGGCGAGCCGTCCGGGTTGCTGAAAATATTCTTGCCCGTTTCGGTGTTCAACACGCTCTGGTGCACGTGCATCGCGCTGCCGGGCTCGTTGTCCATCGGTTTGGCCATGAAGGTGGCGTACATCTCGTGGCGCAGCGCGGCTTCACGAATGGTGCGCTTGAAGAAGAAGACTTCGTCAGCCAGGCCCAGCGGTTGGTCGTGGAAAAAGTTGATCTCCATCTGGCCCGCGCCCACCTCATGGATCAGGGTGTCGACGTTGAGCTCCATCTTTTCGCAGTAGTCGTAGATGTCTTCGAACAGCGGGTCGAACTCGTTCACCGCGTCGATGGAATAAGCCTGGCGCGAGGTCTCGGCGCGGCCGCTGCGGCCCTTGGGCGGCTTCAGCGGGGTATTCGGGTCGAGGTTGCGCTCGACCAGGTAGAACTCCAGCTCGGGTGCCACGATCGGCGTCCAGCCTTCGGCCGCGTACAGATCGCAGACATGGCGCAGCACCGAGCGCGGCGCGAACGGGATCATCAAGCCGTTGCGGTCGAAGCAGTCGTGGATCACCTGCGCCGTCGGGTCGGTGGCCCAGGGCACGATGCGCACCGTGGACAGATCCGGGCGCAGGTGCATGTCGCGGTCGGTGGCGTGGATCACGTCGTAGTACGGCCCCTCTTCGGGGAACTCGCCGGTCACGCCGATGGCCACGATGGCCTCGGGCAGCCGCATGCCGCGGTCCTCGGTGAATTTTTCGCGCGGCAGGATCTTGCCGCGCGCCACGCCGGTGAGATCGGGCACCAGGCACTCGATCTCGGTCACTCGACGCTCGTTGAACCACGTCTCCAAGTCGCTGAATGTGAAATTGCTTTTGTCCACCATAAGTCACCTGAGAAAATAGTCGGGCGCCGCATTGGCGCCGGGGTACAGCATGAAAAGCTGGAGTTGCGCGCGAACCTATCGGTCCGGGTCGCGGTGCGGTTCTCTATGGCGGTCGCGGAAACGGCGGTCACGAAAAGAGAGGCATGCGGCGCCGAAGGCTCTGAAGAGCTGCACCGACACCGGGTTGCTGGCCGCCTGCCATTCGGGGTGCCATTGCACGCACAGGTTGAAGGCCCGGGCGTCGGGCATCGTGAAGGCTTCGACCAGGCCGTCGGGGGCGCGCGCTTCGATCCGCAGGCCATCGGCCAGGCGGTTCACGCCCTGGCCGTGAACCGAGTTCACCTCGATGCGCTCGGCGCCCACGATGCCCGCCAGCAAGCCGCCGGGGACCACGTCCACGGGGTGGGCGAGGGCGTACTGCATTTCGGCGGTCTCCGCATTGGAGGGGCGGTGATCGTGGCGCCCCGGCACCTCTTGCACAGCCTGGTAGAGGCTTCCACCCAGCGCCACGTTGGCCTCCTGGAATCCGCGGCAGATCGCGAACAGCGGGATGCCGCGCTCCAGCGCACGCGGGATCAGCGGCAGGGTCCAGTCATCACGGTCGGGGTCGAGCGGCAAGGCGGGGTCGTGCACGTCTTCGCCGAAGTGCCGGGGGTGCACGTTCGAGGGCGAACCGGTCAGCAAAATGCCATCGGCCAGGTTCAGCAGCGTGTCCATCTCGCCGGGCGCAAGCGAGGGCACGATCAGCGGCGCGCATCCCGCCAGCCGCACGGCGTCGATGTACTTCTTGCCGGCGACATGAAACGGGTGCAAGCCCAGCAAACGGTTGCAGGCGGGGATCAGGACGACGGGTTTGCCGCCGGCATGGGCGGGGTTCATTGGCACACCCTCGGCGCTGCGCGTCGTCCCTCCAACAGGGAGGTCACCCTTTGGACGGCTGTGCGGGTTCACATCATGTCCCTCAATCGGTAGTAGGCCATGCCCGCCACCAGTGCCGGCGTGCGCAACAGGCGCCCGCCCGGGAACGGGCGGTGGCGCAGGCGGGCGAAGGTGTCGAAGCGTTCGGCGCTGCCGGCAATGGCCTCGGCGACCAGCTTGCCCGCCAGGCCGGTGAGTGCCAGGCCGTGGCCGGAGAAGCCCTGCAGGTAGTACACATTGGCATGCTCGCGCGAAGCGCTCCCATCGGGCAAGCGGCCAAAATCGGGCGCGCGGTTCATCGAGATGTCGACGAAGCCGCCCCAGGCAAACTCGACGGGCGTGCCCTTCAGTTGAGGAAACGTTCGCGCCATGCGGCGTTGCATGCTCGCGACCAGGTTCATCGGCGTGGCGGTGCTGTAGCTGACGCGCCCGCCGTACAGCATGCGGTGGTCGGCGGTGGGGCGAAAGTAGTCCAGCACATGGTTGGTATCGCAAACCGCCGACCGCGACGGGATCAGCGACCTTGCCAGCGCCGGCTCCAGCCTCTCGGAGGCGACGATGTAGGTGCCGACCGGCATGATGCGCCGCTCCAGCGCCGGCGCCAGGCCGCGCAAATACACATTGCCGGCCAACAGCACATGCGAGGCGCGCACCGAGCCCTGCGCCGTGCGCAGCCGGGCGCTGGCGCCGGTGTCCAGGGCCAGCACGGCCGAGTTCTCAAAGATGCGCACCCCCAGGCCGCTGGCCGCGCGCGCTAGGCCCAGACTGTATTTCAGCGGGTGCAGGTGGCCGCCCGACGGGTCGTGAACGCCGCTGTGAAAGCGTGCGCTGGCAATCCATTCGGGCATCTCGTTCGGCGTGATCCAGCGGGTCGGGTAGCCGTAGTCGCGCTGCATGTGGTCGCGCCACACGCGCAGCGTGTCGCCCTTGCGCGGGTTGACGGCCAGGCTCAAGCAGCCGGGCTGCCAGTCGCAATCGATGCCGAAGCGGTCGCGGCGCTGGCCGATCAGCGTGATCGCCTCCAGCGTCATGTTCCAGATCTGCCTGGAGGCTGCCAGCCCCAGTTGGGCTTCGATGACCGTTTGCTCGCAGGCCAGCCCGGCGATGGCCTGGCCGCCGTTGCGGCCGGAGGCGCCCCAGCCGACTGTTTTGGCTTCCAGAAGCACGACGCTGTAGCCCCGGTCGGCGAGCTCGATGGCCGCCGAAAGCCCCGCCAGCCCGCCGCCCACCACCGCCACGTCGCAGTCGAGGTTCGATTGCAGCGGGGCGAAGCTGCGATCACGTTGCACGGTGGCCGCGTAATACGAGTTCGTCGTCAGTTGCTGGTCGGTGCTGAGCAGGGACATGAGAGGTATGCGCTAGGCAAGCCCTTTGAAGGAGTCAGGGGCGCGACGGGAGTTCAATTCGAGGCTCAGGCCGCGCTCTTCAGCGCTTCGCGCAAGGTGCTGAAGATCTGGTCAAGGTGCTGGTTCTCGATGATCAACGGCGGTGACAGCGCAATCGTGTCGCCGGTGGTGCGCACCAGCACACCGCGTTCCCAGCAATCGAGGAACACGTCGAAGGCGCGCTTGCCCGGCTGGCCGGCGATCGGCGCCAGTTCGACGGCGCCCACCAGGCCGATGTTGCGGATGTCGATCACGTTGGGCAGCTCGCGCAGCGAATGCAAGCCGGCCTCAAACGCCGGGCCTATTTTCATGGCGCGCGTCAGCAGCCCTTCTTCGGCATAGGTGTCCAGCGTGCCCAGCGCCGCGGCGCAGGCCAGCGGATGGGCCGAGTAGGTGTAGCCGTGCGGGAACTCGATCACATGCTCCGGCCCGGTCATGAAGGCGTCGTGAATGTGCTGTTTGGCAAACACTGCGCCCATCGGCACGCAGCCGTTGCTGATGCCTTTGGCAGCGGTCATCAGGTCCGGCGTCACGCCGAAGTGCAGGGCGGCGAACGGCGCGCCCAGGCGGCCGAATCCGGTGATCACTTCATCGAAGATCAGCAAAATGCCGTGCTTGTCGCAAATGGCGCGCAGCCGCTCCAGGTAGCCCTTGGGCGGGATCAGCACACCGGTGGAGCCGGCCATCGGCTCGACGATGACCGCCGCGATGCTCGATGCGTCGTGCAGCGCGACCAGCCGCTCCAGGTCGTCGGCCAGCTCGGCGCCATGCTCGGGCTGGCCGCGCGCGAAGGCGTTGCGGACCAGGTCGTGGGTGTGGCGAATGTGATCCACGCCGCCCAGCATCGGCCCGAAGGTCTTGCGGTTGCCGACCATGCCGCCCACCGAAATGCCGCCGAAGTTGACGCCGTGGTAGCCACGCTCGCGGCCGATCAGCCGGGTGCGGGTGCCTTCGCCACGGGCGCGGTGGTAGGCAATGGCCATCTTCAGCGCCGTGTCCACCGCCTCGGAGCCCGAGTTGGTGAAGAACACCTTGTTCAGACCGGCGGGGGTGAGCTTGACCAATCGCTCGGCCAACTCGAAGGATTTCGGGTGGGCCATGTTGAACGGCGGGCAGAAATCCATCTCGGCCGCTTGCGCGGCAATCGCCTGCACGATCTTCGGCCGCGCGTGGCCGGCGTTCACGCACCACAGGCCCGCAATGCCGTCGAGGATCTGGCGGCCCTCGGGCGTCCAGTAGTGCATGCCCGAGGCCTTGGCCAACAGGCGCGGCGACTGCTTGAACTGGCGGCTGGCCGTGAACGGCATCCAGAACGCGTCCATCGCGGGCGCGGGCTTGGTTGCGGTGGGCTTGGCCTGCGGGGCCTTTGCGCCTTGCGCTTTGGCGTCCACGGGCGAGGAGACGGCTTCAACATCTTTGAGCATGGCAAATTCCTCTTGCGGCGACCACTCACGCAGCATTGCAGTGTGCAGCCCGGCTGGTCCAGAGTCTAGAGACAGGGCGCCGCAATGTGCTTGCGCAATCGGCCAGTGTTCACCCTCGGCATCGCAATATCATGCGGTCAAATTCCACTTTAATCGAATCTGATGCGAAACGCGCCCGCCGAAGTGAAATTGGATGCGATTGACCGGGCCATCTTGAATGAGCTTCAAGGGCAGGGGCGGCTCTCCAACCTTGAACTGGCCCAGCGGGTGCATTTGTCACCCTCGGCCTGCCTGCGCCGGGTCAAGGCACTCGAAGACAGCGGCGTGATCGCCCAGTACGTGGCCCTGGTGAACCCACGCGCGGTGGGCAAGCACGGCATCAGCTACACCATCATCAACCTGGAAAGCATGAACACGCCGCAGCTGCAGGCCTTCGAGCAGGCGGTGCGCGACGAGCCCGAGGTGCTGGATTGCTTTTATGTGGCCGGCTCGAACGACTACCTGATTCGATTTGCCTACCGCGACGCGGAAGACCTGGAACGCTTCCATGCCGAGGTGCTGATGCGCCTGCCGAACGTGGCACGTACGAACTCCTTGCTGGTCTTGCGCACAGTAAAGAAGACCACCGCCCTGCCGGTCTGACACGGTTTTGAAAGCGCGCATGTTCATCGTCCACAACCCCGTTCATCGCCTGCATCAAGGGCGCCACGAGATGTATCGCGGCCGGCTGGTGCCCTGCCACGAAGTGCCCGACCGGCTGGAACATGTGCTGGCCGAACTGAAGCGCCGAGCCATGGGCCCGCTGTCAGCGCCGCAAGAGCCCGCCGACTTGGACGCCGTGCTGGCGCAGATTCACACGCCGCGCTACCTCGATTTCATATCCAAGGCGTGGGACGAATGGGTGGCGCTGGACCCTGCGCATGTCGAACTCGATGCGCTGCCTTCGGTGTGGCCCGGTCGTGCCTTTCGGACCGATGTGCTGCCGCACAACTTTGCAGCGCGGATGGGTTTGTTTTCTTTCGATGCGGGAACGCCGCTGACCGCAGGTGCCTGGGCCGCCGCCCGGGCCGGTGCGGCCTGTGCGGTCACCGCCGCGCGGCATGTTGCAGCGGCCACAAGTCCGTCTCAACGCAGCGCCTTTGTGCTGACGCGCCCGCCTGGCCACCACGCCGGGCCCGACTTCTTCGGTGGCTACTGCTTCCTGAACGACGCCGCGCTGGCAGCGCAAACCCTGCGCGATGGTGGCGCGCAGCGCGTTGCCGTGCTCGACGTGGACTACCACCATGGCAACGGCACGCAGAGCATCTTCTACGAGCGCGCCGACGTGCTCACGGTGTCCCTCCACGGCGACCCGCTCACCGAGTACCCGTTCTTCCTGGGCCATGCCGACGAGCGCGGCGCGGGTGCAGGCGAGGGCTTCAACCTGAACCTGCCACTGCCGCACGGCACCGGGTTTGGGGTGTGGCGGGCCGCGTTGCAGCAGGCCATGGCGGCGGTTCAGAGCTTCGGTGCCCAGGCGCTGATCTTGGCGCTGGGCGTCGACACCTTCGAAGGCGACCCGATTTCAGGCTTCGGCCTGAAGAGCGCCGACTACCTGCAACTGGGCCGGGACATTTCCGGTTTGAGTCTGCCCACCGTTTTTGTCTTCGAGGGTGGTTACGCGGTGGCCGAGGTCGGCGTCAACGTGGCGAACGTGCTGGAGGGATTCGGCGGCTGATGCCACGCGCCCGGGTTGTGCCAACGCGAGACACCTGGGGCGCAACGCAGCGCTGTCACCCGCCCGGCGGCAGGCTGCGCGTGCCGCGGGCTCAGGGCCTTCCCCCGGTTGACGCTGCTTGGCCGCCTCGCCCATCATCTGCCCTTGCGGTCCGTCGCGGCTGCGCAGCGGAGCACCCCCACCCATGGATCGACGCGACGGATTGCTGGCTGATTGGTGCCGTCGCGCCACCGAGCTTGAGGCCCATGCCGGCACGGTGGTGATTGGCCAGCCGCGCACCATTCGCCTGGTCACCGTG
>JANNDW010000436.1:0-9492 GCA_031378125.1 Methylibium sp. | reverse complement strand
GCTGCCTTCGCCGCAACGCTCGCGCTGCTGGTCATGACCGGCTGCGCCAGCCTGCCGTCGCCCGAAGCGATGAAGGCCGAGGTCGCCTCATTCCAACTGCCCAAGCTGCCCGAAACCGGCAAGGCGATGGTCTATGTGGTTCGGCCTTCGGGCATGGGCGGCCTGGTTCGCTTCAACGTGTTCCTGAACGACCAGGAAGCCAATTCCGAGATGGGCTACACGCGGGCCAGCCAGTACATCTACTTCAGCGTGCCGCCGGGCGACCACAAGATTTACTCGAAGGCCGAAAACTGGGCCGAGACCCTGGTGTCGGTGAAGGCCGGCGATGTCATCTTCATTGAGCAACAGCTCGGCATGGGCATCATCATGGCGCGCAACAGCCTGCTCAAGCTGGAAGAGGTTCCAGGCAAATACCATGTCAAGAAGCTGACGCTGGGCACGATTGTCAAGACCGAAAAGTGAGCCGGGCGGATGGTTTGAGCGGGCTCGGGTCAGCCCCAGCTGGGGCCCATCCCAGCTGGGCACAGGGGCCGCTGTCATGGTTTAGTCACATCCGGCGCATCAACGGAGGCCGCATGATCACAAACAGCGCATTCACCCCCCTCCCCCTGCCGTTCGATCCGGTGTTTTCAGCGCTCGGCATGCTGGCGTCCAACCCGAGCGGCGCGCGCACCGACATGCTGGACGGCCTGGTCCGCTTCCAGAACAACGGCTACCGCATCACGGTGGGCGGCGACGCCACGGTGCACATCTTGAACCACGCTACCACCGAGCAGTACCTGGCCTGGAACCCGCCGATGTTCGCAATGGACGGCTCGGCGCCGTTTGATTTCTGGGGCACGACGACGCTGCAGCTCGAAGACGGCACCAAGCTCACGATCACCACCTCGCCCTGGGCCGACGACCCGCTGGTGACGATCTCGTCGAAAGTCACGATCAGCAACCACGACTACGGTGTCGAGGTGCTCGGCATGGGCGGCATGGGCGGCATGGACGGCAACAGCGCTCATGGCCTGCGTTTCGTCGAGACCGAGCGCTACGGCTGGCTGCTCGACGCCGTGGTCGGCGACGGCAACACGCTCTTCGAGAACGCCGCCGGCGCCGGCTTCATCGGCAACGAAGCAGGCGGCCCGTGGCAGCAGGTCGACCGGGCCTACATCGACGCGACCGACCTGGCCCGGCTCGGCCCATTGGCCGGTGAGCGTGGCAAGGCGCTGCTGTCGACGTCCAGTCTGCTGGCGGTCACGTTTGTCGGCGCCTACCGCATTCCGCTGTTGCAGCACAACATCAACGAGCTCGACTGCAACCGCGAACCCCCACCCCGCCGCAGCGAAGAAGCCGGCGAACGCTCGCCCTGTGCGCTGCGGCTGGCGCGCGTGGACGAGGGCGTGGCCTGGTTCGCGCGGCGAGCTGGGGTTCACCCCAGCTGGGGTGCGCCCGGCTGGGCACCGCACGCTTGCAGGCGCTAGGCTCTGGTTATCACCATGAACACCTTGCCCTCTTATCCGCCGCTGTTCGGTGCCGAGCTGTCGCTGCGCAGCCCGGTCGCGGTGCGCGACACGCCGCCCGCCGCCAGCTGGCTGGACGCCGGCGCCGACAGCCGCTTTGGCCCGCTGCACGTGGGCAGCGATACGCAGCCGCGCAACATCGACGCCATCGAGCAGGACTTCAGGGCCGCGCTGTTGGAGCCCAACCTGCGCTAGCGCGATGGACGCGCCGGCCGGCCCCGTGCTGAAGGCGGCGCCCAACTGGGCCGCCGCGGCCCAGTTGCTGGTGGACGGGTGTGCCCACGCGCCAGACGCCGCTTATCGCGTGGACCTGCTCGAGCGGCTGTGCCTCACCCTCGGCGACCAGCTCTACCCGGCCTTCCTCAGCGTGTTGTGCGTGGTGGGCGAACGCGGCACACCGGCGGCGCAGGCGGCCGTGGCCGACGCGCTGGTGGATGCTTTGCGCAGCGGCCGCCTGCCCGCCGGCCGGCGCGCCGCTTGGGGCGCGAGCCAACGCCCGCAGCAGGCCCTGGGCGCCGCGCTCGGCCCGGTGGAGTACTTGTGCGCCTGGTATGCCGAGCCGAACGGCGTGAACGCGCCCAGCGCCGCCAGCTTCGACCGCGCGCTGCTCGCGCTACTGCGCCTAGTGTCGCAGTCAGACAACGCGCGCTCGCTCTACAGCGCGCGGCTGCGCGCGCTGGCCGAAGACCCGCTCGACGGCACCTTGTCGCGCAGCGCGCGTCTGGTCCTGCAGGCGCTGGCCACCGCCTGGCAGCGAACCGGCAGCACCCCCGCGGCGGCGGTCGACGCCGCGTTGCAGGCGCTGGGCAGCACCGGCTTGCGCTCGCTCGGTCCGGCGGCGCTTGGCTAGGCAACGCTGAACAAGTCCCTCGCCGTTCGCGCATCGGTCCGCGCATCGTTTGACATGAGCGGCCGGAACCGGCTGGCGACGCGGAGCGGAAAATGAACCGCGAACGTAGCGTGGCCAGCCGGTGGGAGCCCCTCTACAGGGTTGGGCATCACCCCCGCAGAGCGCTTGTGAACACTTCCGGCGAAACCTCTGCTTGGCGAAGCACGCCTGCCAGAGTGCCTACCTTCACCTCCACGTGCATTGGGACAACGCAACCCCTTAACTCGTGACGCATGATGACGTGGCTACCGCCTTGCCTGAGTTTCACGAACCCAAGGCGTTCAAAGGCGCCGACGATCTCTGCCCCCGAAACACGGGGGAGCTGAGGCATGCACCGGCTCTGGGATGGTAAACATGGTGACTACCGGATGCCCCGTTGCCGGCAACGAAAACTCCGACAGATACAAGGCGGTTGCCTCGCGGAGATTGGCTACTGCCTCTTCGACAGTTTCGCCTTGGGTAGTGGTGCCGGTCTCCGGGTTCAAGGCGACGAACCCCCCTTCCTCGGCGTGCGTGAGAACCGCGGCCAGCTCCACTGCTGTGCTCCAGAGTTCAAGAAATGTGATTGTCGTTCGAACAAGTTTCTCACGCCCAACGTTTGACTTGAGCGGCAGGCCCCGGTACTCCGAGCATGTCCGCTTGAAGAACAAGTTAGCTTGTGCGATTGATGAGCGAAAAAATTGCGGTGGTTTCTGCCGGCGCCGCGTGTCTTCGTGAATTGAATGTGCGAAACCTGCTGCGAGTGAGCACAGGACGACTGGGACAGCCGAATAGATGCCAAGGCCCCAACCAGGCGAAAGACTCACTGCGAACTCCGACGCCAACCAACTCGGGAGAGCGAACACTGCAAGCGCGGACCCGGCGCCGCCAAAGGAGAGAGCTGTGTTCATGTCGTTCTGTCGTTCCTCGCGAGTGGAGCCATAGACAACTTCAGCATGACACCCGAGACATACGGTGTGGCCGTTGGGAACGACCGTGCCGCAGTTCGGGCAACCCCACCCATCCTGCGTTGCTGGATCTACCGCAGGTGTTGGTCGAGGGCCGCGACCGCCCTCAATTTCGCCCCGTGCGTAGTCTTCCGCTGTTTGACGCCAGTCGAGCAACAGCTCGGTTGATTATGTGATTGGATCAACATCGGTCAACCGCGCGCAGTTCTGACAAAGCCAGACTCCGTTTGTGATTGAACTGCGTTCGTCGGAGACAAGCTTGGCATCGTGGCGAGGTCCGCCGGGTGCTGCTGCGGGGATGTTGCGCTGCAGCACCGATGGGCGTTGCCTTGTCTGAGGCATGGTTCGGACCGGATGTAAGGCATTGGCACTTTGGGTTTGAGCACCGACTGCCCGTCCGTTCCTGAAGGACACGAACTACCTCTCTACTGAATTCGTCTCGAGTAGAAGCCATCGGGCTAGAGCGCACTTCGTGTTGCACTCACGGCGCAGCAAGCAAAAGCTCCGACGCATATCGGGCTACAGACCGGTTGTAGCGAGGAAGATCGCTCGAAGGGCTGTGAGGCTTACGGCAACGGCCTCACGCTCGCGACCCAGATCGACAAGTGCCAGTGTAAGAAAGGCGCGTACCGCACCGTCAAGTTCGTCGTTGCCTGCCGCCAGTTCGGCGTTTAGAAGCTCGGCAGCCTGTTGGGCGCCGCCCAGGTTGCGAAGTGAACTGGCCATTTGAATGACCGCTCGGCGGCGGCGCAACTCGACCAAGCCAGTTTCGAGTGCGGCCTTGTACAGCGGAACCGCAAGATCTGAGTGGCCCGTCGCTGTGCGACGATCGGCCATGAAAAGACCCTTCGATGTGATTGTCTTCGGCGCCACCGGCTTCACCGGCCGATTGGTGGCCGAGTACCTGAATGCCACTTACGGCGTGGGCGCCGAAGTGGCCTGGGCCGTGGCCGGGCGCAGCCTTGACAAGCTCGCTGCGGTGCGTGGCCTCATCAAGGCCAACCCGGCCTTGCCGCTGATCGTGGCCGATGCGTCCGATGCGGCTTCGCTGGCGCCGCTGGTGGCCCGGACGCGGGTGCTCATCACCACCGTCGGCCCGTACCAACACTACGGCCAGCCATTGGTGGCGGCTTGTGCGCAGGCCGGCACCGACTATGTGGACCTGTGCGGCGAGCCGCTCTGGATGGCGCAGATGATTCCGCGGTTCGATGCGCCGGCCCGGGCCAGCGGCGCGCGCATCGTGTTCTCGTGCGGCTTCGACTCGATTCCGTTCGACCTGGGCGTGGTGTTCTTGCAAGACGAAGCGCAGCGGCGTTTTGGCGCGCCGCTGCGCCGTGTGCGGGGGCGAGTGCGCGTGATGAAGGGCGGGTTGTCGGGCGGCACGGCGGCCAGTGCCATGGCGACTTTCGAGCAGATCGGGCGCAACCCCGCGTTGGCACGATTGATGTCCGACCCGTTCGCGCTGACGCCCGGTTTTCGCGGCCCCGCGCAGCCCGAAGGCAACTCGGCGGCCTACGACGAAGCGGCCCGGTCATGGACCGGGCCTTTCGTCATGGCACCCATCAACACCAAGAATGTTCATCGCACCAACGCGCTGCGCGGCCACCCGTGGGGGCGTGACTTTGTCTACGACGAGCGCATGCTGACCGGTGACGGCGCCAAGGGCCAACTGCGTGCCAAGGCGTTGGCGCGCACCACCCGCGTCCAGAACGCGCTGCTGGGTTTTGCGCCCACGCGCGCCGTGCTGCGCGGATTCGCGTTGCCCAAGCCGGGCGACGGCCCCAGCGCGCATGAGCGTGAAACGGGCCGCTACGAAGTGCTGTTCATCGGCGAGACGGCCGATGGGAAAACACTCAGCGCGTCGGTCAAGGGTGACCGCGACCCGGGTTACGGCTCCACCTCCAAGCTGATCGCCGAGACCGCGTTGTGCCTTGTGAACGATGTGGGCCGGCCCATGACCGCCGGCGGCGTGTGGACACCCGGCGCGGCGATGGGAATGGCGCTGGTTCGGCGCCTGCAGGCGCGCGCTGGGTTGAGCTTTGCCATGGAAGCGCAGCCGCTGCCAGCATAATTTGGCTGCCTCAACTTCAGCGATCACCCCCGTCATGATCATCGTGCATCACCTCAACGAGTCGCGCTCGCAGCGCGTGCTGTGGCTGCTGGAAGAACTGGGCCTGCCCTACGAGATACGCCACTACGCGCGCGACGCCGCCACGCGGCTGGCGCCACCGGAATTGCGGGCGGTGCATCCGCTGGGCAAGTCGCCGGTGATCGAGGCCGACGGCATGACCTTGATCGAGTCCGGCGCGATCGTCGACTACCTCATCCGCCACCACGGCGGCGGGCGCCTGCAGCCCGCGCCGCAGACGCGCGACTTCGAAACCTATCAACAATGGCTGCACTACGCCGAGGGCTCTGCCATGTTGCCGCTGCTGCTCAAGCTGTACGTGTCGCGCCTGGGTGACGCGGGCGCGCCGCTGAAGCCGCTCATCGACAGCGAACTGGCCAACCACCTGGGCTATGTGAACCGCTCGTTGCAGGGCCGCGAGTGGCTGGTGGGCGACGCGCTCAGCGGCGCTGATGTGCAGATGAGCTTTGTCGGCGAGGCCGCGCGCGGCCTGCGCGCGAGCTATCCCGCAATGGACGCCTGGGTGCGGCGCTTTCAACAGCGGCCGGCTTATCGGCGTGCGCTGGAACGCGGTGGGCCCTACTCGATGGCAAGCTAGCCCGCAATCCGCGGCTGCGGCTGCGGCTGCGACTCACCCTACCGGTCCCTTGAACGCAGTGTGCGCCCGTGGGGAGTCCGTCATGCATCAAGATTCGAAGCGCCGTACCCAACGAACACGCTCCGCCCTGGTTTGTTGCGCCACCGCCGCCCCGGTGTTGCCGGCCCCGGCGCGAGCGCTCCCGCCGACGGCACCGAGCCAGCCGGTCACCGAGACGCTGCACGGCGTTACCGTGCACGACCCCTACCGCAATCTGGAGAACCTCAAGAGCAACGCCACCCAGGCCTGGTTGAAGGCCCAGGGCGACGCCGGACAGCCGCAGCCTGGCCGACAACCAGTTCCGCCAACTCCCGCCCGGCGCGGCCGAGAGCGAGACCTGTCTCGACAGCACGGTGTTCCTGCTCAAGCTGGGCCAGCCACCGGCGCGCAGGCGGTGGCCGCCGGGGCCAAGGTCACGATGCCAGTCGCAGACATGTTCTGGGTGACCGTTACGGCCAATTGGAAGACCCGTTTGGCCACCGCTGGTCGGTGGCCACCCACATTCGCGACCTCAGCCCGGAACAAGTTCTCCAAGGCATGTCCCAGATGATGAGCAATCTCTGAACCAGGAGCGCGCACCATGTCGACCCGACCCAAAATCTCCACCTTCCTCTGGTTCGACAACAACGCCGAAGAGGCGATGAACCACTACGTCTCGATCTTCAAGAACTCCAAGGTCCTGGGCGTCACACGCTACGGCGAAGCCGGCCCCGGCCCCGCGGGCACCGTGATGGTCTGCAACTTTCAGCTCGAAGGGCTGGAGTTCGCCGCGCTCAACGGCGGCCCGATGTTCAAGTTCACCGAAGCCATCTCGCTGGTGGTCAACTGCGAGTCGCAGGCCGAAGTCGACCAGATGTGGGACCGGCTGTGCGAAGGCGGCTCGCCCAGCCGCTGCGGCTGGCTGAAAGACAAGTTCGGCCTGTCGTGGCAGATCGTGCCGCGTGTGCTGGTGGAGTTGCTGCGGGACCCGGACCCGCAGAAATCGCAGCGGGTCATGCAGGCCATGCTGCAGATGGACAAGATCGACATTGCCGCGCTGCGGCGGGCTCATGAAGGCTGAAACGGGCGGCGCCCCGGCGCCGGTCGAAACCATCGACGCCTACATCGCAGGCTTCCCCGACGATGTGCAAACGATCCTCCAGAAGATCAGGCGCACCATTCGCAGCGCGGCACCGGGCGCGCAAGAAGCCATCAGCTACCACATTCCGACCTTCAAGCTCAACGGTACCTACCTGATCTACTTTGCCGGCTTCAAGCAGCACGTGGGGCTGTACCCCGTGCCGGTGGACACCGCGGAGTTCCAGGACGATCTGGCGGTCTACGGCTCGGGCAAGGCCACCCTAAAGTTCCCGCTGGACCGATCCATTCCCTTCGATCTGATCACCCGGGTCGTGAAGCACAAGGTGAAGCAGAGCGAGATCACGACCGCGACCCGAACGAAGCGGAGCCCCCGAACATGAACGAGCCGCGCATGAGCGAGCCGAACCCGCCCAAGGCCACCCGCCGCGACTGGATCGGCCTGGCTGTCATCGCGCTGCCCTGCGTGGTCTATGCGATGGACATGACGGTGCTCAACCTGGCGCTGCCGGCGCTCAGCGCCGAGCTCAAGCCATCGGCCTCGCAGCTGCTGTGGATCGTCGACATCTACGGCTTCATGGTGGCGGGCTTCCTCATCACCATGGGCACGCTGGGTGACCGCATCGGCCGCCGCAAGCTGCTGCTGATCGGCGCGGCGGCCTTCGCGGTCGCGTCGGCGATGGCAGCGTTCTCGCGCAGTGCCGAGACGCTGATTGCGATGCGTGCGCTGCTCGGCATTGCCGGCGCGACGCTGGCGCCGTCCACCCTGTCCCTGATCCGCAACATGTTCCATGACGAACACGAGCGCCAGTTCGCCATCGGCGTGTGGATTGCGAGCTACTCGCTCGGTGCGGTCATCGGGCCGCTGGTGGGCGGTGTGCTGTTGCAGTTTTTTGCGTGGGGCTCGGTCTTCCTGGTGGCCGTGCCGGTGATGTTGCTGTTGCTGCTGCTCGGCCCTTTGCTGCTGCCCGAGTACCGTGACCCTGCTGCCGGGCGCGTCGATGGGCTCAGTGTGGCGCTGTCGCTCGGGGCCGTGCTGACGGTGATCTACGGCCTCAAGCAGGTCGCCGAGCATGGCCTGGCGTGGGCGCCGCTGGCGACGATGGGGGTGGGGCTGGCCCTGGGTGCCGCGTTCGTGCGCCGGCAAGGCCGGCTCGCCTATCCACTGCTCGACCTGAAGCTGTTTCAAAGGCCGGCATTCGGCGCGGCGATCGCGGCCTATGGCCTGTCGTGCCTGGCGATTTTCGGCGTGTACATCTTCATCACGCAGTACCTGCAACTGGTGCTCGGGCTGTCGCCGCTGCACGCGGGGCTGGCCACCGTGCCCTCGGCGCTCGCCTTCGTGCTGGGCTCGCTGCTGGCGCCTCGTCTGGCGCGGCACGTGCCGCGTTTGTCGGTTCTGGTGTGGGGCTTGGGGGTGGCGGCCCTCGGCTTTGCGCTGCTGACCGGGGCCGATCGATCCTTCGGCTTGTGGGCCGTGATCGCGGGCCTGGTGGTCATGAGCCTGGGCCTTGCGCCGGTGTTCACGATCGGCAACGAAATGATCATCACCGCGGCGCCGCCCGAACGGGCCGGTGCCGCATCGGCGCTGTCGGAGACGGCGTCGGAGTTCAGCGGTGCGCTCGGCATCGCGGTGTTCGGCAGCATCGGCACTGCCGTTTATCGCGCCGGCCTGTCGAGCACGATGCCCGCGGGCGTGCCGCCCGATGCGGCGAATGCGGCGCTGTCGACGCTGGGCGCGGCCGTCGCGGCGGCTCAAGGCGTGCCGGGTGCGGCGGGCGATTTGCTGCTGGCATCGGCCCGTTCGGCGTTTGTCGATGCGCTGCAACTGGCCGGCTTGATCGGCGCCGTCATCGTCGTGGCCGCGAGTGTGCTGGCGGCACGCATTCTTCGCGGCGATGAGAAATCGGCCGATGCTTCAACCGCCGTCAGGTCGGCACCGTAGGCAACCATGCTGGCGACCCGGCGCCGGCAAGTTCCGCAAGACATCATCGTCCGGCTCCGGCGCGCGTGCCTTGCGCTGCCCGAGGCGCAGGAACAGTCGGCATGGGTGGGTACCCGGTGGCAGGTCCGCAAGAAGACCTTCGTACACGTGTTGATGGTCGACTCGGGCTGGCCGCCGGCCTACGCGCGGGCCGCAGGGTGCAGCGGCCCGGCCTGTGTGATGACGTTCCGCTCGCCGCTGCCGCAACTGGACTTGCATGCCTACACTTGGGAGCCGTTCTTCCGGCCCGGGTGGTGGCCCAACATCGTGGGCATGCGGCTGGGCGGCGGCACCGACTGGAACCAGGTCGCAGCGCTCGTCA
>JANNDW010000404.1:0-2875 GCA_031378125.1 Methylibium sp. | reverse complement strand
CACGATCAGGATGATGTACTGCGCCACTTGCGTCCAGGTGACGGCGCGCATGCCGCCGAGGAACGAACACACCAAGATGCCCCCCAGGCCGACGAAGACCCCGACCTCGAACGCCAGGCCGGACATGCGTGCGGTGATCAGTCCCACGCCGTAGATCTGCGCCACCACATAAGTGAACGAGCACAGGATCGCGGCGACAACGCCGATGAAACGCGGCAGGTTGCCCTCGTAGCGCGCCCCGAGAAAGTCAGGGATCGTGAACTGGCCGAACTTGCGCAGGTAGGGTGCCAGGAACAGCGCCACAAGGCAGTAGCCACCCGTCCAACCCAGGATGAAGGCCAGCCCGCTGTACCCGGTGAGATAGAGCGTTCCGGCCATACCGATGAACGACGCCGCGCTCATCCAGTCGGCACCCGTGGCCATGCCGTTGTACAGCGCAGGCACACGCCGGCCCGCGACGTAATACTCGGCCGCGTCGGTGGTGCGGCTCATCACGCCGATACCGGCATACAGCAGCACCGTGGCGAACAAGAAGATCAGGCCGATGTAGCTCTTGGGCAGCCCCATCTGTTCGAGGATCCCCAGGATCACCACGAACAGGATGAAACCGCCCGTGTACCACGTGTACACCTTGTTGAGCTGTTGCTTGAAGCCTTTGTTGGTGGTGGCGCTGAAGGTGCCGCCGCCTCCGGAACTGGGTGTCATGCCTGCCATGTCATTCCTCCTCGTCTTCGTGGACGCCGAACTTCTGATCCAGCTTGTTCATGTAGCTGGCATAGAACCAGATGATCAAACAGTAGACGACCAATGCTCCCTGGGCAGCGACCCAGAAACTGAATGGCCAGCCAAAGAATGTGAAGTTCAAGTCCCGGGCGAAGTAGCCCAGCACGAACGTCACAAAGAACCAGATTGCCAGCAGGATCGCGGTGATCCTTAAATTTGCCGACCAGTACTGGCGGTGGTTTTCGGTCAATTGCATTGCAGCCCCCTCCAACGTTGTACGCCCCCGCAGAACCGGAGGTTCCTCATGCGCCGGCGAGCCGGCACGATCCCGTTCTTGCACAACCACCGCGACGTGGTATGCCCCGAAGCGCTGGGTGTCGAACCCTCCGACACGCCATGTTCATGAACTCAACCCGGTCTCGCGCTCGAGCTGAGCCGCGACCTTCGGTTCAAAACTCTTGAGGTGGCGAATAATCTGCATCGCCTCTTCTGGTTCTTGTCGATCCATGTGCACCCGAGCCAGCTGGTACCAGCCAAAAGGGCTCATGGGTTGCAGCTGGGTATTGCGCCTGAGCGCCTTGACGGCCTCGTCAAAGCGCTGCAAACGAATCAGCACCAGGCCCAGCCCGTACCACGCTCTGTCGAGCTTGGGGTCCAACGCCACCGCGCCTCGGAAGGCCTGTTCAGCCTCGTCCAGACGCCCAGCCTCTTCCAGCAGAAATGCCAGGTTGAACCAATCGGCGGCGCTGCGCTGCGGGTGGGCCTTGACAAGGCTCTGGGCATCAACAATCGCGGCTTCACGCCGGCCCAGTTGGGCCTGAACATGTGAACGGCTGGCCAGCGCGTAGGCGTCATGCGGCCAGAGACGCAGCATCTCGGAAAAGACATCCAGGGTCGGCTCGCGGCGCCCCGCCACCAGCCATGCCATCGCCCGCAGCTTGAGTTGCCAATACGCCCAACGCCCCGGGTTCATCGACATGTCTGCACCCCGGTCTCAAGACACAAACTGATTTTGGAGATCGTCGCAATGACCCACACCATGACCAGCACCAAGAAGGTGGCCACCGGCACATGCCGGTCGATGACCACCCGCGGTGTGATCAGGCGCACACCCTTCACGAAGGGCTTCGTCAACACGCCCAAGGTTTGATAAAAAAAATTGGTCTCGCGCTTGCTGCCAGCCAGCAAGCCGAGCAGCCACTGGCCAACAAGCGCCATCAACGCAACCTCGGCGACCAGCTTGACGGCGGACACGACGAGCAACATGCAGAGCCCTCAGGGATGAAACTCGACTCTTGTGCTCACCGCTTACCAACTGCTTACAGACAGGCCGCGATCGGGTGTCAACCCGAATAGGACTTACTCCTAGCCGGGCGGCCTGCGAAACCGGTGCCGGCAGACTTTCATCGTTTCGGCAGCTTCGTCCACAACATGGATGTGACTTCGGCGGACCGTGCGCGTAGACTCATTTCAGCATGAGCAACTCCAACCGCGACGCACCGCCCAGGAGCAAGGCCGGCGTACCCGTGCCGCTTCGAGAGGCATCCGACGACTGGCCGACCACGGGCGTCGACCTGCGCGAGCCGCCGACGCAGTTCGTCCGGGATCGAGACGACTACCTCGGCGAAACGGCGCTCGATGTCGGCCGCCAGACCAGCGCCGACGAACATGAGCTCTTCGTCAGCTGTGACCCGGCCCCGGCGATGCAGCAGCAGTTCGAGTACTTTCGACCCGAGTTCATTGCCGTGCACGACATCGCCACCTCGTCGTCGCGCAAATTGCTTGGCGGCCTGGCGTCCGCCAGCGGCCGTGCCACACAGAAGCTGGTGATCCGGCGGCAGGGATACGGCACTGCTTTGGCAACGGTCCATTTTGTCGAGTTGCACACAGCCGCGGGCACAAACTTGCGCATGTACAGCACGGATTGCGAGACCGAACCGGCCTGGCGCCAGGACCTGGCACACATGCTGTTGGCGTTCAGCCGGCTCGGTGTGATCATGGTCGGCGACCTGAAGCCAAACGAGATGGCCTTGGCGCTTGATCAAATGCGGGACAGCATGCTACGGGGGGGCCTCTGGCGCAACCGCCAGTTGCTGCTGCTGCCACTGGGGTCGGCCAGCAGCCTGGTCAGCCACGGCATGGAACTGGCGCG
>JANNDW010000377.1:0-15215 GCA_031378125.1 Methylibium sp. | reverse complement strand
GCTGCATTCGAAGACCGTTCGCGGCAAGCCCGTCGAACGGAAGGGGCGAACCGATCGAAGCTTCGCTATCCTGAGCTTTTTGCGAGGCTCCGGCTGATGTGGCCAGCAGGTTCACCCCGATGATCGTTTTGCTTGCCGTGCTGGCACTCTGGCTGTGGACGCCCGACCTGGATCGCGCCGCGCTCGAACAGCGCTACCTGGCCTCGCCCGCCGACATGCTGGACGTGGCCGGCGTGCGCCTGCACGTGCGCGACAGCGGGCCGCGCGACGCGCCGGCTGTGATCTTGTTGCACGGCTTCGGCGCCAGCCTGCACACCTGGGAAGCCTGGGCGACCGGCTTGGCCGCCGATGGCCAGCGCGTGATCCGCTTCGACCTGCCCGGCCACGGCCTGAGCCCGCCCGACCCGAGCGGCGACTACACCGACGCGCGCAGCCGGCAACTGCTGCTGGCGCTGATGGACCAGCTGGGCGTGGCGCGCGCGAGCCTGGTGGGCCACTCCATCGGCGGGGGCATCGCCTGGGCGTTCGCGGCCGAGCACCCGGAGCGCGTGAACAAGCTCGTGCTGGTGTCGCCCGACGGTCTTGCAAGCCCCGGCTTCGACTACGGCAAGGCGCCCGAAGTGCCGATGTCGTTCCAGTTGATGCGCCACGCGCTGCCCAAGCCGCTGCTGCGCATGACACTGGCGCCCGCGTATGCCGACCCGGCCTTGTTGACCGATGAAGTGGCCGGCCGCTACCACGACCTGATGCGCGGCCCCGGCGTGCGCGACGCGCTGATCGCGCGCATGCGGCAGACCGTGCTGGCCGATCCGGTGCCGGCACTGCGGCGCATCCGCGCGCCGACCCTGCTGCTGTGGGGCGAGCAGGACGCGATGATCCCGTTCGCCAATTCGGCGGACTACGTGAAGGCGATTCCCATGGTCACGCTGGCTCCGTTGGCCGGTGTGGGCCACCTGCCGCATGAAGAGGCGCCGGAGCGGTCGTTGATGCCCGTGTTGGCGTTTCTTTCACGGTAACGCGGCCCCGCCGAGCAGAAACGACAGCGCCTTGTCCCACCATGCGGCGTCGATGTGCAACAACCAGTCGTTGTGGCCGGCCGCGCTGATCACGTCGAGGCGCTTGGGTTCGGACAGCGCGTCGTACAGCGCCGTGCCGAACCGGGCCGGAACGATGTTGTCGCGTTCGGCCACCGCCACCAGTACCGGGCGGCTGAACGATTGCAGGTGGGCGGTGTTGTCGTAGCGGTCGCGCAGCAGCCACCGCGCAGGCAGCCACGGGTAGTGAAACGCCGCCACGTTCGCCAGCGTGTCCCATGGCGTGATCAGCATCAGGCCGGCCACCGGGTCGGGCTGGCGCGCGCTGGCCGCGGCGGCCACGCCGGCACCGAGTGATTCGCCGATCACCAGCAGCGGCGCGCCGTGCAGGCGTTGGGCCAGCGCGATGCTTTGCTCCGCGTCGTCGACGAGGCTGCGCTCGCCCAGCGCGCCGCCGCGCGGGCCGTAGCCGGGGTATTCGGCCAGGATCACGCGCAGCCCCAGGCCGCTGAGCGCCTGGGCGTAGAACGCGCGGTGGCCGGCATGCCCGGCATTGCCGTGAAAGACGATGGCGGTGCCGCGCGCCGCGCCAGCGGGCTCGGCCACCAGGCCGCGAAACTCCAGCTGCGGCTGCTGCTGCCCCGGCCAAGCCCGCAGCGTGCCGCTCAGCATGTCGTTCACAGTGGCGTGCGCGGGAAAGTAGAGCAGGCGGTTCTGAAACAGCGCGATCGCCGCCAGCAGAGCCACGCAGGCGATGGCCAGCCACATCAGCCACAGCGCGACTGACTTCATTTCAGCCGTCATCCCAGCGGAACACCCAATGCGCGCGCGATCGCGTGCCCTCGATCAAACGGGCGTTCGGCGCGTCGGTGCCGCTGACCCACGCGCGCGCGGCTTGCGGGCTGCGGCCGAACTGTTCGTGGCGCAGCACCAGCCTGTCGTCGCGCAGGCCGTCGTCGACATCGACGTACCACACGTCGTCGAGCAGCGCCGCCACGCGCGACCAAGATCCCTCATCGAGCAGCAGATAATTGCCCTCGGTGATGACGAGCCGGGTTTGCGGCAGCACGGCAATGGCGCCGGCGATCGGCTCTTCAATCTGGCGCCGGAACTCGGGCGCATAGACGATTTCATCGTCGCGCTGTTCGCGCAGGCGCTGCAAGAGAGCCGCATACCCAGCGCTGTCGAACGTGTCTGGCGCACCCTTGCGGCCGGCGCGGCCGAGGCGCTGCAACTCCGCGTTGGCCAGGTGGAAACCGTCCATGGGCACCACCTGCGATATCTCTGAAAAGGCCTGATGCAAAGCCATCGCCAGCGTCGACTTGCCCGCGCCGGGTGGCCCCACCAGGCCCAGCAGCTTACGGCCGCCGTGCTGCAAGAGTTCACGCACGCGCGCCAGCGCGGCGGGCGGAATCATCGGAGCTGGATCGGGCTGCATGGCTTGCATTGTTTCGCAAAGCTGCGCGCGGGTGGGTGGCGACTCTGAACGTGGCGCCCTCACCGAGGCTGATGCACGACCGCAACCCGTCCCACTGCGGTCACACTCTTAACGCAAATGCTCAGCCGCGCCGCGCCGCCTCGATCACCTTCCGCGTCGCAGCGGCGACGATGTTCGGCTGCTCCTTGTGAATGAAATGGCCGGACGCCACCGGGATCGGCGCTACACGGTAGGTCGCAGCCAGGTCGGTCATGAGCTCGCTGCGAAGTCGAACGAAAGCTGCCGACGCCAGCGGGTCGGGTCGCTGCGCCATCAGCAGTGCGACCGGCCCCGCATAGGGCGTGGCGAGCACTGCGGGAAACGCCTTCGACGCTTCGAATTCCTGCCGCATCGTTGCGCTGAAGGTGTGCGCCAGCGCAGAGACGATCGCGGCATCGCGTGGCGCCTTTAGCTGCATCGCGCTCCACTGCCGGGGGTGGGTCGGGTCGATCAGCACCAGCCCCGCCGTCTCGTTCGTGTACATCGCGCTGAAGACC
The DNA here is from genome assembly GCA_031378125.1 of Methylibium sp. GTDB lineage: Bacteria > Pseudomonadota > Gammaproteobacteria > Burkholderiales > Burkholderiaceae_C > LGRD01. The sequence continues at coordinate 12,207 of JANNDW010000377.1, read as the reverse complement.
ATCGCGTACAAACCGCCGATCGAGTGGCCGACCAAAACGAACGGCGGCGCCACGCCCTGGCTGGCCAGAAGCTCCCTGAGTTCGCGCGCGATGCTGGCCGGGTCGCGCGGTGCGTCGGTGGTTGGCGTCCCGCCGTAGCCGGGCCGGCTGTACGCGAACACGCTGCTCGTGTCCGAGAGCAGCCCGATCAGCTGGGTCGGTGCACCACCCCAATCCGACGCGCCGAAGCCCAGGCCCGCCTCCATAACGAGTGTGGGCTGCCCCACGCCGCGCCGGATGATTTCGACGCGCCTGCCGGCGGGACCGCCTGGCTCGGGCCCCAAGCTCGCGCAGCCGGACAGCGCTGCCGCTGCGGCCAGCAGGGCTGCACGGCGGGTGATCAAGAAGCCGTTCATCAGGCAACCTCCGCGCTGCGCGCTGCGGTGTATTCGCCCTTCGGGCGGCCGGGCGGGTTCATCAGGCAACCTCCGTGCTGCGCACTGCGGTATTCGCTTTGGGAGCGGCCCGGATGTCTCATGGCAGCAGCAGCGTCACGGCGCGGCCCAGCTCGGATTCGATGTGAGCGTCATGCGCGTTCACCAGGACGGCCGACGCGCCGTCGGCATCGAGCCGGATCGCCATCAGTGCGTAGTACGACGCGTCGTCGCTGCCGTTGTGCCAGCTCAGGGGCCGCCGCTTTAGATCGAAGCCTGCGATCCAACCCAGCGCCAGGCCGTCGTGCACGACCGCATGCAGCAGCTTGGCGGTGTCGGGCTTGAGCAGCAGGCCGGCCTGCCCACGAAGCGCCCGCAAATGAAGCTGAAGGTAGCGGCCCAGCTCGGCACCATTGAGCTTGGCGCCACCCGCCGGAATCGCCGCCACGGGCAGCGATGCTTGCGCCGATGCGGGATCGAGCGCTTGCCAGGCCCGGCCATCGCGGGTCGTGTGCCCCCATGCCTCGCTGTCGTCCGCAGCACCGGCCGCCCCAAAGCTTGCCGAGATGCCCAGCGGCTGAAACAGCCTGGCCTGGATCAAGGTTTCGTAAGCGACGCCGCTCACGCGTTCCAGCATCGCAGCGGCTGCCACATAACCGCCATTCGAATACTCCGTTTGCCGGCCGGGTTGCACGGCGGGCGTTCTCGAAAGGGCCCAGGCGGTGAATTGAACGCGCTGTTCCAGAGCGGTACCGACCAGCTCGGGGACCTCGGCCAACTGGGCAGCGTCGGTGGCGGCAAACAAACCGCTTCGATGCGACAGCAAATCGGTCAGCGTCACGCCCACGTACTGGGCACGGGCGGCGCCGGCGAGTTCGGGCAGCACGCTCAGCAGACGTGCATCCCAAGCGATCAGGCCGTCCTGGACGAGCAAGGCGGCCAGCGTCGCGGTCATCGATTTTGTCAAAGAGCCGACCGGAAATCGGTCGGTGGGCTGCACTGCATTCCCCGCCGTCCGGCGCACGCCCGCCACGCTGACGTCGATGCGCTCCGTCGTCACCTGGACCGCAACCGCGCCTGGGTAGCCTTTGTCGGTGACGAGTTCCGCCACCGTTTGGGCCGAAGTCCTTGATTCTGTCGCAGGATCGGCGGGGCTCCCGCCGCAACCGCTGAGGGCGGCCGTTGTGAGCCAAGCCCAGAGTCCGGCCATCAAGCACCTCTGCCGCATTGCCATGTGTGTGTTCATCGCGTGTTCTCCCATCGAGGGGTTGTTGAGACTGCGGTGAAGGTAGGGCGGCCGGGCTCGACGGTCGCCCGGCCCGGTGGGGCAGGGCCGGTCCAACGGGGTCGGACGCCGTCTGGCCGTCGGCCGGGCCCGGCAACGCTTCAGGCCGCAGCGGCGTCAGCGTGCGGCAGCCGCCGCGCCGGGTTGCCGGCGCCGATATTCGCTGGGGCTCATTCCCGTCAGCCGGCGGAAGGTGTCGTTGAAGGTGGATTTGGAACCGAAACCGCACTCGAGTGCGATCTCCAGCAGTGGGCGGCCGGCCGCTTGCGGCCGGGCCAGCGTGGTCTTGACGGCATCGACCCGGTGCCGGTTGATGAAGTCGAAGAAAGTTTCACCCAGGTGCTGAGAAAAGAGCTGCGAAAGCTGATGCGGGGTGGCGCCGACGCGTCGGGAGAGGTCGGCGAGCGTCAGGTCGTTTTCGAGGAAGGGCTTGTCCAGCTCCATGGTCTGCTGCAAGCGGGTGCGCAAGGCCAGGGCGGTTTCGCTGGCGAGCGCAGAGCGCGCGTACTTCACGGCAGTCGCTGCGTCCGCCTCGCCTGGCAGGGCCGCTGGCTCGGACTGCGGCGCTGATTCAATCGGTCGTCGCGAGGCCGCGGAATGCAGGGGCGCCGCGTCGGCCGGGCGCAAGCGCGCAAAGACATTTTTTTGGCGCGCGCCGCGAGCCCCGGCGATGCCCAGGACCGCCGCGGACAGCACGTTGGTGAGCAGGTCGGAGGTGGCCACGCTGACGGCCCAACTCATCACCCACGCCACCAGCACCGCGAGGAACAGACAGGCGGTCAGCAGCAGCCAATCGAGCGTGCGACCGTCCAGAGTGGAGTATTCCTGTTTGAGATTCGTGCGAACCTCGAACACCCGGCGGATGACGGCAACCGAGTACAGAACCAATTGCAAAGCGATCGGCGCCAGGGACAGCAACTCGGCGAATTCACGCCGCGGCCCGGGGCTTGGCGAAGGCGGGCCGTCGTAGACGCGGCCCAACAACAGGCCCTCTGCCAGCAGCGCGGCCGGAATGAAATGCCACAGTGCGGGCCGACTCGGCTTTTGTCGCACGGCAACGAGCGGGGCCGCGGGCCGGGTCAGCGCTTTCACATACAGCCACAGCGCAGGGCCGATGCACAGCAGTGAAGCGGCCGAAAAGGGCAGCAGCCAGCTGAAGCGGTCCGCCAGGTGCAGATGCTCGGCGACGTCACCGGCGCTGACGGCCGCGACCGCCAACAGCATCAAGACCAGCCACCGATGTGCATCGCGCTCGCTGGCGTCTGACGCGACCAGCGTCACCACCATCAGCGCCTGGCCGATGACGATGGCTCCCGCCACCGCGACCGCCGCGTCGATGAAGCTGATGGACAGATCCATGCCCGAGCCTAACCGCCAATCGCCGTCGGCAGCCTCTCGCACCCGGCCGGCTTGCGGGCGATTTCAGCCCGCGTTGCTGATGCCCGACGCCACATGCCCCGACGGCACATGCTCCGCCGCATTCTCGATGTGCCCCGTCTGGTCGTCGAAGAAGAAGTCGGGCTCGAACTCGCGCAGGAATTCGCCTTTGGGCAGGCCGCCCAGGAACATGGCTTCATCGACCTCGATGTTCCAGTCCATCAGCGTGCGGATCGCGCGCTCGTGCGCTGGGGCGCTGCGTGCGGTGACCAGCGCGGTGCGAATGCGCATACCGGAGGCAGGCTCGTGTTGCAGGCGTTGCAGCGCCAGCAGCAGCGGCTTGAACGGCCCGGCGGGCAGCGGTGTGCCAGCCTGGTCGCGCTCGTGGGCCTGGAAGGCGTCGAGGCCGGCGCGCTGGAAGATCTGTTCGGCTTCGTCGGAGAACAGCACCGCGTCGCCGTCGAAGGCAATCCGCACCTCGTTCGGGTGCGCGCTGGAGGCGCGCGCCGAGTTCGGGTAGACGCGCGCCGCCGGCACGCCGGCGCCGAGTGCGGAGCGCACATCGGCCTCGTTGGTCGACAGGAACAGATTCGCGTTCAGCGGCTTCAAATAGCGCCATGGCGATTGGCCGCGCGTGAACACGCCGCGCTGGATCGGCAGGCCGTAATGCTGCGCGGAGCGGAACACCCGCATGCCCGACACCGGGTCGTTGCGCGACAGGATGACCACCTCCACCCGGGGCGCGCCCTGGTTGAACGCCAGCAACTTGTTGACCAGCGAAAACGCCACGCCGGCCTTGGCGGCGGCTTCGAGCCGGGCCAGCTGCAGCCGCATGTAGGCGCGGTCGTCGTTGGCCTCGAAGACCCGGTTTTCTTCTTCGAAGTCAAACAGCGCGCGCGACGAGATGGCCACGACCAACTGGCCGGCAAGGGTGACAGGCATGCGGGCAATGATAGGGGCCCGAGTCCCGCGTTACATCGCGGACCGGGCGCTCGTGTAAGGTCGCATCCATGCGCACGACCTTGCCGTGGAGCCGCCCCCAGGGCGCGGTGCTGAAGCTCACGCTGGCCGCGGTGCTGGCGGGCTTGCTGGCGGCTTGTGCCTCTGGGCCGAAGCCGGGGGCGGCGGGCTCCGGTGCGGCGCCGAGCCCGGCCGCGTCGCCGGGCCGCGATGGCGCCGAAGCCCGCTCCCCGCAAGACCTGGCGCAGGTGCCGGATGCCGAGCCCAGGGACGAAGCCATCCGCAGCGGCGGCCCGAACAAGCCTTACGAGGTGCTGGGCCGCCAGTACGTGCCCATCACGCAGGACAGGTCGTTCACCGAGCGCGGCCTGGCGTCGTGGTACGGCCGCAAATTTCATGGCCGGCGCACTGCGAACGGGGAGCTGTACGACATGTACGCGATGAGCGCCGCCCACCCCACGCTGCCGTTGCCCAGCTACGCGCGCGTGCGCAACCCGGCCAATGGCCGCGAGGTGGTGGTGCGCATCAACGACCGCGGCCCGTTTCATCCCGGCCGCATCGTCGACCTGAGCTACACCGCCGCGCTCAAGCTGGACCTGCTGCGCGGCGTGGCGCCGGTCGAGCTGGAGCGCATCACGCTGGAGGCCATTCGCAGCGGCAGCTGGCGCCGTGCGGCGCCGGCCGGGCCACAGCGCCTGTCCGCTGGAGCCGCTGTCGTGGCCATTGCCAAGAACCCCGGCCCGGCGGCGGCGCCGGTGGTCAACGAGGCAATGCCCGCCCCCTCACCGGCGCCCATCGACACCCTCCTCGCTGGCGCCAAGGCCGACGCTGGCGTGCCAGCACCGAGCGCGGCGGTGGACGCGCCGGCCCTGCCGGACGTCGCTCAGGGCAGCGGCTTCTGGATTCAGCTGGGGGCATTTCGCCAGCGCGAAGGCGCCGAAGACTTTCAGCGCCGCGTGGCCGCCGAACTTGACTGGCTGGGCGACAAGCTCGCGGTGTTCAGCGACGCGGCGCTGTTCCGCCTGCAGGCCGGCCCTTACGCGAGCCGCGACGAAGCGCGCAGCGCGGCGGAGCGGATTCGAGGCGCATTGCAGTTGGTGCCTGTGGTGCTGGAAAGACGCTGAGGCCGTGTAGTATTTCGCGCAGACACGCCGCCCGCCGGGCCAGCCATCCGGCTGTGCACCGGTCCGGAGCGGAACAGTGTCACATTTGAAAACAACACGCAGGAATCCTGGCCAGGCCTCAGCGGCTTTGCCATGCCCATTGCGCCATGCTGACCGACCGCTCGAAAGCTCATCTGAACGCAGCCTTGCCTGTCCGCCCCAGTCCAACCGCCGCCGCCGCCGCCGCCGGTCGGCGCGGCCTGCTGCGTGCGCTGGGCCGCTGCGGTGTTGCGGCGGCCGCCTGGCCGGTGCCCGCCCTGTTGGCCGTCGCGCAGGATCGTCCGTTTCGGATCGGCGGTGCCGGCGCGGCCATCGGCACCGTGACGAGCGCGCTGGCCGCCCTGGCTCCGCGCGGGCTCGGCGCCTCGGCCCGGGTGGTGTCGCAGCTGGGCAGCAGCGGCAGCCTGCGCGCCGTGGAGCAAGGGGCGCTTGACCTGGCGCTGATCAGCCGGCCCTTGAATGTGGACGAACGCATGCGCGGCTTGCAGACGGTGGAGTACGGCCGCACCCCGTTTGCGCTGACGACCAGCATGCCCGGTGTGACCGGGCTGACGCGCCCACAACTGGCCGAGATGATCGAAGACCCGCGCGCCACCTGGCCCGACGGCACGCCGGTGCGGCTGGTGCTGCGGCCCAAGTCCGATGGCGACTATGTGCTGCTGGCCAGCATGGGCGCGCTGGTGGAGCTGGCGCTGGCGCGCGCCACCGCGCGCGAAGGCATGGTGATCGCCATCACCGACCAGGAGGCCGCCGACGCCGTGGCGCGGCTGCGTGGCGGCCTGGGCACCTGCAGCCTGTCGTTGCTGCGCGCGGGCGCGCTCAATCTGGTGCCGCTGGCACTGGACGGCGTGGCGCCGACGGTGGCGAACGTCGAAAACGCCAGCTACCGGATCGTCAACCGCATGCACATCGCCACGCTGGGTGCGCCGGCGGGGATGGCGCTGGAGCTGGTCAACTACCTTCAATCGCCGGATGGCCTGGCGCTGCTCGCGCAGCTCGGGCATTCAACCAAGCTGCGCCGTTAGTCGATCATGGAGCGCACGATCACTTGGATCGCAAGCGGGGTCGCGTTGGCTATTTTGCTGCTGCTGCCGCTGAGCTACTTCGCGGTTCACTACTACGCGGTCCGCTCCGAGCTGCGCATCGTGGCCGAAACCCATGCCAGGCTGTTCACGCAGCTGATCAACGCCACGCCCGAGATGTGGCAGTTTCAGACCGACCGCATCGAAGAGATCCTGGCGCGCCGGCCCGGCGACGGCACGGCCGAAGCGCGCCGGCTGCGCGATGCCCAGGCCCGCATCGTCGCCGAAAACACCCAGGTGCTGGACCAGCCGACGGTGGCCGCCACGCTGCCGGTGTTCGACGCCGGGCGCGAGGTCGGCTCCATCGAAATCGAGCGATCGTTGCGGCCCGCGTTGCTGGGCAGCGGCCTGGCGGCGCTGCTGGCGGCCTTGCTCGCCGGGGCCGTGTTCGTGGCGCTGCGCCTGCTCCCGCTGCGTGCGCTGCGGCGCGCCGAACGAAAGGCCGCCGAGCAAACGGCCCACGCCGCCCGGCTCGAAAAGGCACACAAAGAAGCCACCGAAGAAGCCCGCGTCAAGACCCATTTCCTGGCCCGCCTGACCCACGAGATACGCACACCGCTCGGCGGCCTGCTGGGCATCACCGACACACTGCGCAGCGCGCCGATGTCGGCCTCGCAGCGGCACCAGGCGCAGCGCGCGCACCAGTCGGGCGCTGCGCTGCTGCAGGTCGTCAACGACATCCTGGACTACGCCCAGTTGCAGTCCAACGACGTGGTGGTGGCGCGCGAGAGTTTCGATCCCGTCCTGCTGGTCGAAAGCGTCATCGAGTTGATGGCGCCGCAAGCCGAAGCCGCGGGCCTGACGCTGTTCTACCAGGTCGGGCCGGGCTTGCCCGCCGAAGTGGAGGGAGACCCCGGCCGCCTGCGCCAGGTGCTCAACAACCTGGTCGGCAACGCGCTCAAGTTCACGCCGCGCGGCGACGTGAAGGTCACCGTCTCCTGGGTCGAGGCCACGGTGAGCACCCCCGCGGGCATTCACTTCGAGGTGCGCGACACCGGCGTCGGCCTGAGCGCCGAAGACCAGGCCAGGTTGTTTGGGCCGGTCCCGCATGTCGATCAAGAGCGTTCGTTTCAGCACGGCGGGGCCGGCCTGGGCCTGGCCATCAGCCGCCAGCTGGTGCAGTTGATGGGCGGCCAGATGGGCCTGCAAAGCCAGCTTGGGCGGGGCGCCAAATTCTGGTTCGAGTTGCCGCAGGAGCAAACCCGCATCGTGCTCAGCCAGGCCATGCCCACCGGCGCATCCGGGCTGCCCTTGCATGTGCTGGTGGCCGACCCGCACACCGGCCGAGCCCGTGCCATGTGCTGCCGCCTGTTGGCCTTGGGAGTGAGGGTCAACGCGGTGCACAACGCCGGCGCGCTGCGCACGGTGCTGGCCAAGCCCCGGCACCCGTTCACCCATGTGCTGGCGCTGGCCGCGCTGAAGGTGAATCCGGCTGAGGCTGGCGGCCTGCGCTGGATCACCCTGCGCGACAGCGCGCAGGGCTTCGACTGGGCTGACGAGCCCGGCGCGGCGGCCCTCAACCTGCCGTGCCGCCGCGACGATCTGGTCCAGGCCTTGTTCGGTGCCCGGCCGCTGGCCGAGCTGGTGCGAGACGACGTGGAGCACGCACAGCCCGTGTTCCCCGACACCGAGCCGCCGCAGCCGCCGCCGCGGCCCGGTGCGCCCAGCGTGCTGCTGGTCGAGGGCGACAAGGTCAGCCAGGAGGTGGGCCGTGCGCTGCTCGAAGCGGTGGGCTGCGAGGTCTATGTCGCCGACGACGGGCATGAGGCACTGCAGCGTCTGCCGCAGGGCTTCGGGTTGATCTTGCTGGACCTGCAAATGCCGGGCATGGACGGCTACACCACCGCGCGCGAAATCCGCCACTGGGAGGCGCTGCAGCCCGAAGGCCACCGAACCCCGCTGGTGGCGCTCAGCGCCGATGCCGTCCTGGACGTGCAGGAACGCTGCGATGCCGCCGGCATGGACGACATCATCGGCAAACCGGTGGACCTGCAGGCCCTGCGAGAAACCCTGGAGCGGCACCTGCCCGAGTTGGCGCTGGCTTGAGAATTGAGCCGCCTGCGCGGCACACTTGCAGAGGCGCCTCGCTTCGGCGGCTCGGCGCAGCATGTCCATCACAGGCGCTCTGATGAACTACTCCACCGGCAAGCTCAGCTTCATCTTCGTGCTGGCCGTGCTGCTGTCATTTGTCGGCGCCTGGTGGGTGGCGCGCCGATACCGGGCGGCGATGCGCCGGCTCATGAGCGCCCCCAGGCCGACGCCATACGTCGTCCGCCCCCCGAGGGGGTCAAGGAAACTTCGGGCGGCCGTGCGTTTCCTTGTGAGCGCCCCAAGGCCGCCGCCTGGCGGCGACCGCCCCCCGCGGGAGTCAGGCAAACCCAGGGCGGCTCGGCGTTTCCTTGAGAGCGCCCCCAGGCCGACGTCTACGTCGCCCGCCCCCCGAGGGGGTTTGAGCAAAGTGGCAGAGCCACATTTGCTCAAGAGCTCGCCCGTGCCGGCGCCGCACGACGCGTTTCCCCCGCTCAGCACACTGCCCGAGCCGGCGCCGGTGACAGCCCGCGACAACCGCCGTGCCGGCTACCGCCTGGCCTTGCTGCTGGTGGCCCTGTCGGCGTTGATCTCGCTCAGCAGCGCCGCGCTGCAACTGCATGTGGTGATGACGGAAAAGTTCAGCCTCCACAAGCTCGCGGTGCTGGGCTTCGTGCAGCTTTGGCCGGTGATCCCCAGCCTGGGCCTGCTGTGGCGTTGGTCGCGGTGGCGCGTGTCGGGCGCTCTGGTGCTGTGGTTCGTGGTGTGTTTTGGGGTGTTGGTGTGGCGCGTTGACGGGGCAGAGCCAATCAAGCTCCTGAGCTACCTGGCGTTCGAAATCGGCCCACCGATGCTGCTGGCGGGAGCGGTCTGCCTGGGCGGCGCCACACGTGCGATTGCGCCGTGGCTGCTGCTGCCGATGATCGGCCTGGTCTGGGCCTCGCAAACCGGGCTGGACCTGATCGCGCTGATGATTCCGCGCCCGCCCGGCTGGTTCCTGACGCTGACCGGGTGGCTGGGTGCGCAAACGGTGATGGCGTTGTTCGTGCTGTTGCCCTGGCTGCTGGCCTGGTGGCCGCTGAAGTGGCTTGGCCGGCTGCTGGCTCGCGCGTATGCACGCAAATCGCTGTCCGAACTGATGGTGCTGTTCACCACGGTGTGGTGCATCTCGCAGACCGCCAAGGCGCTGATGGCCGCCAGCGACATGGGCCTGGGGGGTGCGGTGCTGCTGCTGCCGCTGGCGTGGGTGCCGGTCGCGATGGCGCTGACCCGCCGAGTGGCCAACCCGCACGGGCGCCCGCCCACGCTTCTGGTGCTGCGCGTGTTCCAGCACGACGAGCGCACCCAGGCCCTGTTCGACCATGTCATCGAACGCTGGCGCCTGACCGGCAACACCGTGCTGATTGCCGGCACCGACCTGCTGGAGCGCACGCTGGATGCGGGCGACATCTTCACCTTCATCGACGGCGAACTCGCCTCCCGCTTCATTCACAGCCCGGCCGACGTGGGCGCACGCCTGGCCGCCTTCGACCTGGCGCCCGACGCCGAAGGCCGCTTTCGCATCAACGAGTGTTATTGCCACGACACCACCTGGCAACAGGCCTTGGCCGTGCTGGTGCAGCGCAGCGATGTGGTGTTGATGGACCTGCGCAGCTTCAAGGTCCGCAACGAAGGCTGCCGCCACGAACTGGGCGTGCTGGCCCGCGCCGCGCGTATCCAGCGGGTGGTGGTGCTGACCGATGGCGATACCGATCGCGCCGCGGCCCGCGCCGCGACCGAAGGCGCGCCGGCGGGGCGGTTTGTGTGGCTCGACACGTCGCGCATTGACCGGGCCAAGCGGTGTGAGGTGCTGGAGAGCCTATTCGTCACTGGCGCAGAGATCGAGCGGCAAGGCCGCAATGCCGCAGCGCCGACAGGCTGACGTTCATGTCGTCAGAGGAGTCACTGCCTGGGGGTTGCGCTTGCGGCGTGTTCAAGCCATTCTGAGCCCGCGACCCGCCTTCAACCACAACCGTGCCGAGCAGAACCGTGCCGAGCAGAGAGACGTCGATGAGCAACCGCCTGCCCCTGTGTTTTGTCTTGCTGCCATTCGGCAAGAAGCCCGGCCCGGGCGGCGCACTGATCGACTTCGACGCGGTTTACCACGAGTTGATCGCACCCGCGGTGGAGCAGGCCGGGCTGGAGCCATTGCGTGCCGACTTAGAAAAATCCGACCGCTCAGTGGCCCGGATGGTCGATGGATTTGCAGGCATCCAGCGCCTCAAGACCGATGTGTTCCGCGATCGCGTCGACTATTCGCGCCAGCTCAAGGCCCGCCTGCGCGACGCCCGCCAGCTCGGGCCCGACGCGGCGCATCTCGGCGGGCCAGCCCGACGACTGGGAGCACGCCACGCGCCTGGAGCTGGCGGTTCTGGGGCGCGACGAAGACACCGCAACGAGTGCGCTCGAAAACGCGCTGGCCGCCGTCCGATAAAAGTGGGAGCCGGAATCGACGGCCAGAAACCTGCGGCTCATTCGGCAGTGCCGCGAGAAGCGGGGCGAGCCGCTTGCCTGGGCCGCCGCGCCGGAGCGGGCGCCGACCTCGGCACGAAGACGCAGCGCCCGGAACCGCCCGCGCTCGTGCGCCGCGCCCTGCAATTTGGGGTTTGCGTGCGGCCCGTTGCGAGATGATGATGTAGCGCCACGCCAGCGCGGCGCGCCCAGCCTCAAACTGAATGACACCAGAGCAAGACGACTCAACAACCTCTCAGGAGCCCCCCATGGCCACGCGCGGATCCGACATCACCTTCATCATCCCCGGCCAGGCCCAACCCGAAGCGGCCGGGGCCACGCGCGGCCAGCTCAAGGCCTCGGTGCGCGTGGGCGCTCAGCGCGCCGGGGGCGAATCGACGCGCGTGAGCGCGCGCCCCGGTGAAGACGTGTGCGTGCTGACCATCGCCAACGGCCCGACGCTGATCTTGAGCCCCGAGGCCGCGCCCGACCTGATGCGAGCGCAAAACCCCGGCGCCACCCGCAGCGCGAGCGACGCCGCCAGCGCGGTCGGCGCCGACGACGTGGTGGTCGGCGCGCAACTCGGCTGGCCCGGGCTGGAGGCCGGCGCCACGCGCGGCGTCACGCGCGGCTGGATGGGGCAGGCGGTGCTGAGCGCGTTCGAGGTCGTCACCGGCCTGTTCAAGGACCCGGCGGTGAGCCTGGCCACCGCGGCGATCACCAGGAAGGTCGATGGCGCGGTCGAGGCGGGCGTGTACGAACTGCCGGCCGATGCGCTGCCGAAGTCGCTGAAGGGCAGCGGCTTGAAGCGTGAGCAGGTCGCCGCCGCCGCCGATGGCGGGCCGCTGCTGGTGCTGTTGCACGGCACCTTTGTCGACACCGTCAGCACCTTCGGCAAGCTGTGGGCGCTGCACCCGCAGACGGTGCGCGAGCTGTACCGCCACTACGGCAACCGCATTTGCGCGCTCGACCACCCGACGATGGGCGAAAGCCCGATCACCAATGCGCTGACTCTCGTCAACGCCATGCCGCCCGGCGCCAAGCTGCACCTGGTGACGCATTCGCGCGGCGGCCTGGTGGCCGAGGTGCTGGCGCGCGCCTGCGGCGCCAAGCCGCTGAGCGCGAGCGAACGTGCGTTGTTCGCCGGCGAACGTTATGCGCGCCACCGCAGCGATCTCGACGCGCTGATCAAGATGGCCAAGGCCAAGGGCCTGCGCATCGAGCGCGTGGTGCGTGTGGCCTGCCCGGCGCGCGGCACCTTGCTCGCATCGAAACGCTTCGATGCCTACCTGTCGGTGCTGAAGTGGGGGCTGGAGCTGGGCGGTGTGCCGGTCGCGCCGCAACTGGTCGACTTCTTGCACGAGGTGGCACGGCGCCGCGCCGACCCGACCGAGCTGCCCGGCATCGAA
>JANNDW010000330.1:0-4315 GCA_031378125.1 Methylibium sp. | reverse complement strand
CAACGCGAAGCGATCGAATCCGTTGCCCGGGCCGTGCTGGACGCCCGAGCGCAGTTTCTTGGCTCGACGCTGGCCGATCTGTACGACCCGTTGACCATGCCGCCCGCACTGCTGAAAGTGCACCACCAGCTGGACGCTGCGGTGGATGCTGCCTATGGCCGCAGGCGTTTCACGACCGACGCCGACCGCGTCGCCTTTCTGTTTGAGCTGTACCAGCGTTACACCTCGCTGCTGCCTGCCGAGCCAGCCAGGCGTTCACGCCGCACAACGATCAAGTCCCGGCCTTCAGACGGTTGACATCGCCGCTGCGTGTCAGCGAAAAGAAGGCTGGTGGCGGCACGCGGTCCGCGTGCCGGACCATGGCCGCATGGCAACGCACCAGAATGCTGCCGGTCTCCGCACCCGTCAGTCCACCCTGCGTGAACACGAAAACGTGCAGCCGCGCGCGTTGCATTGCCGCCAGTTCGTTGGCCCGATAACGAATGCGCTGGTCGCGCGTGACGACGAGCCAGCCCTTGTCTGCCGCCGCGGTAAGCCACGCTTCGTCAGGGGCATCGTGCGCGAACTGGTCGCGATGGGCGATGAACGGGATGCCGGCTTCCGTCAAGGCCCTGCCGAGCGCTGCGCTCCAGGCGCAGCGATCGATGAACAGCGGCCGCGCCTCAGGCGGCGAGCCGCTGCTCGAAGCGGAGCGCTTCCCAGATATCCGGCTCATCGACGCGGTAGTCCTCGGCCATCTCACGGGGCGAATCGCCGGCGAGGAAGCGGTCGTGAATGACGGCTGTGGTCACGCCCGCATGGGCCAGAACCGGTCGACCAAAGGCCAGCGTCGGGTCGACCACCACCCTCATCGGATGGTCTGCCACCGTCGGTGCCTGGCGTGTTGCCGGGAACAAGCGAATCGGAATACCGCGTGCATCTCGCTCGACCCGGGACAATTCGCGCTCGAACTCCGTGCTCAGTGAAGACTGTCCTGCCCGGCTGGCATTCAACACCACGCCTGCATGCTCGATGAACAGATGCACGCCGTTGGTGAGGAATTCGCTGGCAAGCAGCGGGCGTTCGGTCCGCAGGGCTTTGCAAACGAACCGCAGGCTGTTGCGCACCGAAGGCATGGAGATGCGGTAGTGCCGGCGGACAGCGGCGAGCATATGCAACTCGCACAGGTTGTTGAACGAGAGAAGCTTGCGCTTGGCATCGGCCGGTTCGACGAGCGCTCGGAATTTCTTGTGCTTGCCATCGCGATGAATGTAGTCGTGGCCGAAGCACCACGCCTTCAAGGTGCCGGGCGGCAGCGCCAGCATGTGAGCGGCTTCGGCAGCGCGGTAGGCGGGCTCATCGTAAATCAGGGAAGGTCGCTTGTGATTCATGCCTGCCCCCATGACTGCATTTTCCTGTGCAGTCGAAGTGTACTCACCCTGGAGCCGGCAGCGCCAGCGCCAACGGCTCGATCCGCCTGAACTGGCGCCTGATCCATTTCGCGCTGCACACCATCGACTACGTGGTCGCGCACAAACTGGCGCACCTGCGCGAGATGAACCACAGCCCGCGCTTTTGGGACATGGTGCGCTCGGTGCTGCCGGACTTCGAGAAAGCGCGCGGCTGCCTGAAGGACGACGTGATTCCGGCCTTCGACTGATGGCCGCGGTGCAAGCGCCTTGCTGGCGCTTTACCGGCGCACTACTTCTTGGTCTCGGTGCCGGCTTCGGTGGTGACCGGCAGCTTGCCTTCCTTGCTGGCCTTCGCCATTTCGGCGCGCTGTTTGGCGCGCGCTGCCTTGCGCTCGGCCCGCGTGCCAGTGGCCGCCGCCGGCTTGTCCTGGGTGGATTCGACGGTCTTGGGCGCTTCGCCCTTCTTGGTGGCGGCTGTCATGTCGGCACGCCGCTTGGCGGTTGCCTCGGCGCGTTCTTCCTTGGTGAGCTTCGGGCCGGTGGGCACAGGCGCCGGGGTGCCCTCGGCCGCCTGCGCGCCGAACACGGCCAAGCCGACGGTGATTGCGATGATCGAGAGCAGATGTTTTTTCATGATGCAGACGCTTCTCGCGCCGAGAGTGGATGACGCCCGCATTGGACGCCGGCCGCGCGGCTGCCGCATTGACGCTGCTCAAAGCAGCGCATCGTTCGGCGGCCGTCAACGGCCTTTCGCCCGCCGCATGCCGCATGCCGCATGCCGCACTACGCACTACGCACTACGCACTACGCAGGTGAGAACGGCGCCGCCAGGCCGGCGTACCGCTTGGGCAAGGGCGCCGCATAGTCGCCGCGCTTGCTGGTACGCAGCCCCAGGCCGACCAGCGCTTCGGCCAGCTTGACGGCGGCGGCCACGCCGTCGATCACCGGCACGCCCAGGTGCTGCTGCAGCCGGTGGCACAGGTCGGCCATGCCGGCGCAGCCCAGCACGATCGCGCCGCTGTGGTCGCGTGCCAGCGCCTGTTCGGCGCATTCGAGGATGCGCGCGTAGGCGTTGCTCGCCGGGTCGTCCAGCTCCAGCACCGCGATGTCGGTACCGTGGATGCCGCGGCAGCGCCGCTCAAAGCCGTACTGCAGCACCAGGTGCTCGGCGATCACGCAGGTGCGCGTGAGCGTGGTCACCACCGAGAAACCGGTGGCCAGCAGCGTCGCGGCGTGGAAAGCGGCTTCGGCGACGCCGATCACCGGGCCGCTGGACAGCTCGCGCGCCGCGTGCAGGCCAGGGTCGCCGAAGCAGGCAATGATGTGCCCATCGGCGCCGGCCAGCTCACCCGCGCGCACTTGCTCGGTGACGCCCGCCGCGGCCCACACATCGTCGTGATGGCCTTCGATGGAGGGCGCACCGAAACTGGGGCACACCGCCTCGATCAGCGTGCCCGGTGCCGCCACCGCACGCGCGGCGGCGCCGATCGACGCGGTCATCGAGGCGCTGGTGTTGGGGTTGATCACACGAAGCTTCATGGGCTTGATTCTCCGGCAGAGCTCACTCGGTTTGTACACAACATCTTGCCTGCGGCCAGGGCGCATTTGCAAGTCGCAAGCCTGTGCAAAGCACCGGGGATGCCCCACAATTGAGCAAGATGTCTCTGATGAGTGCGGATGCGCAGGCTGTTTGCCGTGGCATGGTGCGCGGGCGCCGTTGGCAACAGTGCAACAACTGGTCTCTCGACTGGCACACGCTTTGCATACATAAACTACCTATGGCAGCCGACTCCACGCTGGAGCTTCTTCACCTCACCAAGCGGTACGGTCAGACGACTGCGGTCGATCAAATCGACCTGAAGATCGGCGCCGGCAGCTACTGCTGCCTGCTGGGCCCCTCGGGCTGCGGCAAGACCTCGACATTGCGCATGATTGCCGGCCACGAGTTGACCAGCGAAGGCGACATTCTTCTCGGCGGCCGAAACATCACCCACCTGGCCTCTGCCGAGCGGGGCACGGCGATGATGTTCCAGAGCTATGCCTTGTTCCCGCACCTGTCGGCGCTGGACAATGTGGCTTTCAGCCTGAAGATGCGCGGCGTGGACAAGGTGTCCCGCCGCACGAAGGCCAGCGAGTTGCTCGAACGTGTTTCGCTGGGTCACCTGGCGCATCGCAAGCCCGACGAGTTGTCGGGCGGCCAGCAGCAGCGTGTGGCCCTGGCCCGGGCCTTGATGACCGAGCCCAAGGTGCTGCTGCTCGACGAGCCGCTGTCGGCGCTCGATGCCAAGCTGCGCAAGGATATGCAGATCGAATTGAAGCGCTTGCAGCTTGAGACCGGCATTACCTTCATCTTCGTCACCCACGACCAGGAAGAAGCGCTCACCATGTCGGACCGTATCGCCGTCATGTCGCGGGGCAAGATCCTGCAGGTCGGCGGCCCGCGCGACATCTACGACCGGCCGGCCGAACGCTTCGTGGCGAATTTCATCGGCGAGACGAATTTCCTCGAAGGCGAGATCGTCTCGGCGAAAGGCGGCAGCGCCAAGGTGAGACTGGCGTCCGGCGCCCTAATCACCGCCGGTTTGCCGGAGGGCACGGCGCCCCACGGCCAGGTTACGGTTGTGGTCCGGCCGGAACATGCCAGAATTGAAAAACCAGCCGCAAAGCCGGTGCTCGCCGGGGTGGTGGACAACGTCGTCTATTTCGGCACCGACACCCATTACCATATCAAGCTGGTGGACGGCTCCAGTTTCACCGTGAGGCGCCAGAACAGCGGCGCGCCGGAAACCGGCTTTGCAAGCGGCAGCAAAGTGGCAATTGGGCTGGAAGACGGCGCGGCTCAGGTTCACAGGGACTAGATGATGGCCAGCGCAGTTTCAAAAGCCGAACAGGTGGCGCTGCAAATGGAAGGCGTGCAGACCAAG
>JANNDW010000301.1:0-6715 GCA_031378125.1 Methylibium sp. | reverse complement strand
TGGCGCAAACCTACTTCGGCAAACATCCCAGCGGGCTGGACGCGCAAGAAGCCGCGCTCGCCGCCGCGCTGGTGCGCGGACCGAACGCATTGGCCCAGACCGTGGCCACGCGCGCCTGTGGGGTGTTGAAGCCGCAGGGCTCGTCGTGCACGGGCGTGGTGGCGCTGGCCGAGACCGCATTGGCCCGCAAGGGCGGCATGCCCTTGGGCGAACAACTGGCGCCGCACTTTGCGCGCCATGTGTTGACCGGCGCCGCCCAGCCAGCCCAACGCAGCACGCTGGATGCCGGCCTGCAACGCGTGGCCATTGCGTCGCTGCGCCGCCAGCTGGCCGAGCTGAACGGCCGCAATGTCGAAGACGGCGCGATCATCGTGCTCGACAACGCCAGCGGCGCGGTGCTGGCCTGGGTGGGCGGGAGCGGCGACTTGTCCGCTGCGGCGCAGGTGGACG
The DNA here is from genome assembly GCA_031378125.1 of Methylibium sp. Taxonomy (GTDB): domain Bacteria; phylum Pseudomonadota; class Gammaproteobacteria; order Burkholderiales; family Burkholderiaceae_C; genus LGRD01. The sequence continues at coordinate 6,265 of JANNDW010000301.1, read as the reverse complement.
GTGTGCTCGCGCGCCGCCAGCCCGGCTCCACCTTGAAGCCCTTCGTCTATGCCCTCGCGTTCGAGAAGCGGCTCATCACGCCGGCCAGCCTGCTGGAGGATTCACCGGCGCAGATCGGCACGTCCAGCGGGCTGTACCTGCCGCAAAACTACGACCGCGACTTCAAGGGCTGGGTCAGCGCGCGCACCGCGCTGGGCGCCAGCCTCAACGTGCCCGCCGTGCGGGTGGCCGAGCTGTTGGGGCCCGATGCGGTGCATGCGCGCCTCAATCAGCTCGGCTTGGACTTGACCGAGAGCGCGGGCCACTACGGCCACGCGCTTGCACTCGGCGGCGCCGAAGTCACGCTGCTGGCGCTCACCAACGCTTATCGGACCTTGGCCAACGGGGGCCGGTTCACTCCCGTCAAGCTGCGCGGCGACAAGCCGGGTCCGGGCGCCGCCAAGACCGTGGCAGACCCGGCCGCGGTGTTCCTGGCCACCGACATCCTGGCCGACAACAACGCGCGGGTTCAGACCTTCGGTCTCGACAGCGCGTTGGCCACACGCGGTTTCGCGGCCGTGAAAACCGGCACCAGCAAAGACCTGCGCGACAACTGGTGCGTCGGTTTCACCGACCGCTTCACCGTCGGCGTGTGGGTCGGCAATGCCAGCGGTGCGGCGATGCACCATGTCAGCGGCGTCAGCGGCGCGGCGCCGGTGTGGCAAACGCTGGTGCGCCACTTGCACGCGGGCCGGCCGTCGCTGCGGCCCGCCGCGCCCGCGGGGGTGGTGGCCGCGAGGGTTCAGTTCGACGCGCAGCGCGAGCCGGCGCGCGACGAAGTCTTCAAGGCCGGCACCGAACAGCCGCTGCAACGTGCGAGCACGCAACTCTCAGGCGCCCAGGTCTTCGGCATCACCAGCCCACGCGATGGCAGCATCTTTGCGCTCGACCCCGACATGCCGCCCTCCGCGCAGCGCATCCACTTCGAAGGCGTTGCCGGCGTGTGGGTGCTGGACGGCCGGCGGCTCGGCTCAGGCTCCGCGTGGCCCTGGGCGCCCTGGCCGGGGCGACACACGCTGGTGCTGCTGGGCCGCGACGGCAAGCCGCTTCAGACGGTTCGCTTCGAGGTGCGCGGGGCCGGGTTGAAGACGGCGCAAAGCACCCGCTGAAGGCCGGGCCACGCGGTCGCCAAGGCGATGAAGGCCCTCAGCGCCTTGGCACCGAGGGCAGCGCTCAGGCTTTGGAGAACAGCCGCTCCATCGCCACATCGATCACCATGCCGCACAGGGTGTAGATCAGCGAGCCGATCAGTGCGGCGGTGAAGCCGCTGACATTGAAGCCGTCCAGCAGCTGCGCGGCAAAATAGAACATCAGCGCATTGATGACGAACAAAAACAAGCCCAGCGTGATCAGCGTGACCGGCAAGGTCAGCAACACCAGGATGGGTCGCAGCAGCGTGTTGAGCAAGCCCAGCACCAACGCGGCGATCATCGCCGAGCCGAAGCTCGCGACCTTCACGCCGGGGTAGAGATAGGCCACCAGCAGCAAGGCGGCGGCGAGCAGGAGCCAGCGAACGATGATCTTCATGCGCGCAGCATAGCGCGCGCGCCGCGCACGTCCAGCGCAGCGTGAGCGGCCCCGCCCATCCACGCACTGACGTGCGCGCACGACAAAAGCCCACTTGTCCTCGAAAGAAAGCGCGTTTCTCCTATGAAATTCGCTTCTCAATGGGGCATTCACGCAGTACTATTCGCACCGCGCGGGGTATTGGAGAAATGAGAGTCCACGCGGCTCTCGCCCGACCCGAGCACATCAACAACTACTTTGATGGAGAAATTGAAATGGCAACTGCGAAAAAGGCTCCCGCGAAAAAAGCGGCGCCAATGAAGAAGGTTGCGGCCAAGAAGGCTGCACCGGCAAAGAAAGCGGCACCTGCGAAGAAGGCCGCTCCGGCCAAGAAGGCGGCTGCGAAGAAGGCGGCTCCCGCGAAGAAGGTGGTGGCCAAGAAGCGCACCCCGAACGCCGCCTTCATGCGGGCCATGACCCCGAGCGCGGCGCTGGCCGCCATCATCGGCGCCACGCCGGTGCCTCGCACCGAGGTCACCAAGAAGCTGTGGGAGTACATCAAGAAGAACAATCTTCAAGATGCCGCCAAGCGCACGATGATCAACGCCGACGCCAAGCTGAAGGAAATCTTCAAGAAGGCTCAGGTCTCGATGTTCGAGATGACCAAGCTGATCAACGGCCACCTGAAGTAAGCACGCCGCGCGCGTGCTGCCAAAAGCCGGTGCCCCGCACCGGCTTTTTTTTCGTCCGCAGTCCAGGGTGCAGCTTCACGCCGCAGCGCCTCAGTTCAGCGTGGCGCCGGCTCCGGCAGGCCGAACAGAGCGGCGCCATTGCCCCAGGCGATGCGCCGCGCAACGCTCGGCTCCAGGTCGCCGAGCCAGCCCCTGGCCTCCTGCATCAGCGCTTCGTAGCCCTGCCAGCGTGCGTTGACCCAGGTGTCCGAGCCGATCATGAAGCGGCCCGGGAATTCATTGAACAAGGCTTTCCATTCCGCGCCGAGTTGGCCGTTCGCCTCGATCAGGCCCGGCCGGTACGACAACTCGCCCATCAGCGCCGGGTAACGCGTCAGCAGCGCTCGCACGCGGGCCACCGGCGCGCCGTCGATGCCCGAGTGCGCCCAGATCAGCCGTGCCTTCGGGGCCTGGGCCATCAGCAGATCGATGGCGGCGTCGTCCACGTGCGCCAGCACCGCCAGGCCCTTGGCCTGCGCGAGCTGCATCAGCTGCGCTGCCACCGGGCCGTTGGCGCCGGCGCTGTCGTACAGGTGAAATTCACCCAGGCCGCGGTAAGGCCCGGCGGCCGTTCCGGCGGCCAGTTCGGCCTGCACCATGTCGACGATGCTGGGGTCGTTGAACCAGCCCGTGTAGTCGGCCCGGTTGCGGTACAGGCGCACGAAGGGCACGACCCGGACGCCCGCCGCGGCGGCCTGCGCCGCCGCGTTGGCGAGCTTCCTGGTGCCTTCGTTGGGACGGCTGTTGGCCAAAACGGCGCGCACGCCGCTGCGTTGCATGCGGCCCAGCACGTCGTCCAACGGGTGGGCCGACATCCAGGCTTCTTCGTTGTAGTGCAGGTGGGCATCGAACAGCGGGCCGGTGTAGGGCTCGGCGCGCGCGGGCGGGTCGGCCAGCGCGAGCGCAGCCGACAGCGCCAAAGCCACCAGCGCACGCGCGCCGCGGATCGCGCGCTCAGCCAACATGTTGACGCAGGAACGCCAGCGTTCGCACCCGCGCCAGCGCCGCGCTGTCCGCGTCGAACGAACCGCGCTGGTCGCAGTTGAAACCATGCCCGGCGGCATACAGATGCATGGTGACGCCGGGCTGGGCTTGGCCAAACGCCTCGACGGTGGGCAGCGCAATGTGGGTGTCGCGTTCACCAAAATGCGCCATGACCGGGCAGCGCGGCTGGCGCGCCGCCTGCTCCGGCATGCCGCCGCCGTAGTACGCAACGCTGGCCGCCAGGCCATCGAGTTCGCAGGCGGCCAGCCAGCTCAGCAAGCCGCCCCAGCAGTAGCCGACGATGCCGACCCGGCCCGCCGCCTTCACGTGATGCATCGCCGCGTTGATGTCGAGCAGCGCGTTCTCGCTGCCGCAGGCGGTCTTGAGCGCGAAGCCGCGTTGGATGTCCTCGGGGCTGTAGCCGAGTTCGACACCGCGCTCGACGCGGTCGAACAAGGCCGGTGCGATGGCCAGGTAGCCGTCGGCCGCATAAGCATCGGCGAGCGAACGCACATGCGCGTTGACGCCGAAGATTTCCTGCACCACGACCAGCGCGCCGCGCGGTACGCCGGCCGGTCGGGCGGTATAGGCGTTCAAGCGGTGTCCGTCGGCCGCGGTGAGGGTGATCGATTGCGTCATGCTTCTCTCCGTCATCGGTCCCGTTTTAGCCGCGCGCCAGGCGCCGTTGCACAAAGTCGAGCCGGTCCTGGCCCCAGAAGATTTCGCCGGCGATCACGTAGCTCGGCGAGCCGAACACCCCGGTCTCGATGGCGCGCTGTGTGTTCGCTTCATAGCGCTCGTTGACCGCTTGCGATTGCGCGTCTTCGAGCCGGCGCTCCGCAAGCCCGGTTTCGGCGAGCAGGGCCGCGAGATCCTTGGCGTCGGCGATATTGCGCTCTTGCACCCACACGGCCTGCAGCACGGCGGCGGTGATCGCCATCGCCGCGTCGGCGCCATCGTGCAGTTCGACGGCAATGATCAGCCTGGCCGCGTCGTCACCGGCGACCGGAAAGAACTTCGGCTGCAGCTTGAGCGGCAGGTTCAACTGCTCGCCGAAGCGCTTCAACTCCACCAGCCGGTAGGCCTGTCGCTGCGGTGCGCGCTTGCCCAGCGGCAGGCCGCCGGACACCGGGAACACCTTGCCGCCCAGATCGATCGGCAGCACCTTGACCTGGGCTTCTGCGGCCTTGGCGATGTCGGCGAAGCGCCGGTGGCCCAGGTAGGTCCAGGGCGATTGGGGCGCAAGGTAGTAGTCAACGGTTGTGCGCACAGCGGTCTCCGGGTGGGTGTGGCCCGCAGTCTAGCCACTGTGACCGGGGGTTGGGGAGGCGGCGCCGCTGAAGACATCCGTCGCAGCCTGCGCCGCAACGAACCCATCGCGTCGCCGACTCGCATCGGCATGGGCATCGGCATGGGCATGGGCTGATCCTGCGCAATGCAAGCCGGGGCGAATCTCTCTACAGTATCAACACGCCAGCGGACACGCGACGGGGGATGCCATGAATGCATTTTCAAGTCTGATCGACCAGCGTCTGGAGCAGTTGCCACTCAAGGTGGCGCTCGATTGGCCCGGCGGCCATGCCGGCCAGGCACAGGCCGATTTGCGCCTCAGGTTTCACGAGCCGCGCTGGCTGGGCGCGTTGGCGCGCGGCCAGATCGGCACGCTGGCCGACGCCTATGTGCGCGGCAAGCTCGACATCGAGGGCTCGATGGCCGACCTGATGGCGGTGGCCGCCGAGCTGGTCGGCGACCCGCGCCGGCCCGAGGCTGCACGGAACTGGGGGCGCTGGATCGCAGCGTGGCGCTCGCGCTGGCCGCAACTGCGTGTGCGCGACGCGCGGCGCATCCAGTTCCACTACGACGTGTCGGACGATTTCTACGCGCTCTGGCTGGACCCCCGGCGGGTCTACTCCTGCGCCTTCTTTCGCGCTGCCGACACCACGCTGGCGCAGGCCCAAGAAGCCAAGCTCGACCTTGTGTGCCGCAAGTTGCGCCTGCTCCCCGGGCAGCGCTTTCTGGACATCGGCGCCGGCTGGGGCGGCCTGCTGCTGTGGGCCGCGGAGCACTACGGCGTGCGGGGCCTGGGCATCACGCTGTCGAAAAACCAGCATGCGCATGTGAACCGGCTGATCGAAGAGCGTGGCCTGGAGGGCCGCGTCGAAATGCGGCTGCTCGACTACCGCGACCTGCCCGAGCACGAAGCCTTCGACCGCATCGCCTCGATTGGCATGTTCGAGCATGTGGGCCGCGCGCGCTTGCCCGCCTACTTTGCCAAGCTGCACCGGCTTCTGCGGCCGGGCGGGCTCATCATGAACCACGGCATCACCGCTGGCGGCCTGCGCTACACCCAGCTCGGCGCGGGGCTGGGCGACTTCATGGAGAAGCACATCTTCCCCGGCGGCGAACTGGTCCATGTGTCACGCGTTACGCAAGGCTTGTCCGAGGCCGGGCTCGAACTGCTGGACGCCGAAAACCTGCGCCCCCATTACGCGCGCACGCTGTGGGCCTGGTCCGACGCGCTGGAGCGCCAGCTCGGCGAGGCGCGCAAGCTCACTCCCGAAGCCACTGTGCGCGCCTACCGCTTGTACCTGGCCGGCTGCGCGATGAGCTTCGAGCGCGGCTGGATTTCACTGTTCCAGTTGCTGGCGTCGCGGCCGGATGGCGATGTGGAGAGCGGAACGATGCGCGGAGCGCAGTCGGCTTATCCGTTCAATCGGGACTATGTCTACGAGGGGCCTGTGTTGAAATGCGGCGGAGTTGCAACACCCGCACCGCATGAGCCAAGTCCTGATCAACCAATACCTCGCCGACCTGAGCCGCCTGAAGAAGGTTTCGGGTGAAGCGCGCGAAGGCATCGTCAGCGAAGCCTTCAAAGACCTGCTCAAAGGCTGGGGCCGGCAGCACGATCTGGTGTTCATCCCGCAGTACCGGCTCGACTCGCTGACCAAAGACAAGCGCTATGTGGACGGCGCGCTGCTGCACGAGTTGCGCGTGCCTTTCGGCTA